>NZ_ATTI01000001.1:657500-957500 GCF_000419605.1 Sphingomonas phyllosphaerae 5.2 | reverse complement strand
CACCGACAGTCTTAACAACCTGATCGCCGACCTAGATACGGTCGCGCAGAACGTCGTCGGGATGACGCGCGGTCAAACCTCCTCGGTCCGCCACCTGGACGCACTATTGGAAAGCGTGCGCGAGCGCAGCCGCCGGCTGGCAGAGGCGAGCAAGCAGATTTCGTCCGCCGCGGAGGAAAATGTCGCATCGGTCCATCGCTTTCGAGAGAACAGCCACCTGCTCGGCAGCGCGCTGAGCCTGCTTGGCAAGGATGCACAATCGTTCACACGTGAATTGCAAGGCGGTTGATTAAAGAGCGCTTTTACGAAGATGATGACCCATTAGCGGTCACTCAAGCCCTCCCGCCCGCCTCCCAACTCCGGTCGCTCATTCATCTCCGTGCCCGAGCCCTTGGAGCGTTCCGGGGAGTGGTCTGAACCCCTTTATCAACGCTTCGATCTAGGAACGGTTAACAAGGCGTCGGCGGGTCGAGCAGGCGCTATCGAACTATCTTCAGGCCACGTGCGCCGGTCGGCGCAGGAATTGGTAGCCGATCCAGACCTGAACCTCGGTTACGCTCTCGAAGCTGACCTCCGGATGAGCCAGCTCCTCGCGCGGAAACGCAACGGCATAGTCGCCGCCCGCACCTCGCCCCCAGAAGGCCAGCTGAGCAGGTTTGGTGTCCGCAAAATCCGTGTCCAGATCGATCGCGGTTTCCAGCGGAGCCGACCGTCCCAAGCTCGTCGTCGTGCGCGGCTGCAGCACCGCGACGTGGACCGGCTGATCGGACGCGACCATCTGCTCGTAGCGCGACCCGTGCGTGATGTCGCAGGAGATGACGTCGTTGCGGAGCGAGGCGCCGATGAACGCCACCGCGATGTTGCGGGCCTTCGTCTCCACTCGGTCTTCGGGAAAGTCCAAAGTTTCGACTCGGAACGCGAAGCGCCGATCGTTCTTCAGAGCGGCTATGGAGGCGGCGTCGGTGAACGAAAGTCGCAGCACGTCCCTGCCGCGGTTCGGATCGGAGATGAAGTCGAGATACCGTCTCTCCATCTCGATCGGCTCCATCAGCTTGCTCCAAGACCGGACCATGCGATTTGCAAGCTCGGCCCCGGACATCTGACCCTCAAGGTAGCGGACCGCCACGTCGGGTCCCAGCGAGCCTGCGTCCAGCAGCACGCTTCGGGTCTCGTCGCGAAGCGTGATGATCTCGGCCGCGCGCTGGGCCTTGAAGGCCAGCGTAAGCAGGACCTCCATCTTCGCGCCGGCGATCTGGACTGCGGTGTAGGCCAGAGACCGGACGGCGGCCTCCCTGTGATCGACACTGTCGCGCAGCGACGCCGCGGATCCCGCCAGAGCGGTAGCCTGATCCCGCTGCACCGTAACCGCCTCGACGCGCTGCTGGGTAATGCCGGCCCTGCGCTGCGCGAGGAGAAGTTCATGCGCCGCCTCCGCGCCCTCCTTGACCAGCGCCACTTGCTTGGCGTTGTCCGAGGTCGAGACCGCCGATATCTTTCGGATGACGTCCACGAGGTTCACGACCGCCTGACCGGCCTTCACGATCTCGCCGATCTCCTTGCCCACCTCCTTGCCGGCCTTGGTCACCACTTCCAGATCCGGCTTCTCGCCGGCGAACAGCGCCTGTCCGATTGGCTCGGCATTGTCGACCACGGTCTTCGTAAGAGCGATCATCGAAGGCACCAGGCCGACCAGACTCGTTCCCGCGGTCGGAATGGCGGCAACAACGCTCACGACCGCCCCAGCGATGCCCGCCAGCGTACCCCAGATCGATCCACCGGCCGTCTGCAGCTCGACGCGCTGACGCTCGAGCTCCTCCATGGCCGCCTTGATCTCCGCCGCGGCGCGGTCGGCCTGCTGCTGACGGTACTCCACCTCCTTGACCGCGTCCGCGGCCTCGCTCGTCGCGATGCCCAGCTCCCGCGAGGCGTTGGTCGCTGCCGCCTCGGCGGCACGAGCCTGCTCGTCGGCGAAGCCGCCGAAGATCGACACCGCCTCGCCCATCAGAGCGGCGTCCGTGCTGATCGAGACAAAATGCAGGTCGAGCGCGGCGAAACTAGTGAAGGCGCGCTGATACTCCTCGAAGAGCGGTATCATGTCGTAGTCGCGAGGCAGGCCTAACACGTTCAGGCCCCCGACCCTGCGCCTCTCGGGCTCGGCAGCGGCCGCTGCCTCGGGAGCGCCGGCGAGCTGGTTCAGCAGCCGCGCGCCTTCGACGTTGTCGGGCTGGAACTCGAGGCATGCGAGAAGTTCGCCAGCGGCGCGGACGCCTTCGCCGGTGTCGGCGCCGGGCTGGAATTGACGGTAGAACTGACGTCCCATCTCGAGGCGGAAGGGCGCCCAGAAGTTCGCGTAGACGTCGTAGACGTTGAGCACGGAGCGCATACCCTTGACGAAGTCGGCGTGGGACAGCAGCGTCGAAGTCGCGTTCAGCCCGGCACCGTCCACGCCGGCCTTGCCAAAGCCCCAACCCTCCGGAAGCTCGATCGGCGCCTCGGGTTGAGGCGTATTGACGCCGTCTATGCCGGCGTTGCCGGGAGAGCCTCCGGGCCCTCCCACTCCGCCGCCGGCCGCGAGGCTCAGCCCGATCGGCTCCTCGAGGCCGAAGTAGCTCAGCTGTCCGCCAGCGCCGCCAGCCCCGCCATCGCCTCCCCGTCCACCGCCGCCTCCAGCCGACCCGAGTTGGCTGGCGTTCTCCGGATCGGAAGGGCTGACGTACCCGTTTACGCCTCGGCCGCCGTTTCCGCCGGGGCCACCCGCCGCTCCCCTGCCACCGGCGACCGTGACGCTGAGGTTGTTCGAACGGCGGCAGTAGAGCGTAACGGCGCCGCCTGCCCCCCCGGGCTGGCCGGCTCCGCCCTTCTTTCCGGGACTACCCGCCTTCGGCCGCCACGGGCGCCCCGGCAAAGGTGTTTCCGCGGCAGGACCATCATCTCCCCTGCCGCCCACAGCCGTGCCGTTCTCTCCGGAGGCATCGAGGACGCCGCCGGTCCCGTCGAACTCGTCGGCCATGACGACGAGCGTACGCCCGCCTGCCTTTATCCTGTCCTGACCACTCGCGAAGGTGACGCGTCGGGCGAGGAGATAAACGGGTCGATCGACCGGCTGCGACAGGATGAACTCCTGCACGCCGGCGTCCAGAACGATTTCGTCGCGGATGTATGGATTCTGCGGCATTGGCACCCCCACCCAGTCCCAAGCGCTACTTCGGGAACAGCATAAAGCCGTCGTCATCATCGTTGAAGTCGATGCCGAAGACGAGCGTGGAGATTTCCAATTACGCGGCATCCAACTCGTTTATTAAGCGAACAGCGAGGCCGTTGGACCGAACACGTTCCTCCAACATCGACGGTCCTAAGCCAACATATCGTCCTCTGCCGAATGACGGTCAGTTCCGACCCGAGCCGCATCTCCTCGGCGTCGGAGCAACGCTCAATCCCTTAGGACGCTCACGGCACATCGTCCGCAGCTTCCACTAAGACGCGGCCTGACCTACGGGGAACGCCCACGTACTCGCGCGCCTGCACTAAGCTCAGGCGGAAGCCGTCGCGATGTCGTTAGATGTAGGCCAGCGCGGGATGGTAGCCATCGGTCACCGCGATCATGCGTCCGTCGCCCGCCAGCGTCCTCAGGCGCGTCGTATCCTCGCGGTCTAGCGACGCGCGAACTCGCCGCCCGGAGAGGCTCGGTAACTTCGGCACAGGGCGCTTGCGCCGTTCCCCTCTCGTGCCGAGGACCCACATCCAGACATTCGTAGCTTGTTCCTCGCCGCTCAACTTCGGTCTTTCGTTCAGAGGCGGGAGGCGTGCTTCCCTAAGCGTTTCGGGCGGATCGGCCGTTCCGCTGCCACTGGAGACGGGCGACGCTGATTGCGCGTGCTGGCCGAGCCACGCGTCAGCCGCCGCCCGTTCACCTGGCTACACCTGTCGCATGCCTCCATCGACGCAAAGCTCGGCGCCGGTGATAAAGCTGGCCTCGTCGCTGAGGAGGAAGACGGCAGCAGACGCAACCTCGTCGGCTCGCGCCATGCGGCCGAGCGGAATGGGAGCAATGAGCTTCTGACGCATCTCCTCAGAAACTGCAGCCATCATGTCCGTATCGGTCGGTCCCGGCGCAACGACATTGACGCGGATGCGACGCGGCGCGAGTTCCGCCGCCCAGCTGCGCGCATAGGAGCGCAGTGCCGCCTTAGTTGCCCCGTAGGTACTGAACGGCGTCACGCCCATGACGTCGGCGATCGAGCCGACCAGCACCACCGAGGCTCCGTCGCTCAGCACGGGCAGCGCTGCCTGAATTCCAAATAGCGCGCCGCGCACGTTGACGGCGAAGTGCCGGTCGAAATGCTCGCCGGTCTCCTCGACGATCGTTGCCGGCTCCGACAATCCAGCGTTCAGCACCAACGCGTCAATGCGACCATGCAGACGCTTGGTCTCGGCCACGACTCGCTCAAGATCGCTTTGGGACGCCGCGTCGGCTTCAATGCCGTGCGCCGATGGACCAATGCTTTCAGCCGCAGCAGCCACCTCGTGTGACTGACGTCCGGTCAGAAGGACATTAGCGCCTTCCTTCGCGAGCCCGCGGGCAGTCGCGAGACCAATTCCCCTGCCTCCACCGACCACCAGCGCGACCTTGCCTGCCATTCTTGCCATCTTCAGCCCTTCCGTTCGATATGGCGAACCAGATATACGAAGCATATCTGCTATCAAGAACGCACTTGGAGTAGCGTAGATATGGCGAGCGATACCGACTTGGAGGCCCTGTCGTGCAAGGCGATGATGGACGTGCCTCGCATCCGCCCTGTGCTGGACAAGATCGCGGACAAGTGGACGATCATGATCCTGACGGTGCTGTGCCCTCAACCAGCACGCTTCAACGAGATCAAGCGACGGCTCGACGGCATCACCCACAAGTCGCTCGCCGATGCACTGAAGCGCTTGGAACGTCACGGACTGATCACGCGCACTGTGATTCCGACCACTCCAATCGGCGTCGTCTATACAATTACGTCCCTAGGCCACTCGCTTCGCGAGCCCTTCGAAGCGCTCTGTTCGTGGGCACTGGATCAAGAGCAGGCGATGGCGGAGGCAGTGACCGCATACGACAATTCGCGGGACTCGTCAGTACGTTGACCCAGAAGGCGACATTCGCAGTGGCTTGAACGAAACCCCAACCGGCCGTTGGTTCAGAGGCTGCCAAATAACGGGAACCGGCCCGTTCGCAGTCAGACAGCTTATACGTAAATGAAAGGAAGCTGGCGTTCGTTATTCCGGCGAATTGGGCGAGCGACATTCATACTCTTTCATTCAAATCTATGCGCTGTTATAGAGTATATCACTAATTTAAGTATTGCACGACGATTGCTTGTCTGTCGCGAGCTCGAAGGCTCTTGCGGAGCACTCGGGATCAATAGCCGCCGACATTGCCATCTACTTGCCATCTTCAGCTGCGATTTCCTAGAGAGTCTTCTTATAACGTAAGCCGACATAAGAGCCGCCGAACGACCCGATCGGGTTCAGGAAGCTGCGCGCGCGAAAGCAAAATTTCCAGTTGAGTGTCGGTGCAACCGGCTGCGAGCACGGTGCCATGGGCGGACCTACCCCTTGGAATGTTTCCGGACACCGATCAGATTGGAGGAGACGAGGATCAGGGCGGCAAACAGGCGGAAGCGGCTTAGGCAAAATTTGGGATGCACCCCGCGCCGGACAACGCTACGAAGTCGTCGTCCCAATCTTTCCGGATCGTCCTTGGCCACAGTACCGGCAGAACTGCTGCAAAGTCTCTCCGCCCCCGGTGGCGGACAGGTCGCGCTCGTCATCGGTGCCGGCTGTTCGAGGGGCGCCCCGACAAGTATCCCACTCGCCGGAGAGCTGTCGCGGGGTGTCGAGCACCAACTGGTGCTGAACGGCCGCCTTCAGGCGAACCAATGCCAAGATCCAAGTGATTTGGCTGCCTTGGCCACGCTCGTCTTCGAGTTGTGCGGCAACAGCCAAGCCGAATTGGTCCAATGTTTTCCGATCACCCGAATGCGGCTCGCCAAGCCCAATCCCGGCTACAAGCTGCTGGTGTCTCTGATGGCCGAAGGCGCCATCAGCCACGTCCTATCGCTGAACTTCGATCTCGCAGTCCAGAACGCCGCTGCCGAACTCGGTGTGGAGATCGAAACAGTGGCAACCGTGAACGAACCGGTGCCCATCCGCGCGGCGCTGGTTCAACTCCACGGGAACGCGAACAGCGTCCCCGACCAGCTCGTCCTCCGGACGGAGGTCATGGACGGCGAATGGATCGGTCAATGGCATCAGGTCGTGGCCCAGCAAGTCCTGGCGGCGCCGACCGTCCTCTTCGCCGGCCTCGGATCGGCGGCTCCCGTCCTCACGGCGACGATGGCGATGATCCAAGGCGCCCTCGGAGGTAACAAGGCCCTTTACCAGGCAGACGTAGTCCCCTTCGCTCAGAGCGGCTTCGCGGCTCAACTCGGCATTGCCGAGCAGCGCTACATCCAGGGATCCTGGGACGCCGTGGTCATGAGGCTTGCGGAGCGCATCGCCGCCCGCCAGGTCGACGCGCTTTCGCATAATGGCCACGCCCTCCTGTCGGAGAACAACCACAACGAGGATGACCTCCAGCGGTTCGCCGGCATGGCTGCCAAGCTCGGTGGCCATTCGCTGCTGACGCTCGGCAAAATGCGCGCGTTCGCCGATCTGGACTGCGACAGGCTCTATCGGCCACACTCCAATCACGACGACGAATTCATCTCTGAGCCAATGCTACGGCTGGTCCGCGCGGCGGAAAACTTCGGCCTCGATGCGGAACCGACACCCGCCGGGACTTGGACGCTGCGGCGGAACGGCCAGTCGGTCGCACGGTGCTGTCAAAGCAACTGCACATGGCCGATTGAAGGCGAGCTTCTTGCCCTTTTGCCTGCTACTTAGCTGGCAAAAGGGGGCCGACCTCGGGAAATACCAAGCGCGACCGCAGCACTGACAGCGTGGCGTGCATAGCTCAGGCCACCGAAATCACCAACCCTGCGCGGCTCTCGAGCAAGCCGGTACGTTGGTTTGACAGAGCCGCTGACGCCGCTCGGCCAGAGCCTCGCTCAGGCGCTTGAACCCCTATGCACCTGGGGAACCGACAACATGGTGGAGATGCAGAAGATCTTCGCCGAGCGCGATAGCTGGGTTCGTGAGAAGCACGCCTAGCTGCCGCCCCGGCGACGGACGCAAGCGACAGAGCGGGTGCGTGACTGGCGATCTGAACGTCCTGATCGCGCGTTAGCCTGCCGTCAGCTTCGCGGGGGCGACTCAACGGCGGACACTCAGCTGTCTCGACCGACCCACTGCACGAAGCCGCTGCGCGGCAGTGGTACCGGCGGTGAAGTAGCGCGCCTGTGCTGAGGTTTGGCTGCCCGGCGACGGCGGCAGACGATGGAGTTCCTTCAGCAAGAGGAACTCCCCATGGCAACCTTACGGACCAAACGACCCCTCACGCCGCTGCGTCAGCGGATGCTCGATGACATGGCGATGCGCTCGATGCGGGCGCGGACCCAGCACGACTACGTCCGTCACGTTCGCGCCTTCGCAGCCTTTCTGGACCGTTCGCCCGACACCGCAACGGCGGAGGACGTGCGGCGCTTTCAGTTGTACCAGCGCGAGCACGGTGTCGGGGAGTCCGTCATCGGCGCCACGGTGTCGGCGCTGCGTTTCCTCTTCGGAGTGACGCTCGACCGTCCCGACCTGTCGCGCAAGCTGGTCCTGGCGCCTCGCCCCCGGAAGCTGCCCGACGTGCTGAGCGTCGAGGAAGTGGCACGGCTGCTCGAGGCGGCACCGAGCATCAAGTACCGGGCCGCGCTCGGCGTGGCATATGGCGCCGGCTTGCGCGTGGCCGAGGTCGCGCACCTCAAGGCTGACGACATCGACAGCAGGCGCATGCTCATCCGCATCGAGGAGGGCAAAGGACGCAAGGACCGCAACGCCATGCTCTCGCCGCAACTGCTCGAGCTGCTGCGGCTGTGGTGGCGCGAGGGCAAGCGGCGTAGCGTCCTGCTGCCGCACGGCTGGCTGTTCCCCGGCCGCAGCTACACCGACCCGATCTCGACCAGGCAGTTGCACCGCGCCGTCTGCGAGGCGGCCGAGGCCGCGGGCATCCGCAAGCGGGTCAGCCCCCACACGCTGCGGCACAGCTTCGCGACGCATCTGCTGGAGCAGGACGTCGACATCCGCGTCATCCAGGTGCTGCTCGGACACAGCAAGCTCGAGACCACCGCGCTCTACACCAAGGTCGCGACACGCACGATCCGCGCGGTCACCGGTCCGCTCGACCAGTTGATGGCGCTGATGGAGGGCAAGACGCCCGCCGGGTGACCCCACGGTGCGCTCCTCGCTCGAGGTCGCCGACATCTTCCGCAGCGCAGGCCCTGCATACCGAACGGCTCATGCCGGGCATCTGAGCCTGGACCAGCTCAAGGTCATGTCGGCGATAGAACATTGCCGGACCGCCGTCATGGGCGGGCATGTCGAGGCCTGCACCGACTGTGGCCACTGGCGGGTCGCGTATAACTCCTGCCGCAACCGGCACTGCCCGCGGTGCCAGGGCGCGGCCGCGCGCACGTGGCTTGCCGAGCGCGAGGCCGACCTGCTGCCGGTCGGCTATTTTCACGTCGTCTTCACGCTGCCGGCCGAGGTCGCCGCCATCGCGCTCCAGAACAAGGCGGCGGTGTACGGGCTGCTGTTCCAGGCGGCGTCCGAGACGATGACAACCATCGCGGCGGACCCCAAACACCTTGGCGCCCGCATCGGCATCACTGCGGTGCTCCATACCTGGGGCTCGGCGATGACCCACCACCCGCACATTCACATGATCGTGCCGGGCGGGGGATTGTCGTCGGACGGCAGCCGCTGGGTGTCGTCACGCCCGGCGTTCCTGCTGCCGGTGCGCGTGCTCGGCAAGCTGTTTCGTCGCCTGTTCCTGACCAAGCTGACGGCGCTGCACGAGGCCGGGCGGCTCGCGTTCTACGGCGGTATGACCCACCTCACCGACCGGCGTGGGTTCCTGCGTCACCTGGCACCGGTCAGGAAGAAGCGTTGGGTGGTCTACGCCAAGCCACCGTTCGCCGGACCCGAGACGGTGCTCGCCTATCTGTCGCGCTACACCCATCGGGTCGCGATCTCGAACAGCCGCCTCCTGCGCTTCGACCAGACCGGCGTCACCTTCCGCTACAAGGACTATCGCTGCAACGGCGCCGACCGGCAACAGGTCATGACTCTTGCCGCCGACGAGTTCATCCGCCGGTTTCTGCTCCACGTCCTGCCGAAGGGCTTCCACCGCATCCGCCACTACGGCCTGCTCGCCGGCGCCACCCGCAAGGCGCATCTCGAACGTGCCCGCGAACTGCTCGGCGTTGCGCCAGCCGCCGTCGAGGCACCGGCCGTGGAGCCGGAAGACACCCGTCCGCCATGCCCGTGCTGTGGCGGGCGCATGCTCGTCATCGAAACCTTCGAGCGTTGGCGACAGCCACGCGCCCCACCGCCGGGTATCAACCCGACCGGGACCACCCCGCCATGACCCGGCATGGCCCGAACATATCCCGCCGCGCAACACCTGCGCTTCCGGCAAGGATGCCGCTCGCGCCGGCGGTGTCATCTACCCCGCCGACATCCATCGCATGCCCCGGTCCTGACCAGCATCAAAGCCGGATACAGCCCGTGGAAGCCGTCCTGCCTCCCGCTGTCGAGCGTCCCGACGACCGTCGCGCATGCCCCGCACCGGACCAAAACCCGAAAACCCCATAGGTCATCGCCCGTGGCCCGCGGCTTCCTGCTTTGGAGGAAATCATACACCTGCCGGTGCCTGATTTCCTTCACACAAGCGGAAATTCAGAGCTCCTCAGCCGCTGCCCGAAACAGGACATCCGTTCATCCTCGCACAGCTGCCGTGGGAGGGTACGCGCGGCCGGGTCGAGGAGCAAATCGACGAGGGCAAGGTCACCACGCGTCAGCGCCGCAGGGCGAGCTGAGCTCGCGCGGCGAGACGTGATGATCGGCATTATCTTCGCCAATATCATCCTCTACTTCATCATCCTGTCCACAGCGACCACGCTCAATCCGCAGGGCGCGACACAGATCGATAGCGCCGCTCAAGCGGCACAGGCACTGGAGCCGCTGGTGCAGGGCTTGGGGAAGAAGGGAAGCCTGCACCACAGGGTCAGCGAGGCGAAGCTATTTTACGGCGTCATCCCGATCGTCACCATCGTTGCCGCCGGCGCGAACTTCCTGGGGTTCAACCCCATGCGTGCGTTGGTCGTCTCGGGGATCGTCCAAGGCTTCTCCGTGCCGCCTCTCCTCCTCATGATGATGCTCATGACCAACGACCGCCAGATGATGGGCGAGCGGCGCAACGGCATGATCATCAACATACTCGGCTGGATCACGACGGCCGCGACGTTCGCGGCAACCACGTGCCTGATTGTAAGCTGGTCCTGGTGAATGATCCGCCTGCCCCTCCGCTCTTGCTAATTCGAAAACTCTGCATGCAAGGAAGGGCTGATAGTTCGACCAAAAGCTGCCACATTTTTGTTTCGACGTGCATCTGGCATGGGAGAAGTAGCTTTGCATACCGATCGCCGTTCGTTCCTGGCAGGCGCACTTGCGGTGCCGCTGAGCGTTGCGCCAGCAAGGCAGCGTAGCGTCCCCTGGATCGACGGTTTGAGCTTTCTGCCTGACGACATGGCGCAGATTCCCGCTGCTGGGCTGGACGCGATGATCGTGGATATCTCGAAGATCCAGACCGTCGCGGGTCCTTCAGGTGAGCCTACCTACCTTCGGGGTTTCGAGGCGAATGATCCCGCGATCGACGCCGCTGTCGCGCGACTGGCCTCAAGCAAGGTCGCCTATTTGGCGCTACGTGGAAGCGACATCGGGCGACGGCCAGGCTGCGCAACCTTCCTACAGTTTCAATCCACCGAGATGGTCGGTGACGATTTGACCAGGCTGGCACGCTTTCATGCCAAGGGCCTGCGGGTGATCCAATTCACTCACCATAACAACACGCCGTTTGCGGGCGGCGCCATTGAACCGACTCAGCGTGGCCTTAGCCGGCTTGGCATCGAAGGTCTGGGCGAGATGAACCGCCTCAAGCTCCTGCCTGATGTATCGCACGGCTCTGTCGCCACGATGCTCGACGCGGCCCGGCTCAGCCGCACGCCCATCGTTCTGTCGCACGGCGCAGCGCGCGCGCTTGTCGATCACCCGCGAGCTGCGCCCGACGAGGTGATCCGCGCCATCGCCAACAGGGGTGGAATGATGGGCGTCTTCATGATGAGCTTCTGGCTCACGCGCGACCCTGTTCCCACGCCACAGCATTACGTGGCGCAACTGCGCCACGTCATCAACGTAGGCGGGATTGATGCGGTGGGGATCGCCAACGACTTCCCGATGGACGGCGAAGCCAAGCTCGTGAAGCTCGGCAACGACAATGCGGCGGGCGTGAAGAATTACCTGGACTGGTGGAGGGCGATGGACCGCCGCGGCGTACCCGGCTTTGCCTGGACACCTCAGCATGTGGTCATACCGGAGTTCAACAACATTCACCGTATGGAACGCATTGCGGCCACGCTCGAGCGGTCCGGCTTTCGTAGCGGCGAGATTGAGCGCATCATGGGCGGAAATTGGCGCCGGGTGCTGACTGACGTGCTCGGTTGAAGCATGGCGGGGCCGCCGGTCGCGACCCCGCCTCAGTTTTAGAAACGCACGTCAAAACCGGCGTAGAGCAGCCGGCCGTAGAGGTCATAGGTGTTCGCCGAGGTCTGCGTGCCCGGGAAGGTCACGAGGTTCGTGTCGCCGAACACCGGCGGCTTTTTATCGAAGACATTGTCGACACCGAGATAGAAGGCGGAGCGCTGCTGATCGTCCAGTCCGAAGCGCAGCTGCGCGTCATGGTACCAGAAGGCCTTGGTGCGGATCGGCACATCCTTTGTCAGGTCGTCGACTACCGGGGAGAGATAGGTGACGCGCCAGTTCAGCGAGATGCGATCTCTCGCCGCCGTGACCGAGGCATTGACCTTATCGCGGAAGCCGGTGCCAAGGCGACCGCAGCTGTAGCAATCGAGCTGGCCAACTTCCTTTTGCGTTGGGCCGCCGGGGAACGATGTCTGCTCCTGGTCGAGCAGATGCGTCCAGCGGGCATCGACGTCGACCCGCCCACCGAGCAGGTCGCGACCGTAGCGGAGTGCGGTGTCGATGCCGGAAACGAGGAAGGAACCGGTGTTCAGGTTGAGCGCGTCGACGCTGGTGACGAAACCGTTGGCGTCACGGGTCACGTTGCCGCAGAAGATCGCGTCCCCGGAGCCGGTGAAGCATTCGTCCAGCGAGGTCTGTTGCCCGATGATCCCGATCGCATTTTCCACCCGGATGCGGTAATAATCCACCGTGAGACTGAAGCCGGGCAAGAAGCGCGGCGTGGCAACCGCGCCCAAGGTAAGGGTCTTTGCCACCTCCTCGCGCAAAGCGGGATTACCACCCAGAAAGCCATCGATGTTCTGGAGCTGCGCCGTCGAGTAAGCGAAGCCGCCGGATGCTGCGGCGCGTGCGATCGCGGGGATAGCGGCACAAGCGGCAGATAACGTGCCGAGGCTCAGTGGGGCGCCGTCACCCTCTCCCTGCCGCTGATCGCAAGGATCGATTACCGAGGGGAAAGTCTGGCTCTGCGCAGAGAAGAGCTCGCCGATGTTGGGTGCGCGCGTCGCTTCGGAGTAGACGCCGCGGAAGCGCAGGTCTCGGATCGGTGCCCAGTCGCCACCCGCCTTCCAGCTCCAGACGCTGCCAACGGTCGAGTAGTTCGCGTAGCGAACCGCCCCCTCAAAGGTGAGCGCATGGAAGAACGGTCGATCCGCCAGGATCGGTGCGACGACCTCGGCGTAAACCTCTCCAACGTCGAACTTGCCCCGGGTGTCGCTCAGCTGGTTACCTAGCGTCTGGCCGAGATTAGTCGCCTCGTCAAAATCCTCGTTGCTGCTCTCGCGCCGATACTCACCACCAATGGCGACCCCAAGCGGTCCGCCGGGCAGCCGGAAGAGGTCACCGGAAAGCGTCGCCGCGGCGACGTCCTGCTTTACCCGCGCCTGGTATGTCGACAGCTGGCCATTGCGAGTGACGTAGGCCGCAGCTGCCGCCGACACGGTGTTGAAGCCGAATATGTTGATCGGGGCGCAGCTCGGATCGTCGTTGCTTCCGATCGCGTCGGCGTTGATCGCGCAGACTGGCCCATTTGGTCCGGCTACGGCGTTGAGCGCGTTCGCATAGTTGGGTCCAAAGACCGTGCCGGAGGCGGTGCGGTCGGAGGTTTCTCCGTGCGTATAGTAGGCGTCATAGCGCACTCCCCCACCAAGCTCGCCGCGCGCGCCGGCGACGACCCGCCAGGTCTCGCGCTCGTTCCGGTTGCTTCGATTGAAGATGTCGTTCGAGCGGCGGCGGAAGGCGAGCGTGTTAGCTCCCGTTGCGATCATCCGGTCGCGAATGGCCTGGGGGATAAACGGGTTGGTGATCGGGATCCCGCCGAACGGCGAGCCGTCGAGAAAGGCGAGATCGGGATCTGCAACCGCCTGCGCCTCGAGCCCGTTGCTCGACTTGGTGCGGGCATACTGACCCTCCACGTACGGCACAAAAGCCTGCGACACCTCGAAGTGCGCCATCGCCGATCCAAGATATCGCCGTACGGGCACGCTGAGGTAGCGATCCGCGTTCCGGTTATAGCCGTCTACGTTTGCGCTCTGATAGTTCTTGAGCTGATTGGCGGGATCGAAAGTGAAGCTGTTGGCGCCGGGTGCGAAGCGCCCGTCGACGCTGAAGAGGCCTTGCGCTCCGTAAGAGCTGCGGTTGGGAATGTCCGTGGCCGAGAACGAACGATTGCGGGAGCGCAGTCCGCGATCGTCGTCGAAGCTTCCGCTGACCACCAGGTGGCCGCGGCCGCCGGCAAACGATGTGCCTGCAACGCCCGACAGAAGGTAGCGCGGCGTGTCGCCCTTATCGGAAACCGTGTTCTGGCCGTGCAGTCGCAGCCCTTCAAACGTATCGTCCAGGATGAAGTTTACCACGCCGGCGATGGCCTCCGAGCCATACACGGCAGACGCGCCGCCGGTCACGACCTCGACCTGGCGGATGAGATCCGTCGGAATGGTATTCAGGTCGACGACCGAGGTGCCGGGTATCCCGGCAACGAAGCGACGACCGTTTACGAGAACCAGGGTGCGCGACGAGCCGAGATTGCGCAGGTTGACGCTCGCCACACCGTTCCCGGTGGTGGAGAAGTTGGTGCTGGTGCGGCTGATGTTCTGTCCTACCGCGGGTAGCTCGGCCAGCACGTCCTGGATGTTGGCGGCGCCAGTGCGCTGGATCGCTTCGGTCGAGATGACCTGCACCGGCGTGCTGGCGCTCAGGTCCGGTCGCGCGATCCGCGAACCGGTGACGACCACTTCCCCGTCTCCCGCTGCTTCGTCTCCGCTAGCCTGCCGCACGTCTTGCGCGGCGGCGGTAAGCGGAGCCGTGGTTGCGATCAGCAGCGAAGTCGCGAGCAGGCGCGCTCGCAGGCGCAATGGTGACTTCATCATCTTCCCTATCCCCGTTTGCAGGCACGATCCCTGTTGCCTGGTGAGGCTGATGATGCCGTCAAGGCGATCCTGCCTCAAGAAATCTCTACTATCGCAGGGGGATATGGAAACCTCGTCCATGCCGGTTGGCGCAGGGATCGCTGATTATGATTGTGGACGACTAACGGAACCGCTGTCCTTCGGGGAACACCGGTCCGAGCAATCCACTAGCGACGGCATGGATCCAACGAAATCCCTCGTTCGATCCGGCTCTTCTCCTGAACGATCAGCTTCTTTTATCAGCAAGGATGGCGGTCAGCGGGTCGATCGGAAAGGAACTAATGGTCCGCAACAAACTGCTTGTCAGCATGCCTTACAGGTGGACATCGCCGAACGAGGCCCGTGGCTTAAAGCCGTTAGGACCCACTTTCGGTCGTTCGAGGCACCATCGGCTTTTTCCCGAAGCGGTGGTCCATTCATGCTGCTGCAAGTCCACCAGACACCAAATGGCTCTCACACCGATCGGGCCGGGTTGATGTCGTCACCGAATGTGTCCACTCAGCAATCTTGGATTGGGAGATTGACGATGTCGGTGAAGGTAGTTGCGTTCGTATCGGCGAAGCCGGGACAGGAAGACGCCTTCGTCGAAGCGGCCAGGGTCTGCGTCGCCGCTTCACGCGCTGAAGCTGGCGTGCTGCACTATGACCTGTGGCGCGAAACCGAAGGCGAACAGCGCTACTTCTTCAATGAGCTCTATGTCGATGATGCCGCCGTTGCGGCCCACATGGCTTCGGATCACTTCAAGGCGTTTGGCTTGGCCGCGCGCGACCTCGCGGCAGCGCGACCGCTCATCATCAAGACGCTTGCCATCGACGTCGCAGATTGATTTGGCTCTGTCGTCACACTGCCAGGAAGAGCCTCAAAGGCGGTCACCGGAGGTGGCCTGCCCTCCTGCCAAATCCGGCCGTTTGTTCATGTCCATGCTTGAGATCGCTTCGCGACAAGGCGAACTGTCATCGATTCATGATGCCGTGGCCACGGACTCAACATCAGGCGTGCACAACGAGAGCCTGTCGACGCAGCACTAGCCGGATCGGCTCGCCGACTGGATGAGCGACTAGGGCTTCCTCAATGCGCCAGACGACGAGGATGAGGATAATTGAGGGCTGCAGCGCCGATGCAGCAGGGGCGCGGCAGGCTATGCGCACTGGAACGAGATCGCTAGTCTGATGCGCGGGCGTGCGACCCTGCGTCTCCAGCTCTCGACGGGCAGTTACACAGCAAAGGCGAAATCTCATGTTCTCGTTCAGATCCGCTTTGCTGAACGGCTCGGTCGTCGCAGCCCTCGCCTCCGGCTTCATAGCGTGCCGCGCCTATCAGGCGTCCGCTGCCGAGAAGGCGACGTTCGATCCCCCGCCTGCGCTGGCACGAACGGACTTGCCCGCGTGGCCGTATCCGCGCGGCATCCCGGACGACGAGAAGGAAGAGGGCAAGTTGTTCCACGTCCCCGGGAGCAAGCAGGCGTTCACGTTCACCCAGATCAACGGGCAGCGGGCGACGATCGACTGGTTCCCGGAGCGTCACCCGACACCGCCGCCGCCTGTTATCAGCGGAAGAGAGGGCGCCTATAATGCCTGTGGCCAGTGCCACCTCATTGATGGTGGGGGCAAGCCCGATACCAGCGATCTTCGCGGCCTACCGGTCGAGTATATGATGCAACAGCTCGCCGACATGAGAGACGACAATCGGCACGCGTCGATCAACGGTGCGCCGCTCGCCAAGATGGTGGCCATCGCGAAAGCACTGCCTCTCGACGATGCGCGGCAAGCCTCCGAGTATTTCCACTCCATCAAGCCTGTAAAGAGGCTTCACCTAATCGAAGGTGACGTCGTGCCCGTCACCCACCCCGCCGCGCACGCCGTACAGAAGGTCGACCCGAGCGGCGCAAAGGAGCCGATCGGCACCAGGATCATCGAAGTGCCGCAAAGCTTCGAGCGTACCTTGTTGCGAGATCCGTCATCGGGCTTCATCGCCTATGTACCCGCTGGCAGCATCAAGAAAGGCAAGGCGCTGGCGACGAGCGGTGGCGGAGGAAGGACACTACCCTGCGCCTCGTGCCACGGCCAAGACATGAGAGGGTCTGGCGCCGAATTTCCGAGTATCGCGGGTCGATCGCCAACCGCTATGGCTCGCCAGCTGTATGATTTCAAAAGTGGCACTCGCAACGGCAAGAACGCGGTGGCGATGAAGCCGGTGGTAGCGCGGCTCACCGATGCGGACATCGTGAACCTCACGGCCTATTTGGCGTCGCTCGATCCTTAAAGATGTTGATCTCGCGTGATGCCCTCTGATCCGTAGTGAGGAGAGCAGCGCACAGCGGCTCAGATGCGGCAAGTTGGTGATCTGACGCTCGACTTTGAAGCCGCTTCGCGTCGGACCGGAGATGGCTACGTCAAAGCCGCTAGCGATGAGCTCGACCACGTCCGCCGAGTGGAAGAAATGCGGGAACGGCTCGGAGCCGAGCGGGTCAAATTAGAAATCCTGCGGTCCGCCCGGTAGTGTTATTACGAGCGCAGCTACGACCCTTGGAGCGCGCATGCCATACCCTGACCGGTCAGTGGATCGTGACTAAGAAGGGCCTCGAGCGTGATGACCAGGTGACCGGGCAAGTGCTCGTCATCGCCAGCGAGCGGCTTGAAAGACCCATTTCCGGCCATTCACACGGTCCATCCCGCTGACCGAAACCTGCCACTCGTTCATGTGAGCGGACCGACCGTTTCGGCGAGCCCAGCCAGATGCGGAACGACCGGCATTGGGGAGTGCCCTGCCCGGCAGCTATTAGGAGCCCCGCAGCGGAAAGCTGCCGCTTGCTCCGCGCCAGCTGTCCCGTAACGATGGCAAATGGGAACGCCGGCCATGGCCGGCTTTTTCGCTCAACCCACATCCATTTTTGCCGGCAGCACCCACAAAGAAGGATGACGCCGCCAAGTTCGGCCTAGCCGTTGAGCAGTCGCAGGGCGTCGTCGTGCAGGCGCGACGAGCCAGCCATCAAGATCGCACCGCCCGTTTCAGCGCAAGTTCCATCAAGGCATGACACAATGCCACCAGCTTGTTCGATAATGGGGATCAAGGCGACAATGTCGTACGGTTCTAACGCCGGTTCGAAGCAGAGGTCGATCATACCCGCTGCCAGCATCGCTACCGCGTACGCTTCACCGCCATAGCGTGTCAGTCGTGCCGAAGATGCGAGGCGCTCAAACCCGGCGTCCAAACTGCCACGCCCCTTCACGGGCGATGTTGTATGAAGGGTCGCAGATGACATGTCGCGATCCGTGCGAGTCGTCAGCCGGCGGGTGTCGCCGTTCCGTCGATGCCAGGCGCCGTCACCGTTCGCCCAGAACCGCTCACCGGTGAAGGGCTGGCTCATCATGCCCGCCGTCGCTCGACCTGCTTCGGTAAAGCCGATCAACGTGGCCCACACCGGAATTCCGCAGAGGAACGCGCGCGTGCCGTCCACCGGATCTAGGATCCATCGATGGTGACCATCTCCCACCGTCTGACCGTATTCCTCGCCCCATACGCCATGTTCGGCATGCTCATGGGCAATGATCGTCCGGATGGCGCGTTCGGCCGCGCGATCGGCCTCGGTCACAGGATCGAATGTCTCACCGGCCTTGATCTTGATATCGACGGCCAATGGTTGACGAAAGCGTGGCATGGTCTCCGCATCGGCAGCGTCTGCAAGACGGTGGAGCAGGCTTGCTTCAATGACGCTCAAAGCTTTGTTCCCTTGCTTCAAAAGGAACGAGCGGTGTTGGTCGAGCGGGTTGCCGCAGCGGCACACAGGGGCACCAGGCAGACGAGGCCGGCCAGCATCCAGTAGGCGCCGGACAGGCCGATCGCCTGTGCCACGAAGCCGATCCCGGCAGGTCCTGCAAGAATGCCGGCATAGCCGATCGTCGTCACCGAGGCGATCGCCAGACTAGGCGGCATCGCGGTCTGTGCCCCAGCCTGCCGGAACAGCACGGGCACGGTGTTTGACGCGCCCAGCCCGATCAGGAGGAAGCCCAGGAACGCGAGCGGCGCAACTGGCGCCGTCAGCAGAACAACGTAGCCGACGATGGCGAGTATGCCGCCGCCCAGAACCGTCCGCCGATCGCCAAGGCGTGCGACCACGGCGTCTCCGGTTAGGCGACCGGCGGTCATGGCGACGGCGAAGACGCTATAGCCGAGGCCCGCCTGAGCAGGCGCGACAAGACCCTTCCCGGTCAGCAACAGGGCACCCCAGTCCAGGATCGCGCCTTCGGTGAGGAAGGTGATCGCCGTTAGCAGAGCCAGCAGGACGACGATGCCACGAGGAACGACGAACAGCGGCGTCTCGTCCGCCTTCGGCGTGATGATCAGCCTCGAGGACGCAACCATCAGCGACACGATCATCAACAGCGCTGCGAAGACCGTTCCTGCCAAGGCCCCGACCTTCGCTGACAGGGCCAGCGTCATCATGGACGATCCGACAAATCCCCCGACGCTGAAGAGGCCGTGGAAGCCGGACATCAGCGGTTTACCCGCCCGCTTCTCCACCTCGACGGCGTGGACGTTCATGCCGACCTCGATCACCCCCAGGAAGGCTCCGAAGACGAGAAGGACCGCACCCATCGTCCATACGGTCGGTGCGAACGACAGAAACGGCAGCGCAACGGTCATTCCCACACCACCCGCCAGGATGGCGGGCTTCGCCCCCAGCTTCGAGGTGAGTGGCCCTGCGAGCTGCATCGCGATAACCGAACCCAAGCCCAGGCAGAGCAGCAACAGTCCGAGTGAGGCATCTCCGACACCAAGGCGTGCTTTTGCGAACGGCACCAGCGGTGCCCAGCAGGCCAAGCCAAAGCCGGAGACGAAAAAGGCGATGCGGGTCGCGAGACGCGATCCGGCTTCCTGTTGAGTCACTAGAGGTTCCCGTCTGTTAGGCTTGCGAGCCGGCGTTCGGTTCAGCCCGGAGAATGTCGGCGCCAGCGGCACGCAAATCCTCGACAGCCGCGTCCGGCGCGTCATGCTCGACGATGATGCCATGCACCGCGCGTAGCTCAGCGACGCGATGCGGTGCCTTCGCACTCATCTTCTCGTTGGTCGTGAGGATGAGCGTCTGCTGACTGCGCGCCACCAGGGCACGTTTGAACGTCGCGTCAGCGGGGTCGAGGGCGCTTATGCCGCCCCCCGCGGAGAGCGCGCAGACACCCAGGAAGCACGTATCGATGTTGAGGCGAGCGACTGCTTCCAGCGCAATGCCATCGATGGCTCCCCCAATGACGGTGTCGATCTGACCACCGACCATATGGATGTGCACGTCGCCGCGCGCCGCCAGCGTAGCCGCGATTTCAATCGAACTCGTTGCGACGATCAGGTCGCTATCGCGCGGCAGCTCCTCGGCGATGATGACGCTGGTGCTGCCGTTGTCGAGGAAGACGAAGCTGCCGGGCTGGATCAGCGGCATCGCCGCCTTGGCCAACGCTCGCTTGCGTTCAGGGTCCTCCGCGACCCGCGTCGTCATCGGCGTCGTACCCGGGACCAGCGGCAGCGCCCCGCCGTAGACCCGCCGGCATAGACCAGCCGCTGCCATGGCGCGCAGATCACGCCGGATGGCGTCTTCCGACACGTTGAACTCGGTCGCGAGTGCGACCGAACTCACCGACCGGCCGGCACCAAGGCGCGATGCGATCGCATCGCGCCGTGCGAGGGGAAGTCCGTTGTCCATGTTGAGCAGCTACCTATGCCGGGCATGATCCGCAACTTGAATCGTGCAACAACAAGCATAAACGTGCGATCCGTACCTCAAGATGGCGGTTACGGAGCGAATCCCACGACTTAGAAGTTTTGATTGTGGGTTCGTATTGCCGAACGTGCACCAATCACGCATGAGCGTGCGTCATGGACACGACATCTGCGATCTCAACCAACGCCACCGCGCCTGGCAAGAACCACTACGTCATCCTCGACGGGCTGCGCGGGGTGGCCGCGCTGTTCGTCGTCGCCTTTCACCTGTTCGAAGCCTACGCAGGGAACAACCCGCAGAAGCAGATCATCAATCACGGCTACCTTGCCGTGGATTTCTTCTTCCTACTGTCAGGTTTCGTCGTCGCCTACGCCTATGACGACCGGTGGGACCGCATGTCGGTTTCGGGATTCTTCAAGCGCCGCCTGATACGTCTGCAGCCGATGGTCGTGATGGGAAGCGTGATCGGCGCGGCATTGTTCGTGTTCCAGGACTTTTCGATCTTCCCGAAGTACGACAATGCCTCCTTCCTCCACGTCGTGATCGTGATGGCGCTGGGCTTCGTGATGATCCCGCTTCCAAAAAGTGCCGATGTTCGCGGATGGGACGAGATATACCCGTTGAACGGTCCGGCATGGTCGCTGTTCTACGAATATGTCGCCAACGCCCTGTATGCCCTGGGCGTCCGCAAGCTGTCCAATCGGTCGCTTGGCGTGCTGGTGACGCTGTCCGCCCTGGCATTAATCTACCTGGTGGTCTTCGGCCCCCGTGGCGACTTAATCGGCGGCTGGGCTCTAGATGCGTCGGGCATCCAGATCGGCCTGTCTCGCGTGATGTTTCCGTTCTTCGCGGGCGTTCTCCTGATGCGGTCGGGGGGCAGGATCAGGGTGCCCTACGCCTTCGCGGTGAGCAGCGTTCTGCTGATTGTCGCCCTATGCCTCCCGCGGTTCGGCGGTACCGATCATTTGTGGCTCAACGGCCTGTACGAGGCCGGCTGCGTGATCGTGCTGTTTCCGCTCATTGTCGCTATCGGAGCAGGCGACCGCGCGGCCGATGGCCCTTCCGTCCGTCTCGCACGATTCTTCGGCGTGCTCTCGTACCCGCTCTACATCACGCATTACGCGCTGATTTACATCTTCACCGGTTGGGTGGTCGATCGGAAGATCCCCGCCCCACAGGGGGCAGTGGTGGGGATAGGCGTGTTCATAACGACAGTCGTGATCGCCTACGCGTGCCTGAAGCTGTACGACGAGCCTGTGAGACGTGGACTGGCAGCGAGATATCTTGCTAACGCCGACCGACGTTAAGTCGTCGTTACCAGAGCTACTTCTCAGGCGACAGATAGGCGCTGCGCCCACTTGGACCGCAGGCCGTCCATTAAATGCTAAGCACGGGCCATCGGGCGTCCCGATTAGGAAGGCCCAGCGGGACAGCCGCGGCAGGATTGGTCTTCCGATGCCTCCGTCTCGGGCCGTCTCCCAAACCCGTTCCCGATTGCGTTTTTCCGGAATGGCTCGTCGGAGATGGAGAAACGGGACTGCGGCAAATCGCCGGAAGGGCCGGTTTCGGGATGCCACGACGATCTGCCGAACGGCCGGGAATGGGTCGCAAGCCAACTGGCAGCTCCGCGGCCAGGCAGACCCACGTCCAGACGTCCAGTGACTACGAGCAACTTCCCGATTCCAGCCACTCGTTCATGCCAACGACTGACGGTAGCGCCGCGTCTAAGCGAGTGCCGAGCAGGCTAGCCCTTCTCCGTCAGCGTGTGTGCCACCACCGCATTGGCATGGCCGTGTCCCATCCCGTGCTCGTCCTTCAGCATGGCCACTAACTCCATGTGCTTGGCGGGCAGACGGACTCGGACGATCTGCTGCCATTCGGCGATCGGCTTGCCGTACTTCTTCTCGATGGAGGGGAAGTAGGACGCGGGTCCCTTCACTGGTTCACTTGCCATCGACGTCATCCTTCAACTCGTATGAGGCTCCGGCAACCTCAAGCTGTTCACGGGCAAGTGCAAGCCAGGTAGCCCTCGAGCTGATTGCGTCAGGGCGTCTCGGCGACCCAGAGGAGGTCGTGCCGGACGCCGTCCCCGCATCTCGACTCCGGTCGCTCGTTCATACCGCAGTTCGGGGCTTATGATCCTTCCGAGAAGCCGTTCGGTTGATCTGGCTGACGGATATAGCGAAACGGCACCTCGCGGGTACGCTGATGGCTTCGCCCACACAGCGAGGGCTCGCCACTGCCGCCAGCCATTGTGGTTCCAGAGCGCGAGAATCTGTCAAAGGATGTGTTCGGTCGACGCCAGCAGCTCGCAAGCTTACCCCTCGCCTTCCTGCTGGCTCGATAGAACCGCACCTAGCGCATCGAGCCGCCTGTCCCAAACTGATCGCCGCGCTTCCAACCACTGCTCAACAATCTTTAAGCCATCATGGCGGAGCTGGCAGGACCGGACACGGCCTAGCTTGCTAGTGGTGACAAGCCCCGCTTCCTCGAGAAGCCGGATATGCTGGCCGACAGCTGTGAGCGTGATCCCGGACAGGTCAGCTAACGCCGAGACGGCATGCGGGCGCTCGCCCAGCCGTTCGATCATGCGACGTCGTGTCGGATCACCCAGCGCATGGAGCAGCAGATCAATCGGCTCACCGTCGACCTTCCGGCGTGGCCGCGCCACGTCAGTCTGCCAGAAACCGGCCGAGCCGATCCAGCAGGTCGCTCCAGCCGTGCTCACGCATAACGGGGCCGTCGGAGCCCTCGAAGAACACACCCTGGAAGGTGCACGTGAGGGCTGTACCGCCGTCCGCCTCCGCGATCTCGATTGTCTCCAAGGCGACCGAGATCGGCCTGCCTGCGATTGCCATACGAGACGATATGATAATGCGCTGTCCTTCCACGATGTCATGGAAGACGCCGTCGTTAGTCAGCTCGACGCCGGGAAAGGGTGTGTCCGGTCCGAACGTATAGGTGAGCCGCTCGGCGCCGCCGACGCGAAAATCACTCTCGAATGCCTTGATCTCGTGCGTGTGACTCTCCGCATACCAGCTCTTCTTGATCGCGGGATCGGCGCACGCGGCGAATACCTTGGCGGGCGCTACCGGGTAGCGCCGCTCGATTGTGAAGTTGCCGTGCACGGCGGCAGGGATGGTCATGTTCAGCTCCTCACTACGGTAATGGCTTCACTATGCTAGGCGCCTTTGCTTAGTCAAGTATCAACCTCAGTCTGAGTTAACGAGAGATCAGGTCACCCGAGTAGGTCAGGCTAGGGTGCGTGCGACTTTTTCCTTCGTGGCATGGACCCATCAGCGAAAGGCGGCGACGCGCCGCTTCTCAGCGGGCTCGTCCTTGGTTAGATTCGGGTGATGTCGCTCCGTCACGCCGATAGCATCGCATTCGAGACCCCTGAGGATCTTGCCGGCTGGCTTGCCGAGCACCACGCCACAAGCGGAGAGCTATGGGTGCGCATCTACAAGGAGGGCTCTGGACAGCGGTCTGTTACGTGGACCGACTGCGTCGTGGAGGCGATCCGTTTCGGCTGGATCGACGGCCTAAAAAGATCTGCGGACGAGCGCTCGTACCTCCAGCGCCTCACGCCACGCCGGCCAGGATCCAACTGGTCAGCCAGGAACCGTGATCATGCCGAGCGGCTGATAGCTGAAGGTCGTATGACACCGGCTGGGCTCGCCCATGTCGAGGCGGCACGCACAGAGGGACGTTGGGAAACTGCCTATGAGGGCTCGGCCACGATGGTCATCCCGCGGGATTTTCTTGAAGCGCTGGCGGCCATGCCCGAGGCAGAGGCGTTCTTCCGAACTCTCGACCGCAAGAACCTGTACCCGATCTACTACCGCCTCCAGACGGCCAAGCGGCCGGAGACTCGAGCTCGCAGGATGCAGCAGATTCTCGCGCAACTCGCGCGCGGTGAGCGCTTCCACTGACATGACCCAGTTGTGGACGTTCCCGAGCGGTTTTCGCTTCGCCAATTTGGACATTTGTTCATGCCGTAGCAAGCGCAACTTAGTGCGGGTCGTCGCCCAGATTTCGGCGATCCTCTGGAAGGAGCGGGCTTTTACCGAACCGCTGCTCTCCTTCCCCCGCCGGCCGCATCCTTCTATTCCCGTCGAATGGATATAGCTGGCTTCGACCTGAACCTGTTAAAGGCGTTCGATGCCCTTTACGCGGAACGCCACGTCACCCGCGCGGGCCAGCGTATCGGTCTGAGTCAGCCGGCGATGAGCGGTGCGCTCACGCGCCTGCGCGAGGTGCTCGACGACGAATTGTTCGTGCGGTCGTCGACGGGAATGCAACCGACACCCCGGGCTGATGATTTGGCCGGCCCGATCGCGGCTGCGCTTCGTCTGATGCAGACCGTCCTGCTAGACGACGGCTTCGATCCGGGAACCGCCGATCATGTCGTCACGATCGCCATGACCGACTATGCGGCCTTCGTCCTGCTGCCTACGCTACTGGCGAAGCTAGCCATCGAAGCGCCTCGTCTCGAGGTGCGGGTCCGCGGCATTTTTGGGAAGGACGAGGTCGTCGATCTCCTCGACAGTGGCGAGGCGAGCCTCGCACTCAGCGTTCCCGTCCACGCCTCGGCACGCATCCTGACACGCCCGCTGCTTCGGGAAGGTTTCGTCTGCATCGCCCGGCCCGGGCATCCGGCCTTTGCGAACGAGGCCGACGTCGCGGCGTTCGCGGCGGCGCCCCATCTCCTGGTATCGCCCGAGGGGGATCGTGCGGGGCTGGTCGACCGCAAGCTTGCGGCACTTGGGCTGGCACGCCGTGTCGTGCTGAGCTTGCCGCAGTTTCTGGTCGCGCCGTTCGTCGTCGCTGACACCGACCTGATCGCGACGCTTGCCGCGCGCGTCGCCCGGCGGTTCGCTGCGGCCAATCTGGGTATTGTCGTGCATGAGCCGCCGGTTGCGTTGCCGGACTGGCCGCTGGCGATGATGTGGCATCGGCGGGTAAATGACCATCCCGCTACGGTCTGGCTTCGCGACTGCATTGCCGGGATCGCCGCGTCGGCCTGACGCCATCGTCCTCGCTGATAACGGCGTATCAACTTTGGCGATTTCCCGCAGCGCCCCAGTTCCGCTCTACCTGCGGCACAGAAGCAATGGGATGCTGACATGCGTGTATTGGTAACGGGTGCTACGGGATTGATCGGCGGGGCGGTCGCACGTCGATTGGCGGTGGCGAAGCATGACGTGGTCGGGCTTGCGCGTTCGGAGGCGAGCGCGGTCAGGCTGACCGACATGGGCTATCAGGCGGTCCAAGGCGACCTGGGCGATGCGGTCAGCATCGCCAACGCTGTCCAGAGCGTCGATGCGGTCGTCCATGCCGCGTCGCCGAACGACCAGAACAGCGCGGCTTATGACGAAGCGGCGACCCGCGCGATCATCGATGCGCTGCGCGGCACGTCAAGGCGCTTTGTCTATACGAGCGGCTGTTTCCTGTACGGCGCCACCGGCGATAGGCCCGCAACGGAGGATAGCCCGCTCAATCCGCTGGAAATGGTGCGCTTTCGCCAGGCGCTCGAAGCGGAGATCCTCGGCGCCGCGGCCGATGGCGTTCACAGCATCATCATCCGTCCCGCCTGGGTCTACGGCAACCACGCCTGGACCACGATGATGATGTACGGCTCGGCGCAGGAACATGGCGCTGCGCGGTACGTCGGCAACGGGCGGAACCGCTGGACATGCGTGCATGTCGACGATCTCGCCGATCTGTATCTGCTCGCGCTCGAGAAGGCGCCGGCGGCCTCGATCTTCAACGGCGCGCAAGGCGCCGCTATCCCGCTGATCGACATCGCACGCGCCGCCAGCGAGGGGGCGGGCGCCGCGGGCCGGGTGGCGGAGTGGCCACTGGAAGAGGCTCGGCAGGCGCTCGGGGGCTTAGCGGATGCGATCGCGTGCGACCAGCTGGTGTCGGGCGAACGCGCCGAACGCACGCTTGGTTGGCGTCCGTCGCGGCATTCGATCCTCGATGAACTGCGCTCCTACGCCGCGCCAGCCGTCTGACCGCACGTCGTTGCGATGATCGGGTCGTCTCGATCGCAGACAGCCGTTCACCTCGACACCAGTCCAAGCAGACCGAAAGTCCGCCCGGACTGGTAGCGTGACGCGGCTACATGCCGGCTGCGGTCGGGCGGACGATGACCTCGTTGATATCCACCCCGTCCGGCTGTTCCAGGGCGTAGCGGATCGCCCGCGCGATCGCGTCGGGGGTGAGCGACTTCTGCCGCCACGTCGTCAGTGCAGAGGCGATCGCCGGGTCCGTGATGTCGTTGCCCAGTTCGGTCGCCACGACCCCAGGGGATATGATCGTCGTGCGGATGTCGTCATGCTCCTGACGCAACCCTTCGGTGATCGCCCAGACCGCATATTTGGTGGCGCAGTAGACGGCGGCGCTCGGCATCACGAAATGCGCCGCGATCGATGCCACGTTCACAACGTGACCCGCCTTCTGGGCGATGAACCGGGGCAACACGGCCGCGATCCCGTTCAGCACGCCGTGAACATTGACGTCGAACATCCGCGTCCACTCGTCCTGCTTCAGCGCGGCGAGCGGCGACAACGGCATCACGCCGGCATTGTTGATCAGCACGTCCACACGCCCGAACCGCGCTTCCGCGGCGTCGGCGAAGGTGGCGAAGCTCGCCGCGTCAGTCACGTCCAGCACGTGCCACGCGACATTCGCGCCCAATTCTGCCGCCAGCGCCTCGAGCCGCCCGGTCCTGCGCGCGCCGATGAAGAGGCGCGCGCCCCTGCCCGCCAGTTCCCGCACGGTGGCCTCGCCGATACCGCTGGACGCGCCGCTGATCAGCACGGTCTTGTCGATGACGTCGTTCATGATGAGTCCTCTCCTGTGGCCATGAAGGCTGGGCACAGATGGAACCGATCCACCGGCCGGCGTAAGACCGATCCGCCGCGATCCTTGCACGATTCTCCGGAACAAGGTGCGCCACGCTTGCCGAGGCCCGTAACAGCGGACACAGACCCTCAATGAGCACGATCGCAGATCTGGCCGCGCTGGCTGCACACCACATTCCGCGAACCGGTTTGGTGAGCACGGCAATAGATCGGCTGTCGCTTTTTCGGGCCGACGAACCAACCGTGCCCCTGCCCGCCGTCTACGATGCGTCGCTTTGCATAATCGCGCAGGGCGCCAAACGGGTCTCGCTCGGCGGACAAAGCCTTCTCTACGATGCCGCGCATTACCTGCTGGTCTCGGTCGACCTGCCGCTCGTCGGACACGTCATCCAGGCCGAGCGGGACGCTCCGTACCTTTGCTGCAAGATCGACATCGACCAGGCGGTGCTGGCGGACCTCATCCTGGCCGAAGGCGCCCGGGCACCCAAGGCCGATCTGCCGGCCCTTGCGGTATATCGCAGCGACGACGATCTGGTCGACGCGGCGTGCCGGCTGGTGCGTTTGCTGGACCAGCCCGACAGCCTTGCCGCGCTCGCGCCGCTGATCGAGCGGGAGATCCTGTATCGTTTGCTCAAGGGTCCCCACGGGCCCGCGCTTCGCTACATGGCGGTCGCCGACAGCCACCTCAATCAGGTCAGCCGCGCTATCGCGACGATCCGCACAGGGTTCGACCGGCCGCTCCGTATCGGGGACATCGCCACTGCCGCGGGCATGAGCCCGTCGTCCCTGCACGAACACTTCAAGGCTGTTACGAGAATGACGCCGCTCGAGTATCAGAAACAGCTGCGCCTGCAGGAGGCACGGCGCCTGATGCTGTCGGAAGGCACCACTGCGAGCGGCGCGGGTTTTGCCGTCGGCTACGAAAGCCCGTCCCAGTTCAACCGCGAATATGCGCGCCTGTTTGGCGCACCGCCCCGTCGTGACATCGAACAGCTGCAGCGCAGCGGCAATCTGCTGACGCCGGTGTAGTCCCGCTTATTTCCGATCCGACCCACTCTCGGCCATTCGCGGCACTGCTCCGCCCCGACTTCTACCGTTCATTCAGGTCAGTTTGACAGCAAATTTAGCTGTCCGCTTCACTCAACGAGGTAACGCGCTTGCAAGGCCATGACGGTGGCCCGCATGCGCGCGCGAAGCTCCGGCGGGCCGAGCACCTCGGCATCGTCGCCGAACCGGAGAATGTCGCTGCACGCGTGCCAGACAGAGCCGACCGGCACCGTTACGATCCTGAACCCGTCCGTATCTGCCTCGCCCATCTCCATTCCGGCCAAAGCGAACGGCGAGAAGAATGGCTCGAGCATCCGGAGTCCAGTCGGTGACAGGCGGATGGTCGCCATATCCTGGTGAAGCTCGCTTTCGAGGCGCTGAATGCTGTCGCTCCAGTGGGCGGCAAGATCGAACTCGGCTGGGCGCGCGAAGCCGCCCTCAAGCCGTCGCAGCGCGCGAATGCGAGCAATGCGATAGGTGCGGACGCTGCCGTCCACAGAACCGACCAAATACCAGGCGCCGCTTTTGAGCACGATGCCAAGCGGCGCGACGCGTCGTTCGCTTTCTGCCTTCCAACTGCGATAGCGTATCTCGACGAGACGTTCCTCCCACACCGCGGCCGCGATCGACTGGAGGTGCTCGGGCTCCTCAGCGCTTTGGAACCAGCCTGGCGCATCGAGATGGAAGCGCGTCCGCATCCGATCCGCCGCCGAGCGCATCTCGGGCGGTAGTGCGGTTGTCATCTTGAGCTGTGCGGCCGCCATCGCGGCGCCCAGACCCAAACTCGCCGCAGGTCCGGAAAGGCCGGAAAGGAACATCGCTTCGGCCTCGCGCGGCGAGAGACCGTTCAGGCGGGTGCGGTAGCCCTCCAGCAGACGGTAGCCCCCCGTCGACCCGCGATCGCTGTAGACCGGCACGCCGGACGCGCTCAGCGCATCGACGTCGCGGTAGATGGTGCGCAGCGACACCTCGCACTCGTCCGCCAGCGCCTGCGCGGTCACCCGGCCGCGCGCCTGCAGAATCATCAGGATCGTCAGCAGCCGGCTCGCACGCATCGTAGGACGCTAATCCAACCTGACAGAAGATGACAGCTATGGCGGGGTAGAAGCCGTGTCGGCAATCGCCACCGAAAATTCTTGAGGATATCGCCATGGCTGACATCGAAGTGATCACGCTGTTCCACGCTCCGCAGACGCGCTCCGCCGGCGTGCTGACTCTGCTCGAGGAACTTGCAGCGCCGTATGAGTTGCACGTTGTCAACATGAAGGCCGGCGAGCAGCGCCAGCCAGACTATCTCGCGGTCAATCCGCTAGGCAAGGTGCCGGCGATAAGGCACCGCGGCACGCTCGTCACCGAGCAGGTGGCAATTTTCCTCTACCTTGCCGATCTGTTCCATGCGGCCGGTTTGGCGCCGACGCTGGATGATCCCAAGCGGGGGGCTTATCTCAGGTGGCTGGTCTATTACGCCGCCTGCTACGAACCCGGCCTCGTCGACAAGGCGATGAAGCGTGAGCCTGGGCCGCCAGCGATGTCTCCCTATGGCGACTTCGACACGATGCTCGCCACGATCGTCCAGGAGATCGAGCGGCAACCCTATCTGCTCGGAGACACGATCTCGGCCGCCGATATCCTGTGGGGCAATGCGCTTAAATGGGGCATGATGTTCAAGCTCGTGCCCGAAAGCGAGCCGATCGTCCGTTATGTCGAATTAACCACGCAGCGCCCGACCGCGCTGAAAGTCGCGGAGATGGACGCGAAGCTCGCGGCGGAGCACGAACGGGCGAACGCTGCGTCCGGCTAAGCCGAATGGCCGGCGAAGCCAGGGAAAGGAACCGGGTGGCTGCCTCGAACAACTTTCGGCAGGAGCAACGCGGCGTCGCGCTCAGGATGGCGGCGGCACTGTGCGTCACTGTCCTGGTCTCGGCAACGTGCCTGTACCGAGGTGCCGCCGCCCCGACCACGTTGGCCGACCGCCTGATCGTCACGGCAAGGGCAGATGTGTTCGTCCTCTGCTGGCTTGCCGCAGCGATCGGCAACGTCGCGCGGCTGCGCTTCTTCTCGGCCGAAGACATTACCGGCAGCGACTCCGGAAACGCCACGGCGGAGGTGGAGCGCGCCAAGGCTGTTCTGCAGAACACGCTCGAGCAGGTGGTGCTGGCCGTGCCCATTCACGTCTCGCTGGCAGTGCTGGTTGCGTCGTCGGTGCCGCTGATCGTGGCGCTTGCGGCGCTCTTCGTGATTGGGCGTCTTCTCTTCTGGATCGGCTATGCGAGGGGTCCTAAGGCGCGCGCTTTCGGGTTCGCGTTGACCTTCTATCCGAACCTTGCCGGGCTGGTCATTGCGGTTTTCGCGACGGTGAGGCTGTCGCTGTAGCAACAATATGCCGATGGACTACTGCGACGAATGAGGCCCGGAGGCAGTCGTTCAGAAGGCCTGACCACTCTCCAATAGCTGCCGTTCGTTCATCTCACGTTCGAGGCTCGTACGCAGATCGAAGTGACCGCCTGAACGGCTCGGATCAATCGCTCTCCGCCGTCCCCCCCTTAGTCGAGCCGACATCCTCAACTGCATGGACGTTCAATCTTGCGGAGCAGGCTTTCGCATTGGAACCATCTCTATTGTTCAACAGGTCGACATTAGAAGGCAGTATCGATGCTCAGTCGCAAGGTTCGCGGCCGCAGCGGGGTCACCTGATCGCGTCCGGTCGTGACGGGCGTGCCCAGCGCAAAGCGATTCCCTCGCGTATTGACGAGGTTGGTCACTCCAGCGGTCAGGCCTACTGCGCCGAGTGCCAGACGCGCGGTCAGACCACTGTCCACGTAATCCCCCTGCGCCTGGCCGAGCACGGGACCTACGCCGAGCCGGGAGCGACCGACGTACCGCAGCCAGCCATCAACCCTGAGCGCTCGCGCACCGACCTGCCCGTCGTAGCTGATCCCCAGTCGGGTCGTGATCCGGGCAATGTTCGGAATCTGGCGGAGCCGCGCCAGCACCTGCGCGCGCGCGTCAGCGACGTTGGACGCGATATTGTCGGCAAGCGCGCGGACGAGATCCGCAGAGGGTTCGTCTATCTCGCTGTCGTTCAAGGTTGCCGCAGCCTCGACGCGGAGGCCGGTGATCGGGACGGCGCCGGCGGTCGCCTCGATAGTCCACAGCCGCCCGTCGCCGACATTGGCCGTCGTAGGCAGTCCCGACGGATCGATGAAGTCGGCCTGGATGTCGCGCCAGGACGTGCGCGCGACCGTCACTGCGAGATCGACGCTATCGCGCCGCGGTCGGCCCGTACGAACGCCGATCTCGATCGTGGCGACGCGGTCGTCGCGGAAGCGGCGGACGTAGTCGCCGTCGATCGCGATGCCGCCCGGACGGAAGCCCTGCTGATAGCGTAGGAACAGGTTTGTGTGCGGCGCAAGGTCGACCAGCGCCGAGGCGGCTGGAAGCACGATCGTCTGGCGCCTGCTCGCCGCGGTGGCGCGCGTGACCGCGAGCGCGAATTCTGGAATGTCCTCGCCTGCCCCGCCGAGCTCGGTCCGGGTGACGCGCAGTCCCGCGGAGGTGAGCAGCCCCGGCAGCAGCCGCACTCCCGCCTCGCCGTAAAGCGTAGTCTCGTCGATCCGGTTGGTCACGCCCGTGGTAGGAAGCAGCGCGTCGGGGGCGCCGAACAGCCGCCGAAGCCGGGTGTCGTTGCGGACGTAGCTGAAGCCGGCAAGCCAGCCCGAGCCATCAGGCGCCGACTGCCACAGCCGAGTCTCGTTGGCAGTCATCCGCGTGCGGTTGGCCTGAGTGAAGAGCTGCGGCGGACCGCCTGGCGGCGTGGCGTCGTAGCGCTCCGTCAGATCATGCGCGGTAACGCCCGTTGTGGAGCGCAGCCGTACGGCACCGAGCTGCCCGGCGAGCACCAGCTGGGCCTGCGCGAAGTCTGCGCGGAACCCCTCCGTGACCATGGCATCCCGCGTCAGCGGCACTGCGTGCCGGTCGGCATACTGGCTGTCCGCGCCGCGGATGCGTTGGCCTACCGCGATCACCTCCGCGCTCCAGCCGTCGCCCAGTCGCAGCAGCGCCGCGGCGCGACCGCCGTAGATGCGCGTGGCGTTCACGTCAGTGCGTCCCATCGCTGGCTTGTCGATGTAGCCGCCCTCACGCGCTGCGGTCCCGACCGCGCGGAGCCCGAAACGGTCGTCGACAAGCGGCAGATTGAGGGTGGCCTGCACGTCGGCGCTGCCCGCGCCGTGCGCGGTGCTCGCGCCGCCGACAGTCGCGCTGCCGTAGCTCGCCGTTAGATCGGGCTCGTTCGGAACGAGCCGGATCAGTCCGCCCAGGGAGCCGGCACCGTAGAGCGTACCCTGCGGTCCCTCGAGCACCTCTACCGCGGCGAGATCGGCAAGCCGCAGGTCAGGATCGGGTGCGTTGTAGCTCAGACGCAGGTCGCCGAGGTACTGGCCAACCGTAGCCTGCGTGGGACCGGTGAAGCTCGAATCTGCGATGCCGCGGATGAAGAGCTTGTTCCGTCCAGCGCCCAGATAGGTGGAGGCGATGCTGGCGAGGCGTGTCGTCAGCCGGTCGGTGCCGCCGGCGCCGCCGAGGTCCAGGTCAACGCCGTCCAAGCGGTGCGTGGCGCCGGCGAAGCGCTCCCGCGGAATGTCGCGCTTGCTCGCGGTGACGATCACGTCGCCGGGAGCGGGGTCGGCATGCGGGACCCTGTCAGCAGGCGGCCGCGGTGGCATCCGCACCGCGGTCGTGGCAGGTACGATCCTCCAGCTCGCTGTCCCGAGTGGCTGGACGCGGCCGCCCGCCGCCCGGGCGATCGCGGCGAGGGCGGCAGCGGCGTCGTACACGCCGTGCAGAGCCGGAACCGGTTGAGCCCAGAGGTGTCGGTCCGGCACCACCACGCTGATCCGCGCGGCACGGCCGAGCGCTATGACCTGCCGGCCAAGCGGCGCGGCAGGCAGATCGAGTGCCAGGACCTGTGCCGACGCCGGAGCCGCCCAGAGCGCCACAGGCAGGGCAAGCAGCAGTATTCCTGAGAACAGGTAAACGCGACGATGACGCCGCGATCTCGCTATCGCGGGCACTTCTGCTTCAATCAGGAAGGGTCGAGAACATCTGCCCTCAGCCTCTCTCACTCGCGTTGTTCCAAAGTCCAGCCCAATGCGTCCGCGTGCACCCGCACGTCGAGCAGTGCCCCAAGGGCCGCCGGGTCCGAACGCAGGCTGGGCACGTCCAGCGTACCTCGGAACTGCCGGGCCGCCACTGCGGGTGAGACCCGCACGCGTCGGCCGAGCTGGCGCGAAAGGTCAGCCGCCACCTCGCCGAGGGGGGCGCCGTCATAGGCCAGCCGGCCCTCGTGCCACGCGCCGACGTCCGACACCGCGACCCGGCCTGCCACGAGGCGATCGCCGTCCGCGACGACCGTCTCGCCTGCATCTAGACGCAGGGCCGCGCCATCGGGATCGACGAGCACCGCTCCCTCGGCAACCGCGACACGTGTCAGCGCGCCGGCACGCTTGACGTCGAAGACAGTCCCGATGTCGGTCAGCGTGAGCCCACCCGCGCCGACGCGGAAAGGTCGCGAAGCATCATGACGGACGCGGAAGAGCGCCTCGCCTGCGTCGACGGTGGCACGTCGCTGATCTGCACGGTCGAGCATGAGCCGCGATCCAGCCGCGAGAATCACTGAACTGCCGTCGGCGAGCGCTAGGACGCGCTGCTCTCCGGCCCGCGTCTCCACGACATACGGCTGTGCGCGCTCCTGCCAAGCGTTGACCCCTATCGCACCGATCACGGCCGCAGCCGCTGCCGCACCGAGCCAGCGTCCCGCATGGAGGCGGGCCGGAACAGGCTTTCGCAACAGCGTGACCACGGCGGAAGTAGCGGCGGGCAGCTGCGCTACCGTGCGCTCGACGTCTGCGAGCGCGACGACTGCGGCGTCATAGCGGGCCGACCGGTCGGCATCCGCCTCGAGCCAGGCAGTGAAACCATCCCAGTCGGTGAAATCCCGGTCGGCTACGCGCGCAGCCCAGTCCACCGCTTCCTCGTCAAGCCGGGTCATAGTTCTTCCTTCAAGGCAGCGAGTGCGCGGCAGGCGGCGCGAAGGTCGGCCTCCACGGTGCTGAGGCTGACGCCGAGCTCGGCGGCGATCTGCCGCTGCGGTACGCCATCGAGCCGGGCTCGACGGAAAACCGCCTCCCGGCGGGTTCCGAGCTCGGCGAGTACGTGCGCCACGCGGACCATTTCCTGCCGTCCGACCACGACGCGCTCCCCTGTAGCGACTTCTCCTGCGCCCGCCTCGCTCCAGGCGGTGTCGCGCGCCTGAGCCTGCGTACGCGAGCGATGCCGATCGATCATCAGCGTGTCCGCAGCGCGGAAGAGATAGGAGAGCGGGTTGTCGACCGGCCCCCCGGAGCCCTGCGACACCTTGACCCACAAATCGTGCAGCAGATCCTCCGCCGCATCGCCGGCGCCGCGCGCGACGAGGAAGCGGACGAGCCGGTCACGGTTGTCGAGGTAGACGGCTTCGAGCCCGGTCGGGGGCATGGGTCTCACTGTTTGTGGTCGCGGAAACAGCGTGTCTCTAGCTGTCGCCGCCCGAAGAGAGAAGGAGCTCCACCCGCTAGGGGGGGACGAGTGGAGCTCCCGTAGTCCGCACGTGGCAGGGGGATGCACGTGCGGTTCGCCTAGAAGGCGAACTGGAGGGCAGCGCGCGCGGACAGCGCAACGTCGCCGAAGCGGCGCTCGGCGGCAGCCTCGCCGCTGAGCCTGACCTCGCTGGTGCCGGTGACCGCGCGCGCCTTGGCGACCCATCCCCCGTTGCGTGCTTCGGGGTCGAGCGTGAAGGCCTTACCGTTGGCGAAGCTGGCGGTGGTGCTGCCGAGAGTGCCGGCGAGCCGCTCGCGCCAGCCGCCCTCGATCTCGAGCCTTGTCCACTGGTCGTACCGGTTCGAGCCGCCGATGTTCAGCCCGGCGGCGAGGCTGCCGGTTAGCGCCAGCTCGTCGCTCGTGCGCTCGCGCACGGCGAGGTCCATCGCAGTGCCGCCGCCACTTTCACGGTAGGCGTCCTCGTTGAGGCGATAGTAGTCGAGCGCGACCGTCGGCCGCAGCGAGATGCGTCCGATCAGGTGCTCGTACGCGACCGCCGCGGCGCCCGAGTAGAGCTGCGCGTTCCAGTCGGCGGTCGCCCGACGGCTGACCGCCTCGTTACCGATCGCGCCGTCGAAGCGGCGCACGCTGCCCAGCGAGATCCACGCCGCCGAGGCACGTGCACTGGCGGACAGACCACCCCAGTGACCACGCCAGTGGCCGGCGAGCTCATACTGCTTGTGGTCGACGCGGTTGAGCGCCTCACCCTCGCTGTCTCGCCCAGAGAGGTAGCTGAGCGACACTCCGATGTTGCCTATGCCGGCCTTGCGCTCGAGCCCGCCCGAGACGCCCCAGCCGTTGACGTCGTAGCTGAGCGTGTCGCGCGTCGCCTTGGACGAATCCCAGCCGAGCGGAGTGAGCCATGCGCCCCAGTCACCTTCCTCGGTGAAGCTCCCACTCGGCTCGAGCAGCTGGCGCGCCGCCGTGCGCGACCCGAGCGTGACCCCTTCGAACACGCCGCCGGCATAGTTGGGCAGCATCTGATCGACGGCGCCGCGGAACTCGCCGCCTTCGTAGATTCCGCGGATTGCCGCCGCGGCCTTGGCGTCGCCACCCAGTGCAAGGTCAATCGCGTCGAACGCGCTCGCCTGCGCGCGGTTGAAGCCGAGTTCGCCGGTCGCCTTGCGCACAACGTCCACGGCGATCTGGTTGGGCAGCGTGGTGACCAGCGCGCCCTTGTAGAGGAAAGGCACGTTCTCGGTGGTGAGCGAGAGGTTGGACGCGCCGGTCAGCGTGCCCGAGGTGAGCACGACGTAGCGCCCGGCCACGTCGCTGCCACCGGTCACGCGCAGCGCGAGCTTGGCGTCGGTGCCGATCGTCGTGGCGCCGGCGACCTGGATGACGTTCGCGGCGGGGTTGGCACGGTCGAGTCCGACGCTGAGCACCGACTTGGCGCCTAGGTCCAGCGAGGCGATGGTGGTGGCCCCGGTGGGCGCGAAAGTGCCGCCCCCCGCCGCCACGCTCACCGCGGTGCCGCCAGCGTTAAGCAGGCGCCCGGCGAACACGCCGGTACCCGTTATCGTCAGGCGATCGGCGCCTCCGCCGAAGTCGGCGGCGCCGGCGAACTTTGAAGTGCCGCCGATCGATAGTGTGTCCGCCCCCGCGCCGAAGGTCGCGGTGCCGGCGTAGCCGCTCGCGCCTGCCATCAACAGCCGGTTGCTGCCCGCACCAAACGTCACATCGCCCACGACCGTGCCAGCGCCGAGGTCGAGCAGATCGTCACCGCCGCCGAAGCGGATCGCGCCGGTGATCGATGGGGCGGCGGCGCCACTCGCGCCCGCTACCTGGCGCACGACAATGCCCGCGGTTGTAGCCGAGAGATCAATGGCGACGTTGCCGCTTGCAGCGCTCGCACCGCTTGCAACGATGGCGCCGCTGTTCTCGACCAGCAGCAGCGTGCCCGACCGATCGAGGATTGCGGTCGCCGCGCTGCCCGCACCGGCGCGGATTGTCCCGCTATTGCGGATCGCCGGGAGCGAAGCACCCGCTTCAATCGACACCGCGATCGCCTGGGTCGCTCCGCCGTTTGCCGCCGCGTTGACAAGCCCGGTCACGCGCAGCTCCGGCGTGGTCGCGCCTGCGCCGAAGCGGATCGCGGTGGCGTTGCTGCCGCTCGCCCCCACCTGGACGCTTCCGCCCACCGCGACGCCACCCGCGATCGTGACCGCGCCACCGAGGCCGCCGATCGCGAGCGCGTTGGACGCCACCCCGGAATAGACGCCGTCCGCGGTGACTTTGCCGTCGATCACGAGACCCGCTGCTGGCGTCTTGCCGGCTACCGCGCCGATGGTGACGGTGCGCCCGGCGGCGCCGATCTGGAAGGCTGGCGCGCCGCCGAAGCTGACCACGTCGGCGACCTTGCCGGTGGCGTTGCCGAGGACGATGCCCCCGCCGACATTTCCTGCGACGATCAAGGCAGGTCCGCCCTGAAGCAGGTCGTCGGCGTCGAGCTTCGACGCACCGGCGGGCGGCGTGGTGTAGCGGTAGCCGGTCGCGCCGATGAGCCCCTGCACGGTCAGCGCGCCGCCGACGTCGCCGTCGAGCCGTGCGCCGATCGCGCCCTGGCCTGACGCGGTGATGGTGCCGCCAAGCGTCACGCTGCCGCTAACCGCCTCCAGTCGCACGCCGACGGACCGGTCCCCGGTGACGGTAGTCTTGCCGTCATGCGTGACGTTGCCGGTGGTGGCGCCGCCGAGGAAGATCCCGGCGGAGTCGTTGCCCTCGACGTTGATCTCGCCGGCGTTGCTGATGTTGCCAGTGAAGCGTCCGGCGGTGCGGATGCCGGACCGTCTAGCGCCCTGTGCGAAGGGACCATCGAGGTCGCCATCCTTGTCGGTATCGGTCGGCGCGTAGGTCTCGTCGACGATCAGCTTGCCGGTGTTGACGATCTCGCCGCGAATGTTGTCCTGCGCCAGAATCGCGCTGGCGTCGCTCGCGTCGGTAATCTGTATAGCGCCGCCGTTCGTCACCTTGTTGTCGCTGTCGATCGTCACAGCGGCGCCGCTTGTAGGCACGACGGCGCCGTTCGCACCGACGCGGATGTCGTCGCGGGCGCCGGCCTTGACCGTGGAGGTGCGCACCGGCGTGGTCTGGCGCGTGTCGATTATGGTCTGCGCCGTCGCCGCGCCGGCGACGAGCAAAGTGGACAGGCTGGTGGAAGCAAGCAGTCTACGCAATGAAGGCCCCTATGATCTTGTTCTCGAAGGGCAGGACGGAGCCGCGCCTGGAAAACCTTGGTCTTCCGCTGACGAAAAATGATCGACTGCCGCATCAAGGTGTCGGCCGCACGTCTCCGTCTGATGATGGGGTAGTTCGGGTCCGGCACATCGCCGGCCGCCCCAATAAGGAGACGACCATGATCACGAAGTTTCTTGGCGCCACGGCCGCACTGACGCTGGCAGCCGCTCCCGCTCTCGCGGCACCGACCAATCCGGCGACGTCGCTGTCGGTCGCCAAGTCCGGGCGTGCCGCCTCATCCGCTGGCCGCTCTAGCGAGATGTTGGCTGGCGGCGGCGCGATCGTCGCTGCCGTGGCCGCTGCCGCAGTAATCGCGGGAATCATCATCATCGCGGACGATGGAGACGACTCCGACAGCAATTGAGCCGATTAAGGCCGGCGGCGCAAACGCGCGTCGCCGGTTCTCACGGTTGATCGCTCATGCTGAGTTGTTGCCACCCATCAGATAGCCCGTTCGCCAAGAGCCGCTCCTTAGTGATTGCCTTGCCACAACCGCCGACGGCGCAGCACCGTTCAGACAAACGAAAAATGGTAGCGACTGCCTCCGGAAGCGAGCGCGGCCAGTTCGGCGCCACCCTGCCGCTACTTGGGGCGCCCTACCCCGGCCTTTTCTCCGATGCAGGCCAGGGGAAAGACGAAGTATCGCGTGACGGACGTCAACGAAGGGCCGGCCAGTCCCTCCTGCGTGTGGTGAAGACCCACAAGCGGACGTTCAGACCCGTCTTTAGGCTTCTCACTTTCTGACGCCCGTTCATCTTCGCGATCACCCGCCTGTACCCCTCCTCCAAAAACACCCCAGGGCCGCCGCCACGATCTCAGCGGCCAGTCGTTCTTGCGTCCCCGCCACCCGGGATCCACGCGCTCCATCGGCGACGGCTAGTTGCCCGCCTCCTCGTTGACAACATGGCGCTTCACCATCAGACGCCAAACACCAAGTCTACCGAAGCCGGAGATAGCATCCCGCCATGCACTTCGCATCGAGCTGCGCCGGCAATGGCGCGGCCTTGGTCTCGTTGCCGGCGATCGCGCCGAGTACGATTATAGCGAGCGCTACGATCGCGAAGAGCCCCACCAGCCACCAGTACCTATGCGACGCGATCTGGTATGAGGTCTCTCCGTCCCGAACCAAAGTCCACTCCTGCTTGAGCCGGTGCCGCGCCGAGGGGATGATAGCGCCAGAAAGCGACGAGAGTGCGGTTCCAACTTCGTCCGGGTTTCGGACATGGTCGCGAATCCAGTCTACCCGATCGATCACGTCCGTCCACTCCGGCTTGATCGGGTTCTCCCGCAGCTTGATCCGGTAGGCGGCGGCCTCGAGCTCGCCCAGGGCCTCGGCGCGCGTCTCGTTGAGGTCGGAACCCGCCTTGGCCAGCTCGACCAGAACGTGAGCGCGCGAGACGACGGTAGCCAGATCCGCACGCTGATCATCGATCCACTTCTGGCGCATCTCCGAGATGCGCGTCCCGCGCAGCACGACGTGGCCAAACCAGGCCGCCATCGCCACCGTAAGCGGGGCAAGCAGAACCACCAGTATGCCGAACGGCTGGCTCACGCGATCGCTTCAAGCATGTCGGTCGTGTCAAAGTTCAGCAGGAACTGCGCGTAGGAGGAGGAGAAGAGATCGGAGACATAGTCGGCGAGATCAACCTCGGAACCATCCTTGTCGCCCTCATCGCCTCGTCTGAGGTCGTACTTCCGCGACTTCGTCGTGGCGAACAGGAAGAGCGTGTGGAAGTAAACCGCGCTGATGTAACGCCGCTCGGCCATCTCGGCGGCCTCCGACGACTTGGCACCCGAGTTGAAGTCCTTCAGCACCTTACTGTCCACGTTGACGTAGATGCGCGACAGCTTGTCATCCTCTACGAGTGGATAGACCACAACGTCGTATCCCATCTCGACGCCACCCTCGTTGATCTCCTCCCATGACTTTAGCCCCTCGCCACCCTCCTTCGAGCAGAGGACAAGCTCGGGTATGCCGAGCGGAGGTTCGACGTCAGGTTCCTTCCGGGGCGGAGTAGGTTCCGGATCTGTAACGCGCACGAGCACGGTCTCCACCAGATCGCCCTGCGGACTCGTCAGCACCGCCTTGATCTCCGCAGAATCCCCGACCTTCATCTCCGCCGTCGCGCGCACCCCCACCTTGATCGTCCCGTCCAAGGGGCTGGTGCGCACGACGTTCAGCAGGTCGCCCTCAACGGAAGGGTCTGGCACCCCGCCACTACCCCCGCCAGCGCTCGACGGACGCATGATCGCGAGCGACATGTCGCCGGGATCGTCGGTCCTGTCGAAGAAGTCGTTCTCGACATCCGTCGCGAAGGAAATGGTTCGGGACCCTCCCGTCGGCAGCTTGTAGACCTTCACGCCGCCCTCGCTGCCGTCGCCACCCTTGGCGCGGAACGCGGATGGATAGCGCTGCGGATGAAAGGGCGGAGCGTCGCGAGGCTCCTTACGAGGCCGGTTCGGCTCCTCCCGTTCCTTCTTGACCGAGGTGCCGGGCCGCTGGTCGGGAATGTCGAACGTCTGGCGCAGTATCTTCGTCAGCGCGTCGTTCATCGGCATGTTGCGTGTCAGGTCACGGAGCATCTGTCCCGCATCGCCGCTATCGACGTTGAGACTGGACTTACGGCGCTTGGCGATTTCCCTGAGTTCGCTGGACAGCAGCATGTCTCGCAGGTGCTTGCGCACCTCGTCGGCCTTGTCCCCGGCCTTCAGCCGGTCGCGCGACGCCATGAAGAGCTCGTTTCGAACCGCCATGTGCAGGTTGGAGCAGTCGACGTGGGCAAGCAGGTAGTCCTTCAGCAGCGGCATCTTGAGCGCCCGGCTGACGAACTCGGACGTGTACGACCCGTGGACCTGACCGTTCAGCGAGAACAGCACGGTCATGTTGTTCTTGAAGTACTCGCGCTGAAGGTACTGCTTCGTCTCTTTCACGCCCTGGCCGCGCGACCTTGCCTTGAAGACGTAGACGGTAACCCCGAGTTCACCCAGGGCAGCCGTGCGGGTGCTGTCAGTCTAATGCGAACCGCTCTCTACACGATGCACCTCGGTCTTTGCCGGCGACGTTCAGCTGACGAGTGCCTGCCACTCCGCCAGTGCGGCGGAGCGTCGTTCCCGGTAGGTCTGTCGATCGATAAGGTGGCGTTCCAGGCTAAAGTGGTTGTGGACGTTGGCGTGAACTGAAGCGAACTTCTGCAGCGTCTTCATCTGCCGGAACCGCTGCATCGCTCGTTCCCGTCGTCGGAATGGCAGATGGCTGTTTTCCACCCGGTTGTTCGCCCAGCGCCCCACCTCCTGCTTCTCGCGGTTGCCCAGTTCGTTCATCGCTGCGCCGTAGCTGCGCAGACCGTCGGTGGTGATCGCCTCGGGCGAGCCGTGGCGCTTCAGCACCTTCTTCATGAAAGCGAGTGCAGCCGCCTTATCGCGGCTCTTCGTGACGTAGCTTTCAAGCACCTCGCCTTCATGGTCGACCGCTCGCCAGAGGTAGACCATCTCGCCGTTCAGCTTCACGTACATCTCGTCCAGGTGCCAGCGCCAGTGACGAAAGCCACCCATGCGGCTCACCCGCTGCCGGCGGATGTCGCCGGCGAACAGCGGACCGAACCTGTTCCACCATAGCCGCACCGTCTCGTGACAGATGTCGATCCCGCGCTCAAACAGCAGGTCCTCGACGTTGCGGAGGCTCAACGGGAAGCGCACGTACATCAGCACCACTAGCCGGATCACCTCCGGCGAGGAGTTGAAGTAGCGGAACGGCGAGGCTGGCTTGCGTGGGCGGGACATGGCCCGCCCTACCCCACCCTCACCCGATTACTAGACGGTGCATTTGGTTTGACGGTGCCGATCGGGTCATGGCACACCTCGAATCGTTCCGCGCCAACACCATCGACGCCGCCTCCGTCTATGTCGCGATCAGCAGGGCCAGAACCAGCGCGGCCGTCTATACCGACAGCCGCGCCAGCCTCACCGACGCCCTCGGTCTGCGCGACGGCGCACAGGTCGGGGCGATCGACACTGGTATATCCACCGACCCCACGTCAGCGGGAAGGCTATATATCGAGAATGTAATTAACCAAGATATAGCCTAATACTACGGCCACAACTCCGCCAATTAGTAGGACAGAAATGAAAGCAACTGCTGACTCCCCGACCCTCTTCTCCGAAAGGTAGTTCATGCCCGCATAAGAGAGTGAAGCTATGATCAGAAAACTGATGCCGGCACTTCTTCCCAAGAATACAGTCACGGTTGTGGCCAGTATGCCGATTACGAACGACGATATGGCTACGGCCGGAACGGTATATAGACGACCGATCATCTCGCGCATCCCGACATCCCCGGCTTGCAGAAGTTCTCAGCAGGAAGTGGCTTGTCCGCTCCAGGAACAGAATAACCTTGGGGAATAGGCACGTTCTTTGCTCCCACAGCACCTAGAACACCATAGGCAAAGCTGTTCGAATTATAATTGTTTCCCTTGGCAGACGGAAACAAGCTGTAGGGTTTATCGTCCTTGTAGCTCTGCGCCACTCCAACCATCCGATTAATGAGGTTGTTCTCGCTGTCTCCCTTGCCTGGAGCAATCCTAGCAACCTCCAGACTCTCACCGGACAGCGTCTTTGATACGTCCTTTGGCCGGTTGATATCGCCGACAAGCGGCCCGAAGACGTTCAACTTTGTATCAGGACCTCCTCCGATAGTCATAAAGCGGACTCCATTCGCATCGGACTGAAATCGATCGTCATTCCTGAATGTCTTCTGGTCATCCGGCACGACGACAATCTTGGTGTGATATTGTCCGAAGCCCACCTCATGTATGGCTACGCTGATCCGCTCACCCGTGTGGTCGACCTTATTGACCGGATCGTTTGCGACATAGCTATAGAGATTGATCTGATCATCATATCCAATTGGATCAGTTTGCAGGAAGCGGCCAAGTGTAGGCGAATACGCCCGAGCCTTATAGTGATAAATGCCCAGCTCCGGAATCCACGCCTGCCCGGTGTACTGGAACCTGCCGCTGTTAGACGCGCTTGGAATACCGTAATCGTCATAGCGGTTGATTGTCTCGCCAGCCCCCGCCGTACCTGCAATCGCCACTATGGAACCCTGATGATCACGATGGAACCAACGTGCTCCGTCCGTGCCCTTGTACCAGATTAGCGGATCATCAGCGCCGGGGCCGTGAACGAAGTGATTTGTCATCACGCCCAACCCATCGAACTCAGCGGTCAGCTGATCCCCGTCATAAAGGAGCTGCGTGGTCCCTCGCGAGCCAGACAGCTGAAAAAGACGTCCAAGCGGATCATAGGTGAGGGAGGCGCCTGATCCCGATGCGACGAGCCGATTTTCGGCATCGTAGGTGAACGTGTTTACTCCATCGCCAACGAGGTTGCCATTTGCATCATAGCTAAACTTAGCCCCCCCCGCGGTGTCGTACTGATTGAGCCCGTTCGCAGCATAGGCGCGCGCTACGTTGTACGCTCCCGTAAATGCGAAATCCAAATTGTCTCGTGTCCGCGACACAATCTGACTCGCTGGATTATATTGCAGCGTTGCCATTAAACTATTTGAACCGCCTGCGAACCTGTCCGACTGCCCGATGAGCCTGCCCAGGCCATCATAGGTCCAGTTCACAGCGCTTCCACCACGCTCACTCACGCGATCAGGCAGACCCAGAGAATTGTAGAACCAACTGGAGAGACTATTTCCGGTATTGTTGCCCTCGTAAAGACCGATGAGCCGGCCTAGATTATCATAGGTATACGTCCACGTACCGCCCGGAGTTGAAATCGACCGTCGGGTTCCGTCGCTATTATAGCTTAGATCGACTTTACGGCTGACGCCACCCATTGCGGTAGTCGAGGAACTAAGCTGACCGAGTGCGTCGTACACGTTGGTAACGCCCTCCCCGGCTAACGTGTCGAACCGCGCTTCCGTCGCGTTCCCTAGCAGGTCGTACGCGTAAAAGACGTCACGAGTTGCCGCCCCCACGGGACAGGCGCCAACTTGGTTCGGGGCGCATCCATCAGGAACGATTTTAGACACAAGCCGATTCAGAGCGTCATACTCGTACGACAACACCCGGCCGTCGCGACGCCGTAGCGCACGGCGATTACCGCTGGCATCATATTCGTACGCTTCGTAATCAGAGCTGGACGATGCGCCTGCCGTCGCCAACGCTGCACTGGGCGTTAACGGATTGAATCCAACAGCCCGCGCCGTACCTGGAAAGCTCCAGCGCCGAAGCCTGTCAAATCCGTCGTATGCGAATTGCGCGCGCCCCCCATTGGCGTCCACGACATCGGTCTTCATACCGTTGCCGCTATAAGCATATGTCGCAAATGCCTGCTCGTCAGATGTCCCAACCGCCTGGCGCACCTGAATGGTGCGGCCACCATCATCATAGAACGTGCGCGTGATCCGGTCCGGGCCGAGCGTGCCTGTGGTACCGAGCACGCACGCGTCGCTTGGCAACCTGTCATAGACCGCCTGATTCATACGAACCGCAGTACATTGCAGGCGACTCCTGCCATCGTAGGAGAACTGGGTAATCCGTTGAGCCTGGCCATCCGCGACTATTCGTTCTTCTCTCTTTAAACCCGCATTAGTGTAAGAAGTAGCCGTAGTCTGGATCGTGCTCATCCCGGCAAGTGCCGCAACACTTTGATTGATAGCGGTCCCTGATCGGGTATTTATCGAGCGACCCTCATTATCCAGCTCGAAGCTCGACGCCAGTACCGGCAGAGACCCGCTCCCATCAGGGTCTGCCGACAAGGTTGCTATAAGGTTACGATTCGCGTCATAGAACATCTTGCTGGTATCAACCGCCCCCGGAAGCGGGCCGTCGATCTCCACAAGGTTTCCAACTGCGTCATACGTATTCTGAACAGTTCTTGTTATAGAGCCACTTCCGTTCGACGTACTGACGGTCTTAGTCAGTAGATTATCATCATAGGTATAGCTGGTAACTCGCTCATCGGGAGACCCATCGCATGTCGCGGCAACTCCGCACGTGCGCTCCCGGACCAGTTTCCAGATTGGTGCGCTAGATTCAAGCTGTCCGACACTGTTCATGCGTCTCGCGCTAAGCTGAGCGTACTCATAGCGCGTTTGCGCACGGACGCCGCTTGGGCGCGCGGGGGCCGTCCGCATGGTCACTCCACCATGATCTGGGCTATATTGGAAATCTGTGCGGTTGCCGCGCGCGTCGATCACGTAATCAGGCTTGTTACAGACTTTCGGATTGCTGCATGTAGCCGAATACGAGGCGCTACTTGCAACCGCCGCCTGCCCCGAGCCCGGCTTCGGCGTGGTGACGATCTTCGTTACATTGCCGCGAACATCATACGAATAGTCAATCCTGTTTCCTTCAGGATAGATAACATACGCGAGCCGCGAAGACAACGGCTGGTTCTTAACGACGTTTGCTCCCGGTCGCGCAGCAGCAAGCAGGTAATTAACCTCTGTTTCCCCGCCCTGACCGTCACGAATGAAGATGCTTCTACCCGTAATACGTGCAGTTTTGGTCTCCCCATTCGAGTAAGTTGCTGTAACGCCGTCGTTATTCGAGGCATTTACAGTATACTTGTAATTTGTTGTATTCTGATTCCTTGTAATTGATGTCACAGGTATAAACGTAAATGATTGCCCTGCGTAGAAATACTCGAATATCGTCTCCGTAAAAGCGTAAGCCTTGCCATCGCGGTCGGCTATTGAATGATCAACGCGCCCCGCCCCGATGGTGGAGACGTGGGTAGAGACCTTGCCCAAAGCATCCGTGGCCTTCTGTGTAGTCGTTCGATTAGCTGTTTCGATCGATTCCGATGCACTCGGCCATGTTGTCGAGGATGCGCCACATGCCCCGCTGCTGGAGCAGTAAACTTTCGCCGAGTTAACAAATGTTAGCTTCGAGTTCGACGAGCCGAGATTTAGATTGCTAGTTTCTTGGAGAATCGCTGTGTAACCACGATTACTCACGATCATCGTCGGACCAAAGGCGTTGAAATTCGAGTAGGTGAGAGTTTCCCCGTTAGGCTTGATAAGTTCGATCAAGCGACCGACCTCATTCTCTCCTGCATTCGGATTAGGTGTTGGCGCGCGGCTGGGATCGAACCTCATCCGGGTACCGTCCCGCAACGTGAGAAGGATGAGATTGTTTTCGTAGGTGAGAGTGTCACCTTCGCCATTCACCCCGCTATTGAACCATCTGCTGTAACCGTTAAACTCAACCCTTCGGGTGCTACTGCAGTACGTTGAAGTCAGGTAGCTGCATGTTATCCCCACCACTCGGCCGAGAATGGGAGTGCTCGTAGGGGCGGCAGATCCGGCTCGTAAAGACGTCACGAAGAAGGTAGGGTCATCCTTGTCCCCGATGGCCGTTTTAAATGACGCCGTTGCCAGTGACCCGGACTGAAGATCGACGCCGTTTTCATCGGGAACAATTATCTGGGGCTGAGCTTCGATAGCGGATGATTGTGCGGAGGCCGGCTGCGGCGAAAGCATCAGTCCGGCAAGCAGCGCCATGCGCGAGCAAGTACCTCGCGCCGAAACCCTTGCTCCCCTTATCACAAAAATCATGCCTTCCGTCCCCCAAATGAAATTGTTGGTTCCTGACCAAGCAACCGCGCTCGTCCATCCTCCGGTGCCGCCCCCCCCCGTTTTACCCACCCGAAGGAGGCGGCCAAGTGCGGGATCCGTGAAGCAATACGTAGCGAAGGTTTCGCCAGTCAATAGATTGACCGCATCCGCCTAACTCAAAAATCGTTCGTTATTTTATACTTAAGCTCGCATGCTATCCAATTCGATGAACCCTGTACCACCCATTGACGCAGGTCTTATTGTCATACCCGATGTTGATCGCTTCACCGCTGGCCTTTGCCATTAGCGCCCTGCTCAGAAGCATCTGCCGCCCGTCAACAGGTATATCGCTAGGCACAATGAAATAGTTAGCACAAGGACTAGATGGCATTGCCGACAATGTGAATAAAAAATGCCCGCCGTCGTACGTTAAGACGTTCGTGATAGTGCCGACGACGTTGGAGTTATATTCCGCTTGCACTGGCCCTGCGCCTGCGATGATCGCCAGAAGCACGATTGCCGCACTCTTGAAAGACTTCTTCATACTGTCCCTTCCCCCATTTAGCTTCGCAGGCTCGCGTTCAGCGAACCTGAACATATCCAATCTCGCAGTAGACCCCATTCCTCGTTGTGAGGATCGTCACTTCTTTTCCGGCAAGGTACATGGTTGTCAGAAGGGACACCATTGCCTCATAATTATTGGTGTTGCTGTTGATGTACGCCCAGGTTTCCGATGTCTGACACATTGGCCCCGCGTTCATGTAGACGCGAAATCCGAAGTTTCCGCCATCTGACACCACATCGAGCCCCGCGATTTTGCCGCGCTTCTCGCCATCCCACGCAGCGGCGGGAACCGCGGCCAGAAGTCCGGCTATCACGCCGCACCAAAAACTAGGCTTCTTCATGCCCTCCCCCCTTTACCGTTGATTTTGTGTGACTATCGTACCGGAACCGAAGCACCTGCATAAGGATCATAGACATCAGGCTGTGCCGGCGCAGTTACCTGAGCGGGCGGAGCTGGCTCGAGAGGTGCAGTCGATGTGGTGCCGCTGCTTACGGTCGCCAGCCCGATCAGTGCCGTCGCGATGTTGCCTGCCCCAAAGATGATAAAGCATCCGAGAAGCACCGTACCCGCTCTGCGAAGCGGCAGGCGTCCGGCAAGCATCAGGAAGCCCACAGTTGCAATCGCGATCGTTGCGATGATCGTAGCGGGAGTTCCGATCGCCAGCGCCCGGATCCACGCTGCGGCTGCAAGAACGGTGTTGGTGCCGTCCGGGTCAGTCAGGGGCGATGTGGGGACGATCACGCGACGACGACCTCCTGGATATGGCGGCGTCCTGCAACACGGCCCAGCTGCACATATACGCTGATCGAGTTACGCACATATTGCAAGACATCCTGCCGGCTGAGACGAGTGCCCCCCTGAAGAATGAGTAAAGCAATCTGCTCGACCGCCCCATGCGTGCTGTCAGCATGTACCGTCGTCATCGACCCCGGATGACCCGTATTGATAGCGCGCAGAAAGGCGTACGCTTCAGGGCCGCGCAACTCACCGAGGATGATTCGGTCAGGACGCATTCGCAGCGACGCCGATACGAGATCATCTGCGCTCACCTGTGCCTCGCCCAGCTGCCCGCGTGCGGCAAGAAGTCCGATGGCGTTGGCATGCCGTACCTGCAGCTCCGGAGTGTCCTCTATGGTGATCAAGCGCTCGTCCGCCGGGATTTCGCGAATGAGCGCGTTCAGGAAGGTAGTCTTACCGGTCGACGTACCACCAGACACAAGGATGTTTCGGCGTTGCTGAACTGCGCTACGGAGGACTCCGACGAAGTCTCCGCGCCGATACAGATCAGCAAACTCGTCCCGTTGCCCTTCGTCAGCGCTGCTGAGGCGACGCTGCGCCTCCTCGAAGCCACCAGCTGTGGCATAGTCGTCGAGCGACATGTCTGCGACAACATGGCGACGTATCGCAAGTGCCATCTCTCCACGCGTCGCTGGTGGCGCAATCACCTGAATGCGCGAGCCATCGGGCAGCACTGCCGAGAGTACAGGGTGCTCACGGTTGATGCCCTGATGCGAGAACGCAGCGACCTGACGAACCAGCCGCTCCAGCGTTGGCGTGTCGAGCGCGGCGATATCGTGGCGTTCGATCTTGCCGCCCAGCGTCTCGGCCCAGATCTCATGCGGCCGATTGACATAGATATCAGTGACATCCTCGCGAGCCAGCAGGTGTGCGACCGGCGCCAGATAGTTGTGCAGATAGCGCCAGCCGTCGACACTCATCGCGCACCATCCGCCTCGGTGAAGTCGAGATCGCGTGCGACGAACACGCTTACGCTCCGGCCCGGGGGTACCCGCAACGTTGGAGATATATCGTTTGATTGCGCAGGCACTGTCGACGCCACCCGACTGCCAGCTCCCGGCAACGCAACGATCACGGGCGAACGACTGCTTCGCGCAGCCAGGGTGATGCCCAGATCAAGCGCAGACTGAAGAATCGCGCCGCTGAAGCGCTCGAGAAAGTGCGTGTTGACGTCTGCCTTCACGCCACCCCGGCCGACAGGGTCAGCCGCAGGCGATCCGATTGCGATCGTCACCCCGTCCGGGCGGATGAGCCGCGACCAGAGAATGACAGCGCGGCGCTGCCCCCGCTCCGTGTCAGCGCCATACTCGCCGATAAGCCGACTCCCCCGTGGGATGAGCACGCGCGTCCCGTCAAAGCCGTGCACGTCCTTTTGCACGAGTGCGCGAGCGAACCCCGGCGCTGTTGAGTCAAAGCCGGTTTCTAGAACCGCCGGAATAAGCGTGCCCTGCGGGACGGTCGTCGAACGATTTGCGAGCATGGCAGCCCGCGCGCGGGTGGTCGACAGCCGCACGCGCTTGTTGTCGCTGGTATTCTCTCCCTCGGCTGCTTCTTTGTCCTGCTCAGGAGCTCTCCCGGCCGACGCGTCAACGATTAAAGCAGGACCGCTCACATTGCGCGGCGGAGAAGGTGCGGGTGGCGCTGCCGTGCCGCCTTGCGCAGCGCCGTAGATCGGGGATGAAAATTCCATGTTCGACGGCGGAGCCTGTGTAAGTACCGGCGGCACCGCGGGTGGAGGTGGAGGTACAGCCGCAGCAGACGTAGCCGGGGCGACCACCGGCCGCGCTGGTTCGAAAAACACCGGACGTGGCTCGGCGGGAACGTACAACGGTGGCGGCGCCGCAGTACCGCTTGCTTCACCCGTCGCGGCCCGCGTTGCAGGTGCCGTCGCGTTGTGCCTCCGCGCTTCAAGAACGCCAAAGAGCCCCATAGCTCCGACCGCGGCCAGCGCAGCGATACCCGCGCCCGAGAGGCCCGACCGTGGCCGCTGAACCGACGGACGTATGTCGCGCAGCGGCTCCTGCCCAGGCTGAAGGCGCGGGTCCTGCTGTGGCGTGGCTGCGCGGGCGTCCGTCATTTCTTTTCCTGCGCCGGCAGTCGCTCGGCACGCGCCCGCCGCTTGTCGATACGGAAAACCAGCTCGCGTACGACGCTGTCGATCACGAAGAACTTGCCTCGCACATTGCCGTTGACCAGCATTTCGCTCCCGCCATCCCGGCTGTACACCGCTGGAAGCGGGCCATCAGCAGGCCACTCGATATATGTCCGGGCGCCATCGTCGCTGATGGAGGCCGGATACAGAGTCTTGTCGCCGCGAAGGCGATAGTCGGCGATCATGTTCCCGGGCGGTCCCGCGCCGGGCATCGCGTTCATCCCCATCTGCGGCAGCACGGCCGGGTAGCGAAAGCGGATCAAAAAGGGCAAATCACCTGAGGCTTCTGCAACGCTGGCAAGCTCAAAATTATAGGTCCGCACGTCGGTGGTGACAGACATGTTGGTCGAGATATCAGCCTGGATCGGTTTCACGTACAACAGGTTGCCTGCCTTGTTCGCGACCACCTGCCATGCGCCGCTGTCGCCCAGCGCGATACTTTCGACGCGCTCGTCCGGCGCCAGCTCGACCGTCACCTGGTAGCCCGGCGAGGCGCGTACGCGGACCACCTGATCGTTGCGATACTCAATAGTCTGGATGCGCTGATCTCCCCCACCCCACGGCATCTGCGCAGAGAGAGGCGAGGCGAACAAAACGAATGCGACAGCAGCCGAAAAGCGCAGCCAGATCACGGACGCGACACCTGCGGCGACGTCATGCCACCCGGTCCGGGTTCGCGCGCCTCCGATGGCTGGAACGCCGGCTCGGGTGCCGGCACCGCTTCCTGGCTCCGGCGGTAACGACGCACCTGGAAGCCCAGTGGATTGATGAAGCGGTCGGCGACGCTCAGCGGCTCGCCCGAAAAGCCATATTGGATCACTGCGACCCACGGCTGAGCCGGCTGTCCGACGCCGCCCGCATCGCGACGGCGCTTGTCGTAGCGCACGAGTGCAGCGCCGTTTGCAAGCGCCGTAACGCTCTTCACCTGCACATCCAGAGTGGTCGAACGCGGGAGTCTCGCCAGCGGGCTGTCCGGACTGGAAGCCTGCATAGCTGCGATATAATCAGCACGCGCTGCACCGGTCGACCACAATCCGACCTTGCGGTAGTCGCTCTGGACCGTGGTGTAATCGAAACCCTCCCGGGCGATTACATACTGAACCAGGAACGATTGCGTGAGTGCGCGATCGGGGGAGATCGTCTGGGCATCCAGCGGCTTCAGCTCCTGCACAAACCCTGTCTGCCTGTCGACCAGCAGGGTGTAGGGAACGACCGTCTTCAGCGGCATAAGCACCAGCAGCGCAAATGCTTCGCAGACCGCAATCACCGTCGCCGCAGTCGCGATGAGCCAGGCGTTGCGGCGCGAGCGTACCAGCGCATCGCGGCCATCCTGCGCCCAGCTGCCAGCTTGTGCGAAGTATTTGTCTGCCTGATTGCCGCTGCGTTTGTCAGCGGCAGCAGAATCACCTGGTTTGGTGCCACTCATCGACCGTATGTGACCGCAAGTATGTCCTCGCCATCGCCCCAGCGGCTGCAGACATCCTGACCATGGATTGTAACCACCTTATCCGCAAGCCACGCCGCCATCAGCATCGCGTACTGCGCTTTGCCGGCGTCCGATCGTTCATCCCTGATGATGAAGTACAAATGCGTCGCGCACGATGGTGCGGCTGAGCGGGCACCATCGACCTCGACGAGCTGAAGGCCGTCCGAGGCTCGCGTCTGAACCTTTGTCACCCTGCCGGTGACCGCACTGGCCCACGCCGCTGGTGAACTACTCAGGCACAGCGCCGCAGCCGCAACCAGCACGGCAGTGCGTTTTCTCATCCTGTTCATATCCCACGTCCCCCTGATTGTCTGTCGCGCGCAGTCGCACCGGCCGATACGCGCCTCGCATTTCGCCGACGGAAGCTCTGCCCAATCGGCGTACCGCCTGAAGTATCTCCCGCGCCCGCGCTGCGAACCAGACTGCCCGCCGTCGTTTGCACGCGGGATGCGCCACCTGACGCTCTTTCGTCGCGTCGTTGAGCTGAAACGATACTGTCCGCAATGGCCATGGCGCGTGACCTGTTCTCCGCCATCGTATGGCCGGAGGATGAAGCGACGATCCGGGCCTCGGTGGTAGCAATTCCAATGTTTGGCAGCATAGCCGACAAACTTTGGGGAACCGGTAACCGCAGGCCGAACGCGATGCGCCCCGCCAGCGCCACAAGGCCTGAAATTGCCAGCGCGAATATGATGGAAGCGGTCAGTATAGCGGCGGGGGCCCCCGGGATGGCAAGGCCGCCGGCACGTTGCGAGGCCAGCCCGTAAAGCCAGGGCTCAAGCAGCGCGAGCTCAATTCCAAGAGCGACGGCGATGGCTGCACTCCCGAGCGTGGCTGCGGCCAGACCGCGGACCCATCCCTCGGCGAGTCCGCGCGTTACTGAAAATAACAGGAACGCGATGAACAAAGGGCCGAGTGCGAGCAACAGCCCCGCCGTGATCCTGGTCAGCGCAAACGCGCCAAGCCCTCCCACCAGAAAAACGACCCGAGCGGCCCCGAGCGCGAAGGCATCGAAGTTGGCGAACAGGGGCGGAGCAACGCCATTCGCCTCCTCGACCTGCTGGCGTGTCGGGACTCCCGCGCCATAGATCGCCAGTATGCGGAACGCGCGATCAACCGCGTCCATACGCGTCGTCAGCCCGCCCGTCGCACCCGGCAAGCCAGCAGGACGGCCGATTTCACCCGCGACTTCTGCCGGAGCACGGAGAACGACATCGAAGACGACGGTTCGGTATGCCGGCCAGCTGGTCGCAAACGCCAGCACGATGCCGATCTTGACGAACGCGAGCACACCATCGCGCAGGTTCAGCGTCTCTCCGAACAGGAGACGGTAACCGATCAGGGCAATGAAAATCGTCAGCAGTGCGGACAGCAGCAGCGATACGCTCGACCCCGGCGCTGCCATTGCCATGAACCCTTGCGAGCCCAGAGACGATGCCTGACAGTCGAGATATTGCATCAGCCCGGACGCAAAGCGATCCGGTGCTGGCGTAAGTGCACAAACAGCTGCCATCATACCCGCTCCAGCAGGCGCGGCAGCCAGACGTCCGGATCGTCACCGACTTCGGCGCGAATTTCGTCGAGCAATCGTACCGTGTGCTCCCGTCCGGATAGAACCGTCAGAAGCTCCTGCTCGCCAGCAAGGTTGAGCCTGACGACCACGCTCTCACTGCCATGCTTGACGAGAAAGCAGCGCGCGCTGTCCGGCAGCGAGCGCACCAGTTCAAACTCGTGCGTCGTCAGCCCGAACCCGTCGACGTAGTCAGTCGCTTGCGCTTTCGGATTGGCCATGAAAATCTGCGTCGCCGCCTGCTCGATGATCGCGCTGGCGATACGGCTTTGCAACGCATCCTGCGCGCTTTGCGTGGCAAACCCTACGATCCCGTTGCGCTTGCGGATCGTCTTCTCCCAGTCCTTGATCCGGCGCACGAACACATCGTCATCAAGCGCCTTCCAGCCCTCGTCGACGACGATGATCGACGGCGTTCCGTCGAGCCGCTCCTCCACACGGTGGAAAAGGTACATCATCGCCGGCGTCCGCACTGCCGGGTCGTCGAGGATCTGCGTCATGTCGAACCCGACCGCACGGGCCGCCAGGTCGGTGGTGTCGCGTTCATTGTCGAACAGCCAGGCGCGCTCACCATCGCCCCACCAGGGGCGCAGGCGCGACCACAGGTCGCCAGCCTGCGGGCGCCGTCCCCCGCGGAACAGCTCCGCGAGATAGCGGAGCCGCCTGAAGTCGGCAGGTGCTTGGAAGTTGGCGTCGACGGCCTCACGTATCTGCTCGGCGTCTTCAAGACTGTCACCGCCGGCAAGCAGCACCAGCCAGTCGATCAGGAACTGACGATTGGCAGCCGTCTCTTCCAGCAACAGCGGATTGAGCCCTGATGGCTCCCCCGGACGCAGCACGTCGTAGGTTCCGCCGATCGCGCGGATGAATAGCTCGGCACCACGATCTTTATCGAAGAACACGATCTTCGGATCGGCGCGGCGCGCCTGCGCAAGAAGAAAGTTGACGACCACCGTCTTGCCCGAGCCGGATGGGCCGATCACGGTGAAGTTGCCGAGATCACCGTGATGAAAATTGAAGTAATATGGTCCGGCTGCGGTCGTTTCGAGCAGCGACACCGCGCTGCCCCAGTGATTGTCCTCTGCCTGCCCGAGCGCGAAGTTGTGCGCACTCGCCAGTCCGGCGAAATTGGCCGTCGAGACAAGCCCCCGCCGGGCAATGTACCGGAAGTTTCCGGGAAACTGCGCCCAGAAAGCCGGCTCGAGGGCAATATCTTCACGCACGGCGATGACACCGAGCTCTGCAAGGGTCGCCTGCACCTCGGCGATCGCCCCATCGACGGCCGCGGGGGTGTCGCCCCGGATCGCGATCGTCATATGATGTTCACCGAAGCCGGCCCGTCCTGCGGCGACCTCGTCCTTTGCCTCCGAAAGGCTGGAGCGCAGGCTGATCGCTTCATCCTCGGCCGAACGCATGCGACGCAGCGTCAGGTTCATCCGTCCGAGCGCGGCAGAACGATCAACGAACCCGAACGACTGCGACATGACGATCTCGACGGGCAGGCGAAGCAACTCGTCAAACATGCCCGCACTGGTCTGCGCCGGGTAATCCTTGATGGACAGGATGCCGAGGAAGCTCCGCTCCGCGGAGCCGGCCGCACCCAACTCTACCGTTTCCTGCCCGAAGCTGATGCGGCGGTAAGGGAGATAGTCTCCGACGTCCTGCATCGGCAGGAGCACCGGGCGCATCTCGCCGTTCAGGATGTCGGACAGGAACTCCAACGGCTCGGAGCAGAGAGCGTCCGCGGTCTCGTAGGTCGAGAGCAGACGTGGTTCGTAGCTTCCCAGTGCCGCCACAAGCGCCTCTCGCGCGGTATCCAGCTGGCGCAGATCGTGCGCGCTGGTATCGACTGCCCTGCCGGCGAAGAGCTGACGAACGCGATCGATCGCGCCAACCTTGCCCTGCAAGGGCCGCCGCACGATCGTGAGATAGAGATCGTTAACGTACAGCCGCCTGTCGGCAAGTCGGGCCTGCCATGCCGCATCAAGTCTGGCCGAGAAGGTATCCGGGAACGATCCCTGGTGCGCTACATCCACCCGCCGTCGCACGATGTGGTGATAGATGGCGAACTGCGATGAGCCGACAGCCTGCAGCATCGCATCGCGCAGTCGCTTCCGGTAGTTCAGCTCATCGGAATCAGCCGTTTCAAACAGGAGCCCGCGCAGATGGACGACCTGCATGAGCAGGCCGTCGCGCGTCTCCAGCGTATGAGGATCGACCTGACGGGCATACGGGAGGTGACTGCCAGCAGGCTTCTCCCGCGCAATCACCTTCGGGTCGCGGGTCAGGGCCGGTAGGAGTTGCATCGCCAGATCGAATGATTGCGCACGCGTGGACAGCGGCTGACCTTCGTCAGCCATAAATCAAAAAACCGAGGCTCCCTGACGCACAAGACGACGCCTGCCAGGTGAATGATCAGCGCGGCAACCACCACCCAGACGGTGCGGAAGATCAGGTAAAGCTCTGTCGCGATCACCGCATTCGCAGTGAAAAAGCTGTAGGTGACGCCCGCAAACATCTGCGGGCGCGTCAGAGCTGTAAAGAGCTGATCGCGCTCAATGTCGCTCACTGCTCAGCCCCCGAGTGCGGCGGTCGACTGGATACCTGCCACGATGCTCGCGGCACCAAAAAGAATAAAGCAACCCACAATCACGGTCGCTCCATAGCGCCAGTTGATCCGCCCCGTCAGCATCATGAAGCCGACCACTGCGATAGCGATTACCGCCACGACTGTTGCTATCGTTCCCAGCAATGTCCCCTGAAGCCAGCGGACCGCTCCGACAATCGGTCCGGAGCCCGCCGGATCTCCGCTAAAATCCTGCGCCGCCGCGGCAGTGCTCGCGAACACCCCCGCCGCATTCGCCGACAGGCGACCCAACCAGTTCCCCATCACGTGCAAACTCCCCCGGCTTTGTAACTTCCTAGCCTCTCTGACGCAGTACTCCAAGCAGCTACTCGCCCTTCTCATCTCCGCTCGTCGCATACGCTGGGAGCCTCCATGGGAGACGCAGAAGGTTGATGGGTGCCATATGAGGCCCATCTCCGCCCGGGCTCGAATAAGATCAGAGGAGAGCGAAACTGAAGAACCAGAGAACAACACTGGAAATGTGCGTGAAGCCTTCGCCGCATCCGCTAGAGGAGATGCTCACAGCCCGTCCCGAGGAAGCTGCTGCGATAAGCAGGGAACCGGTCCCGGCGTAACCGGTCTGAGATCGAGGAAGCATGTAAAAGTCGCCTCTTGCGCACCCTTGCCGATCAATCGCCCCATTGGCTGGCCTGACAAGGAGCCCGCCGCGCTCTTCAAAATAGGACAGGGAACCTATTCGCTGCTGAGCGACGACAACCGGCGCCCCGCCACGCAACACGCATATTAAGGCTACGCCGCCGCAGCACCTGAACCCCGGCCCTATTCGCACCATCTATTCTTCAGGCTGATAATAGCGCAGAAAAGACTGCATGAGCCTCTCGCCTACTATAAAAGAGGCTTATATAAAGGGCGCACCACCGCAAGCGCCCAAGTCAAACAGGCGGGCGCTGTAGTTTACGTGCTGACCCATAAAATGGCGACCCTTATGAAACCTCGAAGTAATCAACTCCTTCGGTATCGTTAGCCCCGGCGACACAAGCCCCGGTTCCCGCGATCGAGATGTTTTTGCCTTGCGCATACGCCGTCAGCACCAGCGACATCCGCGCCTGGCCGTTCGGATCGGACACAGCGAGTTCCCACCTGTTACAGCAGTCGCAACCGGGCCGCGCGCCGCCCCGGGCGCCACTCACCCAAAATAGTAAACGCGGACCAGCAAAGGCGACTTTAGTTACCAAGCCGCCTTGATTTGAAGCTAGCGCCGGCGTCGAAGAGCCAGCCACGCCGATCACGAACAATGCCGCGAGCGGTAGCATTTTCCACGTCGTGCTGAATCGCGACGCCCTCGTCAGGGACATTTTATCCTGTTTAGACGACATCAAGTCTTCTCCCCCGGTGTAAAAATATTGACAATTAGCGCTTGTTCAGCTCCCGGCGACCCTAACGTAGCGAGGAGCAGGACTTCTCTCATACGTGTCTATGGACGCACAATCAGATTGGGCCAGGTCCGTGTAATACAATCCAAGCCCCTTATGTTGAGTGACCGCATTCGCCACCATCGCGAACCAGCCAACACAGATCGATGGATCAACGCCCTTCCAGGTGGCGCGGAGGTTACACACTCCGACCCAGTCACCGCGTGATGGAGTAAGCACGTCCACCATGCCATCAGCTCCGACGAGCACCTCGCCGGGCGTGGCAAGGCAGTACGCTGCGGCATGTGCCTCAGGAGCACCGAGCAGCGCCACGCACGCAGCGACAGCAAGATTCCAATTTCGCCTGTTCACCGGCACCCTCGCTTCCCAAACCCTTTTATGTCGATGATTCTCACTGCACGAGGTCGACATAAACTGGCGCAGGAGCGTTGCTGTACGTCGGCAGGGTTCTGCAAGCGTCGGAACCAGTAAGCCCCCCGTACCAAAAACCCGTACGCTTGCTAGAAGCGATTCCGCTGGCTATTTTTGACATCCATGCGAAGCACGTCCCAGGAGAAACGCCTTTCCACGCCTTTTCCAGATTACAGATCTGCAAGAAGTCACCTCGCCACGCCGTCTGAACCAGCACACCGCCGTCGCTATAGGTGAGAACGCGGAGGACAGGAGCATCGCCGCCGCAATAGACATCCGCCGACGACGGGGATGATGTGACACACGCCACCGCTGAGGCGACTGTCATTGCAAACCTCGCCCCCGCTTTGCCGGACCAAACCCCCATGACAATTACCTTCTCTAAAAGACAGCAATGATGCAATAATAGTAACGACGCGGTACCTGACTGCTACTCTGCAAGCATGTAGCAGGGCACGTGATGCTGTCAGCTGCCAAACGATAGGCACCCAGTTGCCCCCACATCGCCTGGCACGCAGGATTGATGTGCGGCAAAGCCTTTGCGCCGGCGCTACGCAGGGCAAGCCATAGCGAATACGACGCCGTGCAAGCCTGAGCGGTGGCGGACCAATTGGTGGATAAGACGCTACAGATTGCCACGATGGCTTCCGAGCTTCCGTTGCCAATGCCTGTATATATTAACGCCGTCTCCGCCGATCGCGAGATATGCTCGCGGGTTTGCCTTGCAGATGAAGGCCGCAGATGCAGCCTCCGAGCAGAACAGGATCGCGCCAGTCAAAGCCCGCAGCTGCCGCATGAGCTTCAAGTGAACAGCCTCTTCCCGATAAAATGGCAAAACCCTGCGATCGGACCATCGCAGCAAAGCTTACCGTCCGCGACCAGTTTGGCGCCCGCCAGGCCAGAATTCAGCTGAGCGGGATCAAAGTGAAGCCATTCAGCGGCACAACGACAAACCGCGGCTTGCTCGGCACTGACGCGCCGGCCCCTTCGTCGGCGCCATTAGCAGCGCCCGAAACCTTATAGGTCTTGCGGTTACCCGCCGGATCATACTCGATCGTCGTGGTCGACGCCCCTGGCCCGCGATCGGTTGCCGATCCTACGAGTCGACCAAGAGCATCATAAGTGTATGTCGTCGTCGACTGAGCACCGGCTATGGCAGGCACAATCAGAAGCGCGCAACCCAGAACGATTTTCTTCATACATCCCCCCAAGGCTGATTCCCGAGGCACCGACTGCCGGTGCGTCAGCTTTCCGGATCCGCCTGCCCGATCGGACAATAGCCGGAAATCCAGCCGTCAGTATAGAGCGCGAAGCGTCTTTTTCCCTGAAGACAATATGACAGGATCACACTGACCATCGCGGTACCGGACTGATCGCCCCTCATCCAGGACGAACCTGATCCGTTGCACATGGTTGGTACCTTGTCATTATCAATCCGGACCAGGAGCGCTCCCCGGAAGGACATGATATCCTTGATATCGCCTATAATGTAATTCGGATAAGTCGCGCTGGCGTAAGCCGGAGATCCGAAGAAGATGGACGAGGCCACCGCGGATAGACAGAACCGCTGTAGCGCTGAACATGACGCGCGACGCCCCGCCGTTCCACATAACCGACATCTTCCCCTCCCCCGAAGATTGAACCGATGCCTACGGTCAGGACCCATTGATGTGAGCGCCGCGATCTGATTCAGGCCCCGTGAGGAGAGCGTGGATGAGCGACCTGTACTGGTTGACGGATGAGCAGATGGCGCGCCTGCAGCCGTACTTCCCCAAGAGCCATGGCAAGCCGCGGGTCGATGACCGACGGGTGCTGAGTGGCATCGTCTTCGTCAATCGCAACGGACTGCGCTGGTGTGATGCACCGAGCGCGTATGGTCCGCACAAGACGCTGTACAACCGGTGGAAGCGCTGGGGTGAACGGGGCGTTTTCCTGCGCATGATGGAGGGTCTGGCGTCAGCGGAGGCCGTGCCGAAAACAGTCATGATCGACGCGACTTACCTGAAGGCACACCGCACGGCATCGAGCCTGCGGGTTAAAAAGGGGATCTCGGCCGCCTGATCGGCCGCACGAAAGGCGGTATGAACACCAAGTTGCATGCCGTCAGCGATGCGGATGGGCGGCCCTTGAGCTTCTTCATGACCGCCGGGCAGGTCAGCGACTACACCGGCGCGGCAGCTCTGCTCGACGATCTGCCAAAGGCGCAATGGCTGCTTGGTGATCGCGGTTATGATGCGGATTGGTTCAGGGACGCCCTGGAAGCCAAGGGCATCCAGCCCTGCATCCCGGGCCGTAGATCGCGCAACGAGCCGGTCAGGTACGACAAGCGGCGCTACCGGCGCCGCAGCCGCATCGAGATCATGTTCGGCCGCCTGAAAGATTGGCGCCGCGTCGCCACACGCTACGACCGATGCCCAACGGTCTTCCTCTCCGCCGTCGCCCTCGCGGCCACAGTCATCTTCTGGCTATGACCAATGAGTCCTGACCCTAGGCATTCCTCCCTGACCATCACACACCCCAAACCTTTGGTACGCTGTGGCGCGTTCAAAATGCAAGAGAGATGACGCTGGTCGATTCCTTACAATTAACAAGTTCCCGATGCTGCAACCTTGTGCGCTTCTCCAAATGCGGTCACAAAAAGAACGGGGACGCGTACCGGGTTAGATACGCCGTTGATAAATCGGGGGGAGTTCCATGCACAAAGCAGCCTGTCTGCTGGTTGCCATATCATCGCTGTTTGCGATACCGGCTGCGGCCCAAAATGGCTTTGCGGGCACAGTCACCGTTACCAATGTGGTTCTTGAAGGCGATCAAGTGCTTTTACAGGGCACCGGGATGCTGAACCCGCTTGGCTGTCCAACCGGCAACTTCGTCATCCTGAGCACATCAGCAGAATCGAAGAGCCGCTTTCTCTCTGTCGCCATGACAGCCCTGTCCGGCGGCTTCAAAGTCGACCTTTGGGTACAAGGCTGCGGAGGTACAAGCTGGGGGCCGTCCGCCATTGCCTACCACATGAACCTGCATCGGTAGCACCTGCCAGGATCCAGATTGCGGAGAAACAAGGCATGACTGCGCTCACTTTCATCGGCCTGCTAGCGGGGCTGCAAGCCCCTCAGCACCCTCCTCCCCCCTCACCTGCGAGAGAGCGGCCGTTAACAAGCGTGTCTATCGGCTGCGAAACTGTGCCGGCCGGCGGAACCGCGGCTGATGTGCTGCGGCGGCCAGTGCCCGGCAGCAATGCTGACGCAGCGGCGTACGCTGCTCGCAACGCACCGCACGTACCTCGCTCTTGCGACAAGGTGGCCAAATGAAGAGCGCAATCCGATCCGCATCACTCGCTGCCGGCTTATGCCTCGGCGCGCACGCTCAGGCCCAGAACTTCTCCTGCCGGGTCAATCCGGCCTTGTACCTCGCGATCAATGCCTCCGGTATCGTTTATACAAATGTGGACGGCGTCGGCATCCTTGGCATCTGCAGCATGGGCACCCAGATGGGTTCCATCCATCCGGACGCCTGCAAAGGCTGGTACAGCACATTGCTGACCTACAGAGCGACCACGAAGACAGCATGGCTCTACTTCAACCCCACTTACCCGATCAATTCGGGGAAAACGAGCTGCGGCAGCTTCGCGCAATGGGACACAAGAGAACCCTACCATCTCGAGAGCAACCCTTAAATTCACCTTTCTGATTACAAGGGGCAGCGCCATACCGGCCCCCTGACCTAAACGCGTCAGTCATAAACTTTGCCCTTATGAATGCCGTTGCGCCCAGATCGGATCATGCCATGACAATTCGAACATTGGTTGCAGTCGCGACATTGTATTCAGCTATATCGGTAACAGCCTTTGCTCAGCTTCCTCCTCCTCCGAAGGAGTTAACTCCCGACAGCAACGGCGTGGACCTTAGAACCGGCAATTTGACCTACCGGTTCACAGATCTCACGATTGGTCCGGCAAATGAGTTTGGATTGTCGCTGGAGCGCTTCATGAGCGAGGGTGTCGTAAGAGACTCATTTTCCAGTACATACCATCTTTCGAATTATAGCGACGGCAACTGGACTGAGGTAGCGACGCTTGGTAATTCAGGTGGCTCCCTTGGTCTTTATACGTCGACGCCAGGAATCTTTGTAGAGAGAGGCGACAGCCCACGGCTCCAAAGACAAGACGGGTCGATCGTAGATTTTGGACTTTTTATGTGGGACCAAAACGGGACCTACGGAGATTACTCTTCCGACTCCTACCGCCTTGCGACAAGGGTGAGGTTTTCCAACGGCGTTGAGTGGCATTTTCACTACAAGGTCGTACAAAGCGCGTATTTTCCTAACGTACGGCTAAGAGCAGTTACAACAAATACCGGCTACCAGATCAGGTTCAATTATCTGTCTGACCTGTCTCCGGGTTCCAGCGGCTGGCTGACGAGGGTGTCGGCAACCGCGGTTAATACGTCGGTGGAGTATTGCAATCCGGAGGTCGACTCCTGCACCCTCACCAGTAATTGGCCCACCGTCCGGTATGAGAATCGCAGCAGTACGAATCCGATAACCAGTGACTTCATAGTCACTTCGCCTGAGGGACAGGTAACCACTTACAGAGGCGTCGCACCATTTAACAACTCTCCTGGCTATTATTCTATAAGCAAGGGCGGCTTAGGAGAGATCGCGCGGTATACGTTCAAGATCATTTATACGTGGTGTGACGCACCTGGCGCGACGCTTTGTTCCGGCGGAAATACGAACCGCGTCTCTTCATTCACGAATCCGTTCAAAACAACATCCTACAGCTATCCCTACAACGACGCGCGCAAAGAGTTTCTTCAGATTAACGCCATCGAACAGGACGGCGGAAGGCAAACATTAATCACGCAAGGGCCTATTGTTTCGGGCCTCCGCAGGTTCATCAACGCGCTTGGAGCCGAGTCAAGGTTCGAATATGACAAAGACTCTCAGCTAACCACAGCTACGAGCCCGGAAAATTCCCGGACTGAATGGACCAGAGATGTGAACGGCAACGTTACCGAGCAACGAGCATACAGCAAGGATGGGTCTAGAGTTCTCACCTTCGCGTGGAAGTTTGGCCTCTGCCGAATGGGAGTTCCTACGTGCTCAAAACCTGAGACGGTTACTAACGCCAAAGGGGCTATTACTACATTCGTAAATGACCCTGCACACGGCGGGGTCACCAGGCAGGAAGAGCCCGCGGGCCGTGACGGGATTCGTTCGGTTTTAAGGCGATCGTACGTTCAGCGCCGAGCCTGGCTTGCCAGCAGCTCGGGAGGCTATGTTCAGTCGTCGACGGCGATTTGGCTTCCTTACCAGGAGCGAACATGTCGAACAACAGCAACATTGGGTGAGACATGCGCCGGCGGCGCCGCTGACGAGACTGTCACTACGTACGACTATGGTCCCGATAACGGTACTGTCGGCAATAATCTTCTCGTTCGAAGCTCTTCGACAACGGCGGCTGGCGTGACTATCAGGAACTGTTACGGTTACGACAGATTCGGCAATCGTATTTACGAGACCAAACCACGGTCGCCTGCTGCGTGCTACTAAGGTTGGGAAGGTAATTCGCATGACGGTACGCAAAAAAACCTACCTCACGGTTGCCCGCCTCTCAGTGGCATGGTTCGCATCGTACGCTACGGCGGCAGGGTCACCGGCCGAGGCTCAAAGCATTCCGTCCGATTATACCCACGCAACGCGCTACGATGCGGAAAGACGTGTGACAGGGATAATATCGCCTGACCCGGATGGAGTCGGCCCCCTGCGTTTTTCAGCACAGCGTAACATCTATGATGCCCTTGGCCGCCTCGTTCGTTCAGAGGAGGGTCAGCTAAGCAATTGGCAGCCGGATACAATACGTCCTGTTGACTGGCCGGCATTCGAGGTTTTCAGATATCGGGTCTTCGTGTACGACGCTCTGGATAGACGGACAACGGAGACACTTTACTCCGGCTCCATCATCTATTCGGTGCGGCAATTTAGCTACGACTACTCGAGTAATGTTATTTGTACCGCTATCCGTATGGATCCGACGAGCTGGACTAACCAGACTGACGCCTGCGTTCCTCAATTAGGCGGCACAAATGGGTCAGACCGGGTGACCAGGAACTCATTTGATCTCGCCGGGCAGCTCATTCAAATACGAAAAGGCGTCGGAACCCCGCTGGAGCAGGCCTACGCAACATACTCGTACACCTCGAACGGTAAACGAGAGTACACCATCGACGCTCTCGGGAGTCGTACGCGATTTAGCTATGACGGGTTTGATCGACAGACAGGCTGGTATTTTCCCGCAAAAGGACGGGCGGCAGCCTTCAACGGATCCACCGCCGCAACTGCCTTGTCGTCGGCGAGCTCTTACAGCACCGATGATTACGAAGCGTATGATTACGATAACAACGGGAACAAAGTCGCGTTACGCAAACGTGATGGACGTGTCATTGCCTATGATTTCGATCCGCTTGATCGTTTGGCGTCCAAGACCTACCCGAATGGCGGCGCGCGCCCTGTTTTCTACTCTTACGATTTGAGAGGATTACAGAAGGCAGCTCGTTTTGACTCACCAAGCGGGTCAGATGCCGTTTTGACGAACTACGACGGATTCGGGCGTATAATAAGCTCGTCGACGGTTTTAAACGGTGTCAACCGGATGGTTAGCTCACAATTCGACGCGAACAACAATCTGGCCGTGATATCGTTGCCTAATGGTTCGTGGACTTACCAGTATGATGGTCTGGACCGCCTGACCTCGATCGTTGAAAATGCCCCCGGCTCGTCGGCTTTGAACACCTGGACATACAACAAGCTCGGCCTCATAGGCGTTAACCAGGAGCGTTCGGGGAGCGCTACAAACTGGATCTATGACGATGTTGGCAGACTGAAAACTCAAACTGATACGTTTGTTGGAGGAACAGGGAATCTGACAACATCGTTCCTGCAGAACCCCGCGGATCAAATAGCCCAGCGATCTCGCGATAACAATAGCTACGTTTTTGATCGACTTTATAACGTCAACCGTACCTACACTAGTAACGGATTGAATCAATATAGTGGCGTCGGATCATCTACGTTCACCTACGACGTTAATGGTAATCTAATTAGTGACGGGACCGTCTCGTTTGCATACGACATCGAAAACAGGCTCATATCTTCGTCGAATGGAAGCTCTCTTGTCTACGATGCGTCGGGTCGTTTATATCAGATTACATCATCTCGCGGCGTGAGCAGCTTCCTCTACGACGGCGATCAGCTTGTTGCGGAATATGATGGCTCTGGAGGCCTTATTGGACAGTACGTTCACGGTCCCGATGATGACGACCCACTGATTTGGTACTCTCTGGACCGGCAACCCAAGTGGCTTCATAGAGATCATCAGGGCTCAATCGTAGCCACGGCCGATAGCAGTGGGCGCCTTGAGGCCATCAATTCATACGACGAATATGGCATCACAAAGGGTGTCAACGTAGGGCGGTTTCAGTATACGGGCCAGGTCTGGTTACCGGAAGTGGGTCTCAATCACTATAAGGCTCGCGTCTACTCGCCGACGCTTGGCAGGTTCCTGCAAACCGACCCTGTTGGCTATGAGGACCAGCTAAACCTCTACGCTTACGTCGGCAACGATCCATTCAATCAGACAGACCCCAGTGGCGAATGCCCGTGGTGCATAGGCGCCGCGATCGGCGCAGGGATAGACTATGCGGTGCAAGTCGGCGGCAATCTGGCCGAGGGACAATCGCTCGGCCGGGCTGCAACAAACGTCAGCCTGGCATCCATCGCGACATCGGCAGCATTCGGAGCCGTAGGCAATGTGGCCGGCGCACGCCTCGCCCGGATCGGAGTCAACAGCCTCTCAAATGCTTCCAAGGGGAAGCTGGGCGAGGCCGTGACCCGTGCCGGGATCGCACTCCGTGGTGAACGGGTCATTGCGTCTCAAGAAAGAGCCGGCAAAGTCGCAGCACTTGCCGGCCGCGTATCCGGCCGTGCCGCCCGTTCGGTACCAGACTTTGTAGTACGCAAGCCAAATGGAACAGTTGGAATCGTCGAAGCCAAGTTTGGAACAAGCCGACTTACAGGAGCGCAACGGGCCCTCCAAGGTCAGATGGGCTCAAGCTTCCAGACGTCACGAACGACCGCTCAGGAGGTGTCGAATGCAGCAGGACACGCAGGTAGCGTGCTTTCTGCCGGGGCGGCGCAGGCGATCCCGCAATGTCAAACGAACACAAATTCCAGTTGCAGGTAGGCACGCTATGAAATCCCCTCACGCTGAAAGCAAGGTCGTTAGATGGACAAGAAAGAATTTTCCCGGCGACACCGAAATCATTGCGAATTGCACAGCGAGTTTAGCATCAAAGCTAGCAGCGCTTGGCTTTGATGAAAAAGAAAAATGCGCCGAGGGCCTCAGTACGCAGGTTAATAGCCAATATTTTGAGCGCATAGGTGATGGTTACTTGTACTACATTAACATCATATTCGATAAATGGGGACCTCTGAAGTTCCAGGTAAATTTTGCGGCCAAAGAAGGGCATGAGCCCTACAAGTGGATCAGAGCCGGCAGCCTGTCTCGGGACAAGAAGGAAGATATGTCGTCCAGGTGGTGGGGGGCGTCATGGATGAACCTATCGAAAGAGAAAGCTTTCCTGAAAGCGTGGACTACGCTCGAGGAAAACATAATGGCGATAGTCGCCTTCTTGCTCCATGGCCAAACAGGAGCATTGATAGCTGACCTACGACTTGACTGAACCTCGCTGGCGATCTGTCAGGCAAAGGCGAGGGTCGTCGGTTGAGGGCCACCTCTTGTTTGTGCAGGGAGCAGTATCGCAGCCGTGCCGCGGACGCACACGCAGTTTTCTGCGCAGGACGGATCGACTACAGAAAGTAAAGATAATTGCAGTCGGCGGCTGATAACATATGAGCTGCTCCCCGATTTGAGGCCGCTGATAAGTTTGCTTCGGTGTCTTCATGTCCTTGGCGGGGGCGGTTGGTGAACTCGGAGGGTGCCATGCCGCCGAGGCTGCTGTGCGGACGCGCGGTGTTGTAGTCCGTCCGCCACGCCGGCTGTATCGTGAGGAGCGGCTGACGGTGCGCTTGAAAAAGGCAAGCACGTCGAAAATGCCTTTGGCTGCAAACTCTGGGGCCGCAAGCGACGATCAGCGAAGAGGTTCAAAATTCATCCTCCCAACCCCGCTCTGCGCCCTGCAACCGTCAATACCGCTTCTGACGCGCTCAGCGCTGCATCCTTGCCTGCAGCGGCATGGTATCTCCCGTCTCCCGGACATCGAGGGCGGCAAGGCCGACAGGCGGATAGCATGGAAGTTCCTCGAACATCTGCTGAAAGCCGTGCCTTACCGCACCCACACCATTCTGACGGACAACGGCATGCAGTTCGCCGAGCAGCCGCGCAACCGAAACACCGCCTGGTCGCGCCAGATGCGCTTCGACATGATCTGCGAGGCAAACGGCATCGAGCACCGGCTCGCCAAACCCGACCACCCGTGGACGAACGGCCGAGTCAAGCGGATGAAGCGGACTATCAAGGAAGCGACCGCCAAACACTTCCACCACGAAAGCCGCGACCAGCTGCGGACGCACCTCGCCGACTTCATGGCCGCCTATAACTTTGCCTGCCGGCTCATGACGCTCAGGGCGGCTCACATCCTACGAATACATCGTCAAGATCTGGACGGCAGAGCAGATCGGGTTCATCGTCGACCAGATCCACCACATGCCGGGACTAAACACCTGATCAATCAAACAACACAAAATAGGGGACATGGATTTCCCAGTTTTTGTAGCTACTACAAGCCGTTGCGCCATCCGAACCGTTATAATGCAACAACGCAGTTTTACCTGTTGTGCGGAACGTTAGCATCGCGCTGTACCAGCTTGCACACGCCTGCGGCGTAGCCCCTCCAACTGTCGTCGATAAGCTGCATACTGCCATGATACCAACATCGTTTACCCCGACGAATACACCACCTGAAGAATCTACCGCTAGATAAGTGGCGGGAGTTGCGCGACAGATGAAGGCATCCGCCACCCCGGGCAGCGATGTTGCGTAGAGGGCAATGAGACTTGCGCCCGCTCTAACGCGCGATATCATTGACCTTTCTCCTTCACGCACTTTGTCTGCGGGTATTTTGCCTGGATCGCCGCGAGAGCGGAAGCGATATCGTCTTCGCGCCTGATGTCAGGGCTCCGCGCACGCAACACGGGGGCATCCGGGGCGCATTTCGGTATTGAGCCGCTTACTTCGACGACAGACGGCGGTGGGTCTGGCCGCGCGCTCTGCGCCTGACCAGTAACCAGCAGAAATGCAGTCATCAACATGTCACCCCCTTCACCCTGGCCCCCTGGTACGCCTTGAGCGTTGCAGCAGGCATATCACTTTCCGGCTCGATAGATTCGCTCGAGAAAGTCCTCCCATTATTCGTAAGAAAAGCCGCTTGTCGCTGCGGCGATGGAAGAACTCAGATCGCAAGAACCAAACCATTTCATAGGCGTCAAACGCTAACGGACTTGTCAAGCGAGCCACCGAAGATGAGCCGGAGACGACTTATGCAACGATAGAACAGACCATTGTTTCAGCAACTGATGCGTTACGGCACGATGACGTGATCGATCGCCTCTGTGTCGACCCAATCTCGGCAATCGCCAGTGCCCATCACGACAACGAATTTCCCCTGCGCCTGCGCCGTCAGGACGAGCGCCATCATAGCCTGCCCCTGCGCCGTACTTATATCGATGACCCATCGAGCGTAATTCGAGCATGTCGGTGGAGAAGTCCGAGTACCATTATGATCGAAAAAGAAGCGACCCGATCGTGCCACTATCGTGTTCGAGACTTTGCCAGATTGAGAGATGCTGGCGCCAGCTTCTCCGGCGTGCAACGCAGCAGCAGTCGCAAGCATGACTCCGGTCCAGATTTTCCGCATCCTGATCACGCCGCCCCCGGCAAGCGTGAGAACCAGCACGCTCTGCAAGCTCCATCGTAGCGTGCGTCAGGGCGGGCGCAAGAGCGCCTTTCCGGCAATTTTCACTCATTGGAAGCAGCGGGCCGGTCTGGTCGCGAAGAAGGAGGATCGCTCGAGATGAACAAATTTCTGCTTACGCGACCTGAGCACCGAAAGCCGTCGAGTTGCAAATCACCAAACCGCGAAATCGATGCGAAGGTAGTCTCCCCGTTATGCCGGCCCAACATCCACGACCGGACGGCTTTGGGCGCGCAGCCGTCAGCTTCACCCGGGACCCTATCGCCTCAGAGACGTGGAGATCACACTCGCGCCTGTGAGTGGCGCCTATAGCAGACTGAACAGCTCCGGGCCTGCCTGAGGCGGTCGGCTCTGACTTACGCAGCCACGCGGCTTGAACACGTGAGACCGCGGTCAGCTGCCGCTCTAGCTGGAGAAGTTTGCGAGCGAATTAGCATGGGGCGCGAATAGCGACTGGAGTTTAACTTTCGACTGAATGCATGATTAGAAAAAAAACGCTACGTCTGAAGGAGTAGATCAATAAGGGTTTGGTCCGCTTACATCGTCCGCATCACGGATCGACGCGCACTGCCGTCATCAGCGTCCATTCTATCCGCACGAAGGCAGAACGACGAACTTATCGTTACAATTTATCCTGTCGTATGTGCTGAGCGTCGTACAATGCAACGATCGATGATAGGCTATCTCGACGATGAAACTGGTCCGAGTCGCGACAGTCGAGGAGAGGGGTGCCCGTTTTGCTCTACCGATCTGTAGTATGCTGCAGCTTTTTGCTGCTGTCATCGTGCTCAACAATTGTTGCGCGAGACGAGGTGGAAATTCTTCGGTCTGCGTCATTGGCATTCGGTGAGGCGCTTCGTGGCGCCGATAACGAGACCCTTACGGCGCAGCGGGCGCAGGTCATCGAAGAGCAGCGCGCCGCAGTCGCGGCGGGGATGCCGGCCGCCTTTTCAGAACGATGCCGCGGGGAAACCGACAAGGCAAACCTCGGCTTCAGCCAGGCGGTGCAGAGCGCCCCGTACGCCTCGAACACGGTCGATCGCGCTTTCGGTGCTTTCGCGACCATCCAGCCATGCGGCTTCGACGAGACGCAGCGCCCGGTGGTCAAGAACGCCGGCACCGTTCCATTAACCTTCGGTGGTATCGTTGCCGCCAGCGGCGCGGACACCCTGTCAGGAACGTCCCGTCGGCTTGAAGACTATGTTGTTGCACTCACCGACATCGCCACCGGCGCGACGGCTGACAGGACGGACGCTGCGCGAGCGCAGCTCGTCGCTGCCGGCAAGGGACTACTTGCCGCGACGAAAATCGGCGGGGCGGCTCATGCCGCGGTTAATGTCTTCGACCAAGCCGTCTCCGGGATCATCGCCGCAAAACGAAATGAGGCAACCCGAACTTTCCTCAACAGGATGGATCTGGTGATGCCGACGCTCATGGAGCGGATCGGCCTTGCGGCCCGCTATCAGCACGCAGCTGCTGCAATGGGGCGGGCTCGCGCTTCGCAGGCGATTGCACATACCGCCAATTGGACACTGAACGAGCCCAGACTCTCGCAACGCGCGAGCGGCCAAGGAATGGTGGCGACAACGGAACGTATGATGCTGTTCGACCAGCTAACGGAGCGTCTCGACGCGCAGAACATCGCGTTCATCGAGGTGACTGCCGCCGATCCGGCCGGCGCCGCCCGCGCATTCGCAGACGCTCATCATGAACTCACGGCTGTTTATAACGATCCGCGCAGTAATCGTCTCGCATTGGCCGAGGGCCTTGCCGAATTCACCCAAGCGGCCGTGGCCCTAGATGCCGCGATTGGTAAAACACAAAAATAGCTTCAACCTTAGTCTGATGGAGGGTAGTGATGGCGGATCTTTTAAAGCGTGCCATTCGCGAGATGACGCGGGCACGCGATGAAGCAACGGCAGCTGCGGAAGAACTATTTCGCCGCAAGCAGGACGCGATGGACCGCGGGGACTTTCGTGGCTTTGAGCGCTACTCTACAACATATAAGGCTGCTCTGGACACCGAAGACAAGGCGACCAAGCGCTTGATTGCCGGCCTTACGAACCCGGATGACGGCGATGTTGCCAGCCTGAAGGAAGCGACTGACGAGCTGGATGTGCATCTCGAGAAACTTCGCTCAGAGGAAAAATCGCTCAAGGATGTCGCGGTCGCCATAACCGCGCTAACCCATGTAGTACTTTTGTTCGGATTTCTTTGATCCGACTCCCACAAGTGCGATGAACAAATGTAAGATACAATCCAGTGTCGGATTTCAGCCAGGCGCACCGAGCGCAGGGCCAAAGTAAGCGGTTGAGTCCTGTAATCGTGAGCTTACCCAAAGGTCGGCAGTTCAACGCGGTAGTTTTGTTAACCTTTTGGCTAGTCCTATGTCAGCTGGCAGGATAAACTCAAGGAAGTGCTGCCAGATCAGAGTGGCGGCAGCGTTGTCGCCGCTAACTGCAATTGCTCGGAGCATCGGCGCCGAAGCCGTCACCTGGTCGCGGATTACAGCCTGCGCGCGGAGCGGCGCTACCGTCGCATTGGCCGAGCCAACTCGTGCACAATGTCACCGAGGGCATCGCGGCACATCACAATAGAGACAGGTTTACGCAAGCCGGCTACCGATAGTATCGGAAACGGGAGTCGTTTAGTGTATCACACGATAAAAGCTGGCGAATAATCGCACAGCAACACAATACTTCAGAACGATGCTCGTTCTCGGCCGCCCATACGCCACCCAAACGCGAATTTTGTTTATCTGACCATAATAAGTCGGATCACTGCTATAGCAGCGCGCTTGACCGTCCCACCACCCTCAGCATGTCATCACCGAATATGCTGAGTGGGCGGTAGAGCGCGGTGCCGTTTATGTTGATCGAATGACGTTCATTGGCGTCCGCCGATACCTTCTGCGTGACCTCGTCGAAGGTTCGGTCGGGCATGTAGATCGCCGAGAATCCCATCCGTTTGTAGAGCGACATCCGCGAGCAGTCCAGAATTCGCGGGCCTCCTTGAAAAATCCGAACCCGACGCCTTCGATCGAATTGGCAGAGTAGAGCAGCCGCTCGCGTGCGGCTTCGCTCTTGACCGAAATCACAAGGTTGGTCGGTGCGCACGGGATGAGGATGTCCCCAAGGGCCTGAAGCGACTGCATCCTCCCCTCGTTCATCAGGACATGCCCCGGCATCTGCCAGATGGGCCACCGGTCACCGCCTGTGAGCATGGCGGGGATCCCCGCGGAGGCAAGCACCTCGCTGCACAGCAGTTCCATGACGGTTCCGCCGCGGGCGCACTCCTGCAATGGTCCGGGATTGAAGCCCGGGGCCGAGGGATGCTGGATGAGAAATGCCTGATGGACGTTGGCGGACGTTATCGGCACCTGCAATGTCAACTCGCAGAAATGAACAACCGCCCGCGCGGTCGGGGTCGTGTCGACCTGGTTAAACAGGCACGGACAGAGCAGCAGCAACCGATCGATTACAGCGGCCGGCACACCGGATGGAAGGGTGCGGGGTACTCCGGGGTGGGTCGGTGGTCCGTTGAAATGTGCTTTCATCCACGCGGTTGCTGCGCCCCGGAGTGCGGGCGCCAGCTTTATACCCTCATGGGCAAATACCGAGGCCCAGTCAGGTGCACCGTGGCCGGCCGGGCAGTGAGGATGAAGGCAGAGCATGGTGCGACATGGCACACGATGGCGAATTGTTTAATCCCATCCGGCCCAGCTACATAGTGCCGCCTACCTGCCTTGGCGCAGTAGAGTACCGATTGCGCTGCTTCTTCGTACGGCGCGAAACGACGATGCAAGCCTCCATGCTGGGGGCGGGCCACGTATTACATTGACCGGAACATTCGAACCGGCAAGGACTCGAAGACAGCCGCTGGATCTGCATTGTCTCAGCGCCCCGACAAAAAGAAGAAGTAATTGATGGGGGCCGGTCGGTACCGGCCCCACCCATCTGGTACGGGTATCAGCAAGCTGAGACCCACTTGCAGACATTCCGGGCGCCCTTTCGCGTTCCCAACTTCCGACATTCATTCATCCGCCGCGGCGAATATGCAGCGCTGCAGGAATGCCGAAAATTGTGGACTGCCTTGCCTAGCAGCTATCCGGCACGTCGATGTGGATAGCTGCCGCTCGTTGTAGCCGGCCGTCCCGAAAACGATCCTATTTTGGGAAAGGCGATATTTCTCAGTTGCCCCCCGACCTTGCCGCAACCCTCGGCATACGGTCAGATTTCCAACTCGCTTCCAAGATGGTCTAATCAGCCCACGTAGGCAGGTTGGGAGCGCTGGACATGGCCACGCCCCTACCCTGCCCTTCTTACCAGCCGGTTCATTTGGTCTAGCGGAGCCCGTGCGAGGAATTGCATTCGGTCAGCCCGTGCCCCTGCTCAAGGAATACGGCCTCATCCGGCGGAGGTCTTCGCCGTGACCCCGGCCGGTCCCAAGCCTTCGGCAAAGGTTCGGGCGATCGTCGATCACCTGGTCACCGCGCTAGGCGGGGCGGGTTGACGCGAAGCCATCCCGGCTGAGTCCGAATTAGAGGGAATTCTGAGCTAGGCCTCCTTTCCCTCGGCTGGAGCAACGGGTCCGCCAACCTGGTAAAGTGAGGTCGACGCGCCTTCTTCTTCTGATGTGCCCGCTATCGCGCGGCGCGGCTCGCCGCCACGGCTTCGTCAGCGGCCCTCAAAGCGTCGGCCGCCGCCTTACGGAGCGGCGCGAGATCGGGCAGCGTGCCCGGCACCTCGCACTTGGTCTCCAGGACCTGCCATCCCGACCAGGCGTTGTCGTCACGCCACCGGAAAGGCGGAAAATCCTCGTCTATGAGCACCACATCCGCATCTTGGTCCTCGATGGAGAAGCCGATGCTGAGCGCGTGCGGCTCGAGTTCGACGTGGGTGTAGAGCACGTAGGGCTTCTGGTAATGGTAGACCGTGAAGGACTTCTCTCCCCAGATCAGGTCCGGCGTGACCGCATATTCCTCGTCGACCAGCTCCGCGAGCGGCGCCGGGTCCCAGTACGCGCCGATCTGCTCGCCCCAGATCGCATTCCATAGCAGTCGGAGGAAGTGGGCCAAGTCGTGGCGCGTCAGCTCCGCGCCGCCCCTCGCGCGAAAGTAGGTGTCGAGTTCCGACCACTCAAGCCCCGGCGGCAGCGTGTCGGCCTCCACGGTCAGCAGAGCGTCGACCGCCGTTCGCACGGCGGGGTCTCGCATGTAGGCCGCGACGGTCGCGGGCATTTCAGGTCCATCGGTCATCTGACACTCCCAGTGCGTTCCCACAGGGTCCGGCGGAAGCGCCGGAATTCCTCGTCCACGGTCGGCTCGGTGAGGCCGGCGTCGAACCGCCGCAAGACCTCGCGCCAATGCACGAACCGCCAGCGCGCATTGCGCGACATTTTCTTCCTCGAGGGGCGCGAGAGCTTCTTGCCAAGCACGATGAGCGCACCCGTTCGCTTACCTGCGACATCCGGCATCAGCGCCATCTTCAGCTTTGCACCATGCCGCATGTATTCGCTCAAAGGATTCCCCTTCAGTCCGTTTTCGAACTTGGCCTCGATGACCGCGCCCCACGTGCGGCCATGCGCCTTACCGTGGATGAGGAGATCGATCCGGCCACGCCCCGAGGGGATCTCGGCCCCCACGGAGAGTTCCTCCAGGTCCGAGGGCCAGGGGATCGTCGGTGCAAGCGCCCGCAGGAAAAGGCGGATGCGGTCGTCGCCCTGCGCGAGGAAGTGCTGCAGGCCCTTGGTGGCCTGCGTCTCGCCGAGCCAGAGCCATCTGAGCGGTTCGACGTGCAGGCTGTGATGCTCGCCAGCTAGCCCGAAGTGGTTCGAGATCGCCTTGATATGCGAGGACCGGTCTCCGACTCCGCGCTCGATCGCTTCGGATGCAGTCAGGGCGTCCCGTGCGGCCAGGCCGATGCGGTAGCCCCAAGACCTCAGGGCGGTGAAATGATATCCGCCGCGGGTCACCGCTAGGAGGTCTGCAGGATATGGCGGGAGCGCCGACCCAGCCGGCAGTGCCGTATCCGGTGGACCAATAGCCTTGTCGGTCTTCGTCCTAGCCATCGTAGCCGCACGCGGGCTTTAAAGCAGGGCACCCGCCATTGGTCGGAGCCTCGGTCACTCCTTGGGGCAGGTGGCTGGAGCCATTTGGCAGCTCACAAGCCTCTGCTGCTGGTAGATGAGGTCGGCGTCGGACTTCTTCTTGCCAGCGCGCGTGGCGGCGTCATCCGGCGTGAACATCCCTGCCACCGCGCTCCCCGCCGACAGCGCCGCAGCACCCCCGCCGGTGTTTCCGTATTTGACTCTGGTCAGGGCTCCGGATTCGGCCAGCGACATCTCGAAAGCGGTCGAACCGAAGAGTGCGCCCTTAGGAATGGGAAGGTAGTAGGCGTTCCCGAGTTGCGGCACGAGCACGACGCCGGCGGTCAGGACCTCGGGATTGTCGCCGCAGGGATGTGTGGGACTGATGTCGGCCATGTTGTGGCGCCGCTTCAGGAAGGCGTCGCCGTTCTCCTGCACAATCCGGACGGCCACGGCTGCCGGTTGGCGCAGCGAGATACTCGTGGCGGCGTCGGCGTTGCCCTCCACGGGCTGCACGAGCGCCTCCAGCTTGGTGACCGGGCCGACGACCGCGCAGAGCGTCGGCAGGGCTGGATTGATGTCCAAGCTGAAGTTCGGGTTCGATTGGGACGGCTTGAACTGGAGCTCGCGCGCTGTCCCGCTCGCCCAGGCTGGGTCGGTGAAGGCCTCCGAGAATGTGTAGGTCAGCGTCAGCGGCGCGTCCTTGGCCGACTGCTCAGCGACGAGCAGGCAAGCGGGGGAGTCGGCCGCCGCGAGCCCGACGCCGGCGATCCCCAGCACGATGCCCGTGAGCTTGACGGCGGCCTCGGTGATCTCCTGCCCGGACCCCGTGGACGTGCTGTTCATGCCCTTGAGGCGGCCATCGTCGTAGTAGGTGAAGCCGAGCGTCGCGCTTTTCCCGCCGCTGCCGAATTGCTTGATGCTGGTCGATCTGTAGCCGTTGGGATCCCGCTCGTAGCTCATCTTCATGGTCGCCGTCGCTGCTGCGAACAGCTTCTTCTCAGACTGGCCGGTCTGCGTGTTCGGTCTCGTCGCGCAGCCGATCGTGCGCACGACGCTGGCTGACAGTGCCCCCTGCGGGAGGTAGTGCCCGACCTTGACGTCCGGCAGTCCGGCGCAGCCGCCGATCAAAGATGCGCTTGCGGCGATGGCGACGAGTTGTCTCTTCATGCTGACGCTCCCCGGTCGAAGCCGGTCCCCACTGGCAACGTCTCGCAAGAAGGCTTTTTCCGGTCTGACTTGTCAATGGGCTGTTGGTCCATCCGCCGGAATATCGCAGCCGTTCTGGAGTTTAACGGGCCACCCACGCCCCTGATGGACGCCTGTTATACTTCGGGCGATCGATGAGCATCGGGCGCATCGAGATTTTCACTTGAGATACTTCGCCGCTATCGTGAAGGCGATGGGGCGCCGTCGGCCGTGAACTTGAGCCTCAACAGCTGACCCGCACTGCGCCCGCCCATACGTAGAGGAGCTTTCCGTCAGGTGACGGGTGCTGCTCGATGTGTCGCACGTAGAGGCACACGCCGCCCTTGGACACCGACCTCACGGCCCCGCTACCGCCGGCGACCGCGCGTCCGATATGCAGTTCCTCGTTCATCGTGACGATCACGCTGCCCGGCACCCCGGAGAGTGCGGACGCGACTACGGGCCCGTCGTTCCAGAGCGGATGCTGATACGCGAACTGGTGGAACGTGCCCTTCTCGACCCGGCCGATGTAATACCAGGACTCCGGGCCCGTATGGATCTCCCAATAGCGCTTGACGCCTGGGAACAGGAACCCCAGCAGGCCGGCGATGGCGAGGACCAATGTCACGAGCTTGGCCCATTCGCCGACGTCGTGGGCGAAGGTCACTCCGCCGTTCCAGAAGCTGCGCGCCCGGGCCGCGCGCCCGGCCCAAGGCAAGGTCGTCTGCTCCTCTGGCACGGGAGTTGGAGGCGCTTGCTGCAGCGGTTCGGCTTGAGTCATCGTGGCGTCCTCCGCTCAGTCCTCGATGGTCAGACTCAGGAGATCGACCAGGTCGCCCGGTCGGTCGGAGGAGACGTGGTCCTCCAGTACCGAGAAGCCGTCGCCCTCATGCGCCCGCACCCGGTCCACCACCGCCTGGAAGCTCTCGAGGTCGGGATCCCGGTCGCTGGCGGGCCGAAGCGACGCGATGCCCTCGGACCGCTCGAGGATGAAGTTCCCGCCGCTTTCCAGCAGGTCGTCGATGAATGCCACGATCTCTCTCCTCGCCGTTTGTCATGAGCGGCCTTCCATGGGCGCCGCGCCGGGCCAGTCTCCCCGCTCACTCGACGAAGGTGAGCATCGAGTTGAACGGAATGTTCTTACGCCCCTCGATGGGGAACTCGATTAGGACGAAGTCGCCACCGCCCTTGCGTTCGACCGCGATCACCGTCCCGATGCCCCAGACGCGGTGCTTCAGGCGGACACCTGCGACGAGGTTCAACTCCCTCGCTGCGCTGGTCTCCTCGGCCATGTCGCTCCAGCCGTGGTCGAACCAGTATTCGGCGACCTTCGAGAAGGGATTGGCTACCGCATGGACCTTCTGCTTATCGAGGTCGCACGCGTTCTCGACGATGTAGATCCAGAACTGCTCCGGATGCTCCCTCGCCATCTCATACTGGACGCCCGTCAGCTTGATGCCGCGCTCGTTCCAATCCGAGGCGAGCCCCTTCACCTCGATCAGCCGCGTTCCCGCGCCGTCCCCGTGGGCCGACCGGATGTCGAACCCGGGGTTCGAGTGTGACTGCTCCACAGGCTCTCGGCGCGCGTTCCGCTCATACTTAAGGACGGCCTCGATCGCGGCGATGTCGATCTTCGCCGCCTCCGCCCGCGCGCGGTCGTTGTTGTTCCCTCCGCCATCGGTGGAGGCGTTCTTGCTAGAGACGACGTAGGCGAGCAGCCGGCTCCTCCGCGTCTGCCCTTCCTTCTGGGAACCGGAGCCGGATGTTCCCGGTCCACCTCCGCTCCCCCCCGAGCCATTGCCGCCCTGATTGTCGGAGCCGGACCCTGCGCCAGAGGGGGTGCCCGAACCGGACCCGGTGGAGGACTGGCCGCCGCCGGAGCCGCCGCCCGCGCCGTTCGCATTCGACGAATCGCCTGCGCCTCCAGCATCCGGGGCGTCGTCGTCGGCGACGTCATCGGCGGGCGTTTCCTCGGCCTCTGTCGTCTCCGGACCTGCGTCGCCGCCGTCGCCATCGAAGTCGACCTCGTCCGCGATGCCGATTTCGTCCTCCAGGTCGTCGAAGGCCTCGCCGCGCTCGCCGTCCATGCCTTCGCGGGATGAGGGCGGACGGTAGTCGGCCGTGCGCAGGGCCTGTTCCGCCTCTGCGGACGATGCGGCCCCGACCACGTAGACCGCGGCCATGATGACGGGGCGGACGTCGATCTCATGGGGCACGAGGTTGAGCTGGGCGAAGAGGTCGCGGAACGCCGCGCTCCAGTCGAGCGGCGTACCGGGCGCCTCGCGCATGTGGAGCACGTTTCCGTCCGCGTCGTAGAACGCCGCGACCGAGGCGGCGGCGGATCGGGTCGGCGGATCGGAGGTCGTCAGTTCCGCCTGCACGGACAGCGCGTCGGTCAGGCGCACCTCCAAGTCCAAGAGCGCGTTCAGGAGGCGGTCGCGGCCAGCCGCGGTTGGCGCGAGCCACAGCAGTAGATCAGCCCGCTCCGCGAGCCGCTGGGTGACGTCGATGGACTCGCGGCCGTCGGGCTCAGCCGCCAGTCGCAAACGCGCGACGGAGGTGAGCCGCCGGACCCCGAGTGCCCTGAACAGTCGGGAGGCGGCGTTGCGCGCGCATCCAGGCGTTGGGACGAGCAGCTGGTCGAGCGCTTGGCCGAATGGCGCCGCCAGCCACTCGGCGTCCAACCAGATGGCGTCCTCGGAGAAGGTCGATTCGCCCTGGAGGTTGACCAGAATCGGCGACGGACCGAATTCGCTTCGCAGATCGTCGGCGGACATCGTGCCCGCCTCGATGGCTTCCGCGACGACGGCCAGGCAGCGGTCGTGGACCGCGAGATCGTCGGGAGCAAGGGTGCCGGCGTCAGCGAGTTGCACCAGCATCCGCGCATAGTGCCGCGGCTCCGGCCGGTCCGATACGCCGAGATGGCGGTAAAGCGGGGAGCGCAGATGCATGTTTTGCGACGCCGCGTGCCAGCGCCCCCGGAACGGAGGCGCTTCCCAGAACACCTCGTCCGCTGAGAGCCAGCGCTTATCCGCCGCGACGTAGATGAAGGCCTTGCCGCGCAGCGGCTCGAGGTCGGCCGCGTGTTCCTCGACACCTTCGGACAACATCTGGTAGGCGATGTCGGATGGCTGCTGGTCGTTGGCCATGCAGTGGGCGAGGTGCACGACAACGGTCGACGTGGGCGGCTCGTCCGGCATCTCCAGGAAGTCGAGGAAGTCGGTCAGGCCGCGGACCTGCGTCGAGCGGAAGACCGGCAGGTCGACCACGCACGCCTGGGAGGAGAAGCCGGTGGCGCGGAACGGTCGGTAGACCTCGTGCGGGGCATACCACACTTCCTCCCTCGACCCGTCGAGGGAGGCGGGCAGCCAGTCGATGTCGCGCAGGCGGCCCAGTTCGCTCTGCTCGTCCTCACTCATGGTAGGCAGGCGCTCCACGAGGTGGCGCGTGATCAGGTTCAGTCGCTTCGCCGTGTCGTCGTCCGGCGTGCCTTCCACGATGAGTTCGATGCGGTCCACGAGGTGCTCGACCGTCGCCCGTCGGGGAAGTCCAAGTTCGGATTCGAGCAGGTCCCTCAGGCGGGCCTGCGTGGTGTCGGCCGGCAGCCAGCTCTCGTCCACCCAGCGGTTCTGGTCGGAGCCGAGCGCGGCCTCGAGCGCGGCCGAGAAGAAGTAGACGTCCGCGGGCCGCGAGTAGGTCCCGGCCCGGTTGCGGACGAAGCGCATCTGCCCGAGTGCCGCGAGCGCGCCGCCCGCGGCGAGTTCGCGCCAGTGCTGGGCGACCTCGCGCATGAGGCTCCTGTATTGCGCCTGGGTGGGTCCACTGGCGAGGATGTCGGCGAGGTGCTTGCGGACGTAGTCGCTGAACGTGAGCGTCCCGACGCCCAGCGCCGACTGCGCCAGCGCCAGCATGGCCGCCGGCATGGTCGCGACGTCGACGACGGCCAGATGGCCGACGGGATCGTCGAAGCCGCCGGGGAGAAGGCCCCTCGAAGGCGATGTGAAGCCGGCCCGCGTCCGGAGTATCGGCGTCTCCGCGACCAGGCTCCCGTCGACGTCGTCCGGCGTGTCGCCGGAAGTGGCGACGAGGAGGTCGTAGAACGCCCGCACGCGGTGTGTGGCGCTCCCGATGACCTCGATTGCCTCCGCCTCGGTCTCTATCCGGTCCGCGAGATGTTCGGCCAACTCGGCGAAGGAGTAGCGCGGCACCATGGGCGAGAGAGATCCCATCGCGGCAAGTTCCGCATGCGCGAAGACGACCTCAGGCACGAAGGCGTGGACCTGTTCCGCCGAGGAGTGGACCGGCGGGCAGCGCAGGTCGGCCAGGCTGTGCAGCGCGCCGTCGCTGCCTGGGGCGAACGGGACCATGCGCAGGCGCGCCACCGCCGGCTCGGCGCCTGGCGTCTTCAGCCCGGCCTCGATGATGCCGTCTATCGCGCTCAGGAGCGTCGTTGATGGCGGCGGCGCGGCGGGTTCGATCTTCTCGTAAGTCTTCGCTAGGGCGTCGATCATCGCGCTCAGGCGAAGCGTCTTGGCACCGAGGCTGGAGAGCGCCGTCCAGTGCGGACGCAGGTCCGGATGGATGATGTCGAGGCCTATGTCCGCGAGCGAGGCCTGCTGCTCGGTGGGCATGGCGTCGGGCGGCAGGTGGCTGGTCACGATCGGGCACCACCGGCCCTCGATCGACCACGAGCAATGGTAGGCGCGTGCCGCGTCGGCGAAGCGGTCCCAGAAGACCGCGAACGCGCCCTCCGACCTGAGTGCGTGGGCCGAGCTGCCGATCTCCCACAGCCGCCTCGCCCCGACCTTCCCCGAGAGCATCACGAAGCTGTCGAAGATCGCCGCGGCCGCTGCCTCGAGCAGCAGTTCGTTCCAATAGCGGTCGTGCTGCTCGCCGGTCAGGATGATCGCGCGCCGGTTCGGGTGCGGGAAGAAGTCGGCGTTGACGTGCAGCGGCAGACGCGACGGCTGCTCCGTTGGGAGGTAGGCGTAGAGCAGGCCCTCGAACGGCCTGTCGTCGAGCGGTATCGCGACGGAAACCGCGGTGGACCGGTCGAGGTCGGCCAGCATCGGGAAGCGGGCTTGTAGCTCCAGTTCTTCGGCCCGCGTGCCGGCGTCCGCGCTCAGCACGAGCCACCGCTCACGCTGGTCCTCTGGCTGCTTCGTTAGGGTGAGGACGTTGTCCTCGCGATCGATCGAGACCGCGTGGACGAGCTTCCCGCCGACCCGCAGTTCGACGTGCTCGAGGCGCCGCAGGAAGAAGAGACCGCGATCCATGACGCCGCGGATCTCCGACGCGACCCTCTCCCGCACGTCGTGCGGCGTCGGCGAGGCGTTGAGCGCGTTCCGGGTGGCTGACTGCGCCGACGCCCAGGCCAGCTCGAATTCGGTGCCCTCGATCTCCGGTATTCGGCGTGTGGGGCTTTCGGAGTTCAGCGGATCGAGCCGCATCTGCAGGTCGCGCGACCTAATCACGGGGGAATCGGTGATCTGGTAGGCCGAAACGAAGCCGATGCCGAACCGTCCGATCTGCGATCCGACGTTGATCTTGCTGCGGCTGCCCATCCGCGAGATCGCGTGGAAGTTGCAGGGGCGTGCGATCCCCTCGTCGGCGAGATGCGGGCAGACGGTCTCCGTCAGGCCGCAGCTCGAGAAGCGCTCGCTGTTCCAGACGTGCAGGCCGTCCTCGCGCACGTCGAAGCGCATGGTCGCGGCGCCGGCGTCGTCCGCGTTCTGGATGAGCTCCAGCGCCATGATGTCGAAGCCCTGAAGGCCGGCGAGCGCCTGCTGGATGTTGCCGAGGAGGTCGGCCTCATACCGCTGCGTCACCGGCGCGGGCGCGCTGGCCACCGCGACGCCGGTCACCGGGACGGTCCGCGTAGCGATGTTGCCGCGCTCTCGATATGGCTCCCGGTGCTCAGATCTCGTCCTCGATCAGGTCCTCGGCGCCGGCCGGGTTGCCGTTCCGCAGATAGCCGTCGCAGAAATACCTGAAGTCGCACGCGGCGCAGGTCTTGCGGTCGTCGCAGTCGTCGTTCCAGGTCTGTAGGATGCTGACAGCTTCGGCCTCGAGCTTCACCCGTCGCTCGACGTTCGCGACGGTTTCGTCGAATGCGGTGGTCGCCTCCGCGATGCTCTCCTCGTCGACCGGGATGACCCGGATCGCCCTGGCGAAGCGGAAGTCGGCGCTGAGGTCCGCGCGGCTTCCCGGGCGCCAGTTTTCCAGCATCCGGCGATCGCTGTCGCGCGTCGGTTCGACGTCGGTCCGACCCAGGTTCATGTCGGTCCGGATCAGGCCGATGTCCGCGTCGCCCGGTGCCAGCTCGTTGATGTAAATGAGGATGCCCGCGGCGACCCGGCGGCTGCGTCGCTGCTGGTGGCGGAGCCATGCGTAGGTCTGCACCTGCCAGGCGCCGTCCTGCCATTCCGAGCTGTCCACGCGGGGACGCCGGCTGCCCTTGTAGTCGACGATCACCTCGAACTCGCCCGTCAGCCCCGGGCACTGCTCTTGGACCGCGCGCCTGATCAGGTTGTCCGTGGCGGCTTCCGTCAGTTCGATCTCGGTCAGGACGTCGATCACGCCGTGGAGTGCGTAGCGTTCGGCCCGGAACTGCTCGGCGCCGGCATTGGGGACGGATCTGGTCCCCAGCACGCGCTCCTCGGCCTGCGCGATGAGCGGGAACAGGTAGGGTCCGAGCATGTTGAGTGTGGCTTCGGCGCGGCGGTATGCGGCGCTGCGCGCGGCCCGGCTGCGCGCGCGCTTGTTCTGGTGGAGGAGCGCCTGCTCCACCGGCCATCCGAGGTTGCGCACGTCGTGCGGGGACAGCCCGGCGGGTGGCTCAGCGATCGAGTCGGCCGTGGTGATGCGCTCATATGGCAGCGGGAAGGTCAGCGCGCCGCCGCTGCTTTCCCAGAGCCGGTAGGCGTTCTCCAGCACGCCGTGGATGAACTCGCCATACCAGAGTTGCACCGGTCGCGAGGGCGGCAGCGAGCTTCCGTTCTGGTAGCGGTATTGCCTGGCGCAACGCCGAAAGGACAGCAGGTCTCCGGTCAAGGAGTATTCCGGGACCAGGCGCTCGGGGCGCTTTCTCGCGAGAAGCATGTCTGGTCAGATCCTGATGAAGGGGAGCTGGTTGGCATCGACGGGTGCGCGCCGTAGGTTGGGGTCGCTGATCCATGGCCAAGACCGGTCACGCCGCCAAAACTTCGCGACGTTCGGCACCTTGGTCTTGTATTGCAGGCCCTGTTGGCAACCGACTAGGAGCAGCAGGGTCTGTGGCCGGCTGTAGGCAACGTAGTAGAGGCGGATGAGGTCCTCGAAGGTACGCTGCATCCCGTCACGCGCGAGGCGGGCGGGCCCCACCGGGGTGACCGAGGCGAAGTCGTCCTCCATGAGCGCCACCGAGGACGGATCCTCGGGGAACCGCTTGAACCGCTGCTGCGCGTTGTTCGTCTTGAAGTCAGAGGAAATGTCGACGATTACCAGCGGGAACTCGAGCCCCTTCGCCTGATGGATCGTCATGATGTTGAGCCGGTCGCGCGGCACGCTAGGCATGATCTCCTCATCCACCGCGACGAGGTCATCCGCGATCGGCCCGAAGACGTCGCGATAGGCGGATTGGATCGACCGGACCCGGTGAGGGTCCTCGCGCTGGATGGCGGCCTTGTAGCCAGAGAAGGTGGAGGCGTTCGCGATGGCGCGGGTGATCGCCTCGAGGTAGACCTGTGCCTCAGGATCGTCTTGGAACGGAGGGAACCAGGGCAGGTAGCTGTAGATGATGTCGAGGAGCGGCCATTCGCTCTCCCGCTCCGGCGCGCCCGCCGCGAAGCTCTGCCAGCGCAAGACGCGGTCCATCAGGTGGATGCCCCGCGAGTTCACCGGATTTGCGCTCATCAGGTCCTGCACCGAGGCCCGCCACTGGTTGAGGAACCGCTTGGCGTCGTTCGTGATCGCCATGTCGTCCTGGATCGGGCCGCCGCCGCCGATCGGACCGGGGTCCAGACTCTCGAGCGCCAGACCTAGGAACTGCTGGACGATCTCGATGTCACGCAGTGCCCTGCCTCTCGGGTTGAAGACGCCGATCGAGCGCTGCTCCAGTGCGTTGCGCAGGAGCCGGGGCAGACGATCGCGGCCCGGGTTGCCCATGAAGCCGCGGGTGCGCTCGGCCACGCTGTGCGAAAGGAAGACCGCGTCCCCGAGGTCGCCGCCGTCCGTCGCTGGCAGGATGGGCTCCTCGAGCGTGTCCTCGTTCGGGCGTGGGATTCGGCCACCTTGGCGGAAGAGCCGATTGAGGAAATCGGCGAGATCGGCCGCTAACGTGTCGGCGTCGTCCCTGAACATGCCCAGCACGCCGATCGCGGCGGCCCCGGTGGTCGGGACGACCTGCCTGACATGCGGTGGGGGAAGCACGACCCGTGCGCCGGCGAAGTCGCCGTCGTTCTGGACGAAGTCGTTGAAGAACGAGACGATCTGGTCCGAGGACCTGTAGTTCTCCTCGAGGAGGACGAGGGTCGGCGCCGCGCAGCCGAGGGCCTCGACGCACCGCGTCTGGAAGTCGCGGAACAGCTCGATCGTCGCGCCGCGGAACCGGTAGAGCGACTGGTCGTCGTCACCGACGACGGTGAGCGTCGCCCCGGTGCACCGGACCAGTTCGAAGTAGATGGCCTCCTGGAGCGGGTTGGTATCCTGGTATTCGTCGACGAGCAGGGCCTTCAGCTCGACCATGCTGCGGGGTAGCAGTCCCGCCTCCAGCTTGCGCAGGAACGACTGCTCGAGAAGCGCGAAGTCGAGCTGGTTGGTCGTGGCGAGGTGCTGCTCGTAGCGTTCCTTGACGCGCAGGATCGCCGCGCGCGAGGCTTGGTCCGGGTGCGCTCCGGCGAAGGCCTGCAGATCGACGCGGTCCTGGATGAGCCTGTCCACCACGGTTCTGGCGACGGCGGTGGCTTCGCCCACCGTCCGGACCGGGTCCCCGCTGAACGCGTAGCGGCCGAGATAGGCCCTCAGTCCGTCGCCGACCGAGGTGAGTTCGCGGCTGATCTCGCCGCGCCTGGCGAGAAGCGCCCTGGCCGCCGATTCGTCGAGGACGACCGGTGGTGCCTCGTTCGGACCGCGCATGTCGCGCACGGCCTCCTCGCAGATGCTGTCTAGGGTTCCCGCGACGTATCGGTTCACGTCGACGATGGAGAGGAATTCGGCATAGGCGGTGTCACCGGCGGCCTGGGCGATGCCGAGCAGATGCTCCCGTATGTCGGTGCCCCACTCGATCAGCCGCGAACGGATCTCCCTCCCGGCCTTCTTCGTGAAGGTCGTGATGAGGATGTCCTCCGGGGATATTCCGTCGACGAAGGTGAAGGAGAGCGCGCGGAGGACCAGCGTCGTGGTCTTGCCGGTTCCAGGGCCGGCGACGACGAACAACGGCTGGTCGCGCGTCGCCGCGATGGCCTCGCGCTGCCTCGCGTTCGGCCCCGTTCTCTCTAGCGCGGCCGTCACCACGTCCGGGAACGACTCGATCGTCGGTGCTACTGATGACATCAGTGAACTGCATCCCCCCGTTGAGCTGCAATGCTATAACGGGTCAGCAGCCACGTCCACGTGCGGAAAGACGGTAACGCCTCAAGATGTTCGTTATTTCAGCAATTTGTCCCTTCGGCGCTCCTGCTCGACCCTGATCTGTCGGGGCATCGCTGTTGTTCCCGCGCCGGGAAGACCGGCTCGGGGATTAACTTGGCAGCGCGGACGTCCTTCTATTCCCCGGCCTGGTCCTCGAACCCGACGATGGCGGCGGCGACGACGGAGCCCGCGTCAGCGGCGGTCGCGGCGGCGCGGTCGACGACGTTCAAGTCCTCGAACCACGGTTCGCCGTTCAATATGTTTGATGACATCGTCTCGAGATCGTCGAGAACGAACTGGCGCCCTGCACGGGTGTCGTAACTTGTGCTCTTCCACTCTGCTTGAAAGAATGAGGGTGTGAGCGAGGCGAGGATATCACGGGTGTTCGCGCGAACCTTGTCGGGATCACCCACGTTCACGGTCTCACGCAGGTGTGGATTGCGGCCCCAGGTCTTGATCGTCCTGGTGATGTAATGCGTCATGCAAGTGAGCCCGACTTTACCCAGTAGCTTGTTCCCAGCGGTGAACAGCTGAGGCCATTGGGACTTAACTTCGCTCCAGACAGCCATCAGGTAGGCATTGAGCGTATCTGGATCCTCGAACTCGGAGAAGCCCATCGACTTCGCCTCTGCCGCCATCGCTTCGATGGAAGCCGGGACGATGACGCGATCCTCGGCGGGATTGTTCAGCCAGGCGATCATGCCCGCGAACGGACTCTCAGCTGCCTCGTCGAGCACACCGACCGACGCTAGGTTTGGGTCGAGCGTGAGGCGCGCGGACTTCAGCCGCTCGCGCAATTCATCTTCGCCGTAGTTGAGGGCAAGGGCTCGGATGTGATCTCGCGGCACACGCGCCGACTTGTTGTTGATCACCAGGAACTGAAACGCCATCTCCAGATCGTCAGCGCCGAGCACGGCCACGATTGGCACCGACATTGCCTGGTCCGCCGCCGCCATCCCGCGCAAGCGATGCTGCCCGTCGATCACGAGCGCGGGCTTGAGGTCGTCCGCCGCGCCGTTGGAGATCGTTAGGCGCGCGGTTCCGCCGGCCTGCAAGTCGAGCTGAAAGTGCTCCCTTAGGCCGATGACGATCGCGGTCGGAATGGTGTTGCGCATGTCGCCTTGGAAGAACCGGGCGATGCTGGCGATCCTGGCTGGCGCGGGCTCGCGCTGAGGAGCCATCGGATTGTCCGGACCGAGGGGGTCCACCGTCGACCAAGTGGAGACTTCTCCGGCCGGAGCGATGAACACGGCGAGTTGCGGACCGCCGCCGTCAGGGCGCTGATGGAAGACGAAAGCATCGTATGGGAAGTCCATCAGGCAGGTGTCCAGAAAACGTTGGTGCGTGCCTCGTCGTGCACGCGAAGGTTGAAGAAGTCGTAGCCCTGGTCGTCGTCAAGCCGAGCGGGATCGATACGAGGCCCGATTGCCAGGTAGGCATCTCGCAGCGTCGAGCCATTCTGGTTCGCATACGCCATGGCGGCCCGCATGTGGAGAGCCATCCGATTTTCCCGCCGGAGCCCCTTTAGTCCCCCGTTGCCATGGGACTCTGTAAAAACCGCTGGCTGCAGCCACGCCATCTGCCACGCGGCGATATGCTCCTTGGCGTTGTTACAATCCTTGCAAGCGGGCAGCAGGTTATCGAACCTTGAGTCACCGCCAAGCGCTCGGGGCCAGACGTGATCTGCGGTGCGGGCCAGCGGGTCGGTCTCCCCGGGTGGCGTCACACCGAACGTACGACCGCAGGAGTAGCAGTCGGGAGGGCCATGCTTTGCCACCCGGTCGCGAAGACCCGGCTTCAGCTCCTTGGTGGACTGCTCGGCGCTCGCCAAGACTTCCTGCACGAGAGCCCCCATGTCGCCGCCATACTCAAGCGGTGTGATGAGCACGTCGAACATGCGCGCCCTGAGCACCCGGACCTGATCCAGCCGACCATCCTGTTCGGCAATCACGTCCTTGGCGAGCTTGACCATCCGCTGCATGAGGTGGAGCACGGAAGCTCCGACGAAGAAGTTGCTCATGTCGGAGAAGCGGCCGCCCAGGCGCAGACCGCTGCCAGATAGCGTCTTCACGAGAAACGCATACTCCCGGTGATGCCGGAGCAGCATGAAGAGCAGGCGCTCGCCGGATGTCGATTCGACCCAAGCGTCTTTTGGCCCGATGAACTCGATCATGCCGGGCGGACGCCGTGGCACAGCACGGACGTCCTGCAATTCGCCGCGAACGGCGCCGCGGGCTCAAACCCAAGGTTGGGACCTCGCGCGATTTCCTCCGCTACCAGGGTAGTCTTCATCCGCTGCCTGCCAATTCCCCGTTTCGCAGGATGCTAGATCGCGCCGCGTCGGGCGTCCACCGTCCGTGAAGGAAAAGCGGGCGAAGTCACACGTTTCCGCCGATCCTTCCTACGGGAACACATCGATGCCATCCGCGTCGGCGAACTGGCAATAGCCCTCGCGACGCAGGTTGCACGCCAGACAGTTGCCGCAGCCGTATCCCCAACTGTGAAGGACGCTGCGGTCGCCGATGTAGCACGTGTGTGTATCCCGCCTGACGATGTCGACCAGCGCATCGCCGCCCAGATCCTTGGCCGTCGCCCAGGTGGCGGCCTTGTCGATCCACATCAGCGGCGTGTGGATGACGAAACGGCTTTCCATGCCGAGGTTCAACGCGACCTGCAGAGCCTTGATCGTGTCGTCGCGACAGTCGGGGTAGCCCGAATAGTCCGTCTCGCACACGCCGGTGACGAGGTGCTTGGCGGATCGACGGTAGGCGAGCGCCGCCGCGAACGTCAGGAACATTAGGTTGCGGCCCGGCACGAAGGTGTTCGACAGGCCGTTGGCCTGCATGGCGATCTCGCCTCCGCGCGTCAGTGCCGTCTCGCTGATCTGTCCGAGGACCGAAAGGTCGATCAGGTGGTCCTCCCCGAGCCGTATGGCCCAAGTGGGGAAGTCGCGGCGCAGCGCCGCCAGCGCGGTCTTGCGCACCTCCAGCTCGACCGCGTGCCTCTGGCCGTAGTCGAAGCCGATCGTCTCCACGCTGTCGAAGCGGTCGAGGGCCCAAGCGAGGCAGGTCGCCGAATCCTGTCCGCCGGAGAACAGCACCATCGCGGTCTCGGTCATGCCGGCTCTCCGAAATAGGCGCAGGATTCCCCGCTCGCGTCCCGGTAGATGACCACGCGAGCGAGACCCTTGCAGTGCGGCTCCAGCGTGCGCCAAACCCACAGCGCGAGGTTCTCCATCGTGGCTGGGCCGAGGTCAACAACCTCGTCGAGGAAGCGGTGGTCGAGACCGTCCCGTGCCGAGGCCATGGCGGCGTCAAGCGCTCCCAGGTCCATGATCATGCCCGTCGCAGGGTCCGGGATGCCGCGGACGACGACCTGGGCACGATACGAGTGGCCGTGGATGCGTCGGCTGGAATCGGCGTCGATCGAGCGCTTCAGCGTGTGCGCCGCGTCGAACCTGAAGTCCTTGCTGAGCTCGAACATCAGCGGATCCCCAACTGCTTGTGGGTCTGGAGTGACAGCCGCCAGTCCGGGTTGGCCATGCAGAACGCGACGGTGGCGGCGGTGTTCTGCTCCACGTCCGGTCCGTCCATCGGCTGGAGAAGCCTGTGCCGGAAGTCCAGGTGGTCGAAGTCGGCGGGTCGCGCGTCACGCTGGGGGAAGACGAGCTTCAACTCGTCGCCGGAGGTTACCGCCATCTTCGCCGTGCCCTTTGGGCTGACGCACAGCCAGTCCACTCCCGCCGGCGGCGCGATGGTGCCGTTGGTCTCGACAGCCACTTCGAACCCGTCGGCGTGCAGCGCCTCGACGAGGGCGGCATCGACCTGGAGCAGCGGCTCACCTCCCGTCATAACGACGAGCCTGCGGCCCTGCCACGTCGTCGCCTCCCATGTCGCGCCGATCGCCGCGGCGAGCGCGGCTGCGTTCGCGAAGCGGCCGCCGCCGTCCCCATCCGTACCGACGAAGTCAGTATCGCAGAACGCGCATGCGGCGGTCTGCCGGTCCGCCTCGCGCCCCGACCATAGGTTGCAGCCAGCGAAGCGGCAGAAGACGGCCGCCCTCCCCGCGTTGCGGCCCTCGCCCTGCAGCGTGTAGAAGATCTCCTTGACCGAATAGGCCATCGTCAGGCCGCCTGTTCGCGTTCGGCGAGCCCGCGCTTGAGCACCTGCACGAGGTGCAGCGACAGCTGGCGGATGTCCGACGGGACGTTCTGCAGGCCGTTCCATCGCCTGCGCTCGCCGCCGAAGGTCCACTCGCCCTCGGTCCATGCGGTCTTGCCGCGAAGCAGGCGCAGCCCGTCCGCGAACTCTTCGCGCTCGGTGGCCCCCGTCATGACGTGGAGCGCCTCCATGACGTATCCCATCGCGATGATCCCCGCGCCGTGCAGCAGGCGGGAGTCCTTCGGGGTCCGCCCCTTCCACTCCTTCTCGAAGACGGTCTGGACCGCGTGGAAATACTCGCTGATCAGGCGGCTCCCGTTCTCCATCAGCGTCCGGTCGTCCCCGGCGTGGAGGCGTAGGGCACCGTCCGTCAGCGAGGCCATGATGAGGCGCTGGAGGACGGTGTCGCGGATGATGCCCTTCGGATTGGTCTGCTGACGGATGAGGCCGCGGAGCGACGAGTCCGCGCGGTAGTTCAGCGCCTCGGTCAGGAGTGCGGCCTGGCTTCGGTTCGACATCCGCAGCGGAAGGTCGGAGACCTGCGGCAGCAGTTCGTAGACGAGTGCCTTGGGGAGCGGCCGGGTGTTGTTGATCAGGATGAACTGCCGCTGCAGTTCCTCGGCGCCGTCGCAGATGAAGCCCGATACCAGAAGCTCGAAGTCGCGGTCGGCGATCTCGTTGAGTGCCGTGAAGCGCTGCTGGCCATCGACGATCAGCCCGGGCGCGCCGTCGGAGAGGTCGATCGTGAGCCGCTGGATCCCGCTTCCCGCGCCGCCGACGGGCCTGAGGGACGCGCGGCCGGTGAACGCGACCACGATCGGGTTGGGCAGGATCGCCGTGGGCTTCTCGAGATAATCGCGGATTTCCCGGATGTGGGCGGCGATCTGGGGACGCTGGAAGCCGCTCAGCACGCCGCCCGCGTCGCGGCCCGCGCGTTCTATCCGCGCGATCCGCCGCACGTCGGACGCCTTGGCCGCGAACGTGAAGACTGGCACCGCCGCGTTCTGCCTGGGCACGATTACATCGAACTCGAGTTTTTCCGTCATGCCTCGGTTGTCCTGAATTTCTGGAGATGGCGATGGAACACGTGGAGGTTGTGCATTCCCCGCCTCTTGTTTCGGTTTGAGTTCCTGAAGATCAGCGCCTCCACGCCGCCCTCGCGGCAGACCCGGCAGGTGCAGTCCTCCCAGGGGCGTTCGCCGAGGGTGCGGGCGTATACAGCCCGCTGGCGGGTGGCCGCGGCCGCGCGGCGGGAGGGGCTCGCCTCCTCGTCCCAGTTGAGGATCGCCCAGTATTCCATGACGGCGTCGAGCGCGTCGTCGATGCCGCCGGTCCTGCCCGCCATTTCGCGGACGGCGACGAGGGCTGCGCTTTCGAGCACCCGGATCTCCTCCTGGTTGACGCTCCCCTCCCGCGCCTTGGCCTTGAGCTTGTTGTTCTCGGTGGCTTGGGGAATGCGGATGGCGGTGTAGTAGGAGAGGTCGCCCGCGGCATCCCGCATCCAGTAGTTCTTCTTGGCGTCCTTGAAGGCCCGCACAAGCGGCGACGTCGTGTCGAAGCTCGTCACGCCGAAGTGCTCGAGGTCGGCGAGGCACTCGATCTTCCCGAACCCGAGCACGTGAAGCCGGGTGTCGCTGGGGATGGACGACCGGATCGCCGCCAGCGCCTGGCGGAGTTGATGGATCTTAAGCGGCACCGTGCCACCCAGCGCGAGGTAGTCGTAGCCCATCTTCACAAGGTCGGCCGCAGCGTCCGCCATGCTGGCAGCCGACCAGCCCTGGATGACGCCCATCGGCGTGAAGCCCGGGCCGATCGCCTTGGCCGCCGCCTTGAACTCGGCGGCGTTCTGCAACGTCACTTCATAGCGGTCGCGCACGTCCTCGGGGACCTCCTCGATCGTCCGGGCGCTGATCGGGGCGTCGAAGTCGAAGATGATGTGGTCGGGCGAGCAACCGTGGGTGAAGCGCCCGTCAGCGTAGAACTCGGCCGTGTCCTCCCCGCCGTAGGGTGGGACCGCCATCGCGCGGTAGGTGAACGCCCCGCAGTCGCCCATCATCATGGTGTCGGGGAACCGCGCCTCCTCGAAGCGCAGGAAGGACCGCGCGCCCTCGCGGCGGAAGCGCATGATCTGCGCATCCGTGTATTTGCCCGCCACCGGCCCATCCCCGACGATGCCGCGGGAGACGAGCATTCCGTCGTAGGGCACCTCGTCGAGGAACTCGTGGGGGAACTCGTCGCCGTGCAGGGCGACGCGCTTCGCGCCGTGGCGGTCGGCGAGGAAGTCGTAGTTCGGGTCGACGAAGTCGAGGCTGTCGGCGAAGAGAAACTTCACGCCGCCTTCTTCCCGAAGCTGTTGAGGTGGTCGAGCCGAGCAAGCTGGTCCGACAGCATCCGCACGTCCCGGCCGGCATACTGGATGTCGTTCCATTCGCGGCCGATGTCGTTCCAGCGGCCCGAGGTCCACCGGCAGTGAGGCGCGATCGGGGTGAGTGCGTCGACGGCGAACTGGCGGGCGTCATGACGCGAGCACCGCGACATGATGCGGTCCATGAGGTAGCCCATCGCGACGATGCCCGCCGAGTGCATCAGGCGGCTCTCGGTCGGAGGCCGCCCCCATGCGTCCGGGAACACCTCCCTCACCGCGCTCCAAAAGGCGACGAGGACGGCATACATCGCCGCCGTGTCCGCTCCGCCCGAGGCGGTGGCCTTGTAGGGCGCGAGTGCGCCGAGCGGACTCCCGATGCTGTTCTTGATCATCGTTAGAACGGCTGCGTCGTTGACGACCGCCCCGTTCCGATCGTCGGACAGACGCTTGATCAGTCCGTGGAAGGGGGAATCGTGGATCACGTGCAGCGAGTTCACCAACTCGCTTGGGATCTTGCGCGGCGCTAGGTCCCGCGGGAGGACGCTCCCGACTTCCGGCAGGAGTTCGTCGATCAGCCGCGATGGCAGTGGCCGCGCCTTGTTGACCAGGATGAACTGCTCGCGGTGGACAGCGATGTCGTCGGAGACGAAGGCGATGACCGGCACGGGCAAGCGCTGATCCCGCGCGCCTGCCAGCGCGAGCGAGCGCTGCTGACCGTCGACGATCCATGCCGCCTTGCTGCCGTCGGTCGGCAGGGGGATCCGAAGGGTGCCGCCCTGCGACGCGCCGAGGTCGCCCTCGGGCTTCGTGCCCCGCGCTTCGGTGAAGCGCGCGGCCGGCGACATCGCCAGGATGATTGCGTTGGGGAACAGCACGTCCCCTCTGTCGAGGAATTCCACGATCGAGCGGACGTGCCCCTTGATCTCCTTGCGCTGGAAGCCCGACAGGCCGGCGCTCTCGTTCCGACTGACACGACTGATCTCCGCGAACTTGAGGAGTTCGGCGCCCGGCGCGAAGAACGCGAAAAGGTCGACGCCACCTTGCCGCGTTCGGACAGCCCTTACGGCGATCGTCTCATCGGCCGGCTGCCTGCGTTTCTTGGTCATGCCTGTGTCCTTTGCGCGGCCGCCAGCCCGTAGAGGCGACTGAACCTGGCCTGCTCGCAGGCGAGGCCGTCTGAATCGCGGACCAGTCGCAGTATGCGGCCGATGCCCGTGGTGTGGTGCAGGTGCCCGGCGATGAGTGAGACCATCTCCTCGTCCGACCTTCGCGGGCGGACCGGCGCGGTGGGTGCCTGGTAGCTGGCGAGCAACTTTCCCACCTCCTGCGCGCTACCCTCCGCGTCGAGCGAACCGTCGAGCGGCACGTGCTGGCAGAAGTGCCGCAGGGCCCGCTGCGCGAAGTCCGTGCGGGTGCCCGGCACGGCGGCGTCCAGGCGCGCGTCGTATGGCATCACGCTTCCCGCGAGCGGCTCGGGTAGGACTGCCGCGAGCCCGTGGCCGAACAGCCGCATGCGCGACTGCGCCTCCGCTGGCAGTGCCGCGAGTTCGCTACCGATCATCGCGGCGTATGGCGTCGTCAGCGCCATCAGGAGGAGGCCACGATGCCGATGCGCGACCGACGCAAGGCTCTCCGAATGGGCGCCGCGCGACACCGCCGCCCACCAGGACGCCGGATCGAACCGCCCGACGACCCTGCGCGCTATGGCCTGATCGCCACGGTCGGAGACGGTCACGCCGTATGACGGGATCGCGCGCTCGGAGTGGACCAGCCCCAAGCCGGCCGAGATGACGTAGAGTTCTGCCGAAGCCCGGGACGCGGCCTCGCGCGCAAGACCGAACCCGCGTCCGCCGTAGAGTTCGGACGCTCGCCTGCACGCCGGCAGGCTGGCGACTACCTTAGTCCATGCAGTTTCGACTGCCGCCTGCGCCGCCTTGGGCAGCGCAACTGCGGTCGCGATGGGGGCCGGCTGGATGAACTTGCGGCTTGCGCACGGCGCGAGGACGGCGGAGTCATCCATGCCGGATGACCACTGTCGCGCGGCGAAACTGTGTGTGCACGCCGTGTGCGACGCGGCCCTTTTCCATCCCTGAACTACCTTTTGCATGCCCCGGTTCCCGTAGCTACAGCGCGTATCGGACCCGGTCAACGGAAAGCCGCGTAAGGTCTACCCATTTTCGCATCATTCCGGCAGAACGATCATGGCCTCACGCGAGCTCAAGGAGGACACAGTTATCTGCCCCGAGGTTACGACGAGTTGTGCGATAAGTGCGAAGCCGATCTGATTCGCCGGTGCTGGAATGAAAGACCTCACGCGGCGCCACCACGTGTCGGCGCGAGCCTACGCCGCCGCACGTCGAGGAGCGCCTTACCCGCCGCGGTCGGTTCGGTCGCCTGCGGCTCGACATCCTCGCCGTCCGGTGGTCTTGTCGCCGTCGGACTTTCGGGAAAGTGCGGCGATGAACAAGCGGACTCTGGGGATCTTCGGCGCGCTTGCGAGATCCGTCTCCAACATAGGCCTCGACTTCTTCCCCAAGCTTGACGGCGCGGCTGCTGACGCGGCGAGCGCGGATACGATCATGCCCGACCTGTCGAAGGCGATGGTCCGCTGGGACGGCCTTAAGGGCGCGAAGGATTGCTCGATCGATGAGGCGCTCGAACTGGCCAAGGCATCGCTTGCGGAGGTCAAGGCCCAGACGGAGTATCAGGATGGCAAGGCGTCCCGCCTGCTGACGGTCACCTCGTTCGTGAGCGCTCTCGCCGGCTTCATGTTCACGGCCTTCAGTGCGGGGTATCCGGTGGACACGCTCGATGTTGCCGCCGACCATCATCACCTCTGGGCCGTCGCGACATACCTCGCCTTCCTCCTCTTCGTGCTTTCGGCGCTGGGCGGCGCGCTGACCACGTTCCATGCGACCCGCACGCGCTTCAAGTATCCGATCAGTCCTAGGCCGAACCAGCAGGGCACGGCGGTATCGTTCCTCTTCTACGGTGGGATCGTGGGCGTCTCCCCGACCGCCTGGGCGGAGAGCTTCGTCGATGACAAGGCTGGCACCGCCACGTTCCGCGACCTCAAGCTCGAGTATCTGCGGAACTACGTGGGCGAGGCATATTTGGTCGCCGCCAAGACGGCCGACAAGCTCCGCTACCTGCAGCCGGCACAGAGCATGCTGTCCTGGGCGCTGCGCTTCCTGGTCCTGTTCGCGCTCCTTTACACCGCGACGGTCCTCCTGGTCCCGCCGACGAAGCCTGAGCCGAAGCCCGTCAGCGTGTTGCTCGACAAGAATGGCGGACCTGTTCGGATCAGCGTCGTCCCGGCTGGCGCGCAGAATGGCAAGTGACTGGCAAAGCCCCTGAATCGACACTAGGCTCGGAGTCAGGAGTAATCATGCCGGCGCCGGACCCAGTTACAGTCTTCATCGATGCCGACAACACGCTGTGGGACACCGACGGCGTGTTCGCGGCGGCACAGATCGGGATGCTGGCCGATGTCCGGCGCCAGCTTGGCACCCCTGATCAGGACGGGGATCCACTCGCTTTCGTGCGGGCCGTCGACCAGGCGATCGCGGAACAGCATCAGGACGGGCTCCGCTATCCACCGGTCCTGCTGGTGAGGGGATTGGAGAAGGCGCTCGCGGGCGTCGCGCCGAACGCCGCCGCGCGCGCCGCGATGCGGGGGCGGCACGAGTATCGGATCTCGCCGGACGATGCCGACGCCATCGCCTCCCGCTTCAGGGCCTCGCTGGAGGTGACGCCGACCCTGCGTCAAGGCGTCAGGGATGGGCTCGAGGCGATGCGGCGGGACGGCGTTCGCCTGCTCATCATTAGCGAGGCATCCAGGGGACGCGTCGAGGCTACCGCCACGTCGCACGGCATCCTCCATTTCTTCGAGCGCGTCCTGGAGGGGAGGAAGAGTGCCGCCCTCTACAGGCGGATGCTCGCGCTCACCCACGCCGATGGGCGTACCTTCATGGTCGGCGATCAGATGAACCGCGACATCGAGCCGGCCAGTGCCGCGGGACTGGAGACGATCTACTTCCCGGGCGGGTTCCAGCCGCGCTGGAGCCTGGCTGCTGGTCCGGTCGAACCCGACCACGTCATCGCTGATTTCTCCCAAGTCGCCAATATCGTCATCGACACCCGGGCCGCCGCCGCTTGACCGTGATCGGCGGAGTAGGAACCGGGCAGGTGATCACACGGCTGCAATTGCACCTCTGACCCAGACGCGCCGTTTCCGGCGCCGTCGACTGGCTGCTGTATTTTCGAGGCTCGGTTGGGGCTGCCTGACGCTTACGTTGCGGTCGCGTGCCGAGCCAGCGCGTCTTGGATCGCGGTCACCTCCGACGCGGAGCAGGTCGAAGGGCTTTGCTTATGAGCCACTTGATCATCAGGTCTGCGATCTGCAGATTGTTGCGATCCTGCATCATCTGTGGCTGTTGCCGCGCAGACCCTCGTCCGGCGTGTGCAGCATGGTCGCATTACCGCCTTCCGCACTCATTCGTGCCATGAAGGCCTAGCAACGGAAGCGAACTTCTGTAACGTCTTCATCCGCCTGAACCGCAGCATGGCACGCTCCCGTCGTAGGAACGATAGATCGTTGTTATCGACACGGTTGTTGGCCCAACGACCGACCTCCTGAGCGTCTGCTCTCCGTGTCGATCTCATAAGGCCGCAAGAACGCTCACCAGGGTGCTGTCAGTCTAATGCGAACCCGTCTCCACACGATGCACCTTGGTCTTTGACGGCGACGTTCAGCTGACGAGCGCCTGCCACTCCGCCAGTGCGGCGGAGCGTCGTTCCCGATAGGTCTGTCGATCGATGAGGTGGCGTTCCAGGCTGAAGTGATTGTGGACGTTGGCGTGCACGGAGGCGAACTTTTGCAGCGTCTTCATCTGCCTGAACCGCAGCATCGCTCGTTCTCTTCGTCGCAAAGGTAGGTGCGAGTTCTCGACCCTGTTGTTCGCCCAGCGCCCCACCTCCTGCTTCTCGGCGTTGCCCAGTTCGTTCATTGCAGCACGATAGCTGCGCAGACCATCGGTGGTGATCGCATCGGGTGAGCCGTGGCGCTTCAGCGCCTTCTTCATGAAGGCAAGCGCCGCAGCCTTGTCGCGGGTGCGGGTGACGTAGCTTTCCAGCACCTCGCCCTCGTGATCGACGGCTCGCCAGAGGTAGACCATCTCGCCATTCAGCTTCACGTACATCTCGTCCAGGTGCCAGCGCCAATGACGAAAGCCGCGCATCCGGCTTACCCGCTGCCGGCGGATGTCTCCGGCGAACAGCGGTCCAAACCTGTTCCACCACAGCCTGACCGTCTCGTGGCAGATGTCGATACCGCGCTCGAACAGCAGGTCTTCCACGTTCCGCAGGCTAAGCGGAAACCGAACGTACATCAGCACCACCAGCCGGATCACCTCAGGCGACGAGTTGAAGTAGCGAAACGGACTGGCTGGCTTGCGAGGGCGGGGCATGCTCCCGCCCTACCCCACCCTCACCCGATTAACAGCAGGTACGTTTGGTTTGACGGTGCCGCTGCTCGAGTTAGCGGTGCGGTGAGGTCACCGCGTGGCGGGCACGGGATCGCCATAGAAGAGCCCACGCCCGTCAGTCCCGACATAGACGCGCCCCGGCCGGCGTGGATCGCCGGAGATCACCCGGTATCGCCCTCCCCAGCGATGCTGATCATCGTCGATGCGCTTCCACGATCGGCCCATATCCGACGATCGCCAAATTGCCCGTAGCCCGCCGAGCGTTCCGATCGCAAACACCGAGTCCTTGCCTAACCCATATAGTTCGACGTCCAGCGAGCCACTCGCCAAGACGAAGTGCAGTCCCCCATCAATGCTGTGGAAAAGCTGCTGGCCCGCCTGGAGCCACAATTCGCCGGAACGATCCGGCGCGGCCGTCAGAGCGCTTTGTGCTTCCCGCCCCTGCCGACCGGCGGGCTTCAACGTCTCCGGCAATCCGCTAGCCGGTATGGCCGCAAAGCTGCTGCCGGCGTCGCGCGACATCAGCAACCTGTTGCTCTCGATATCGACCGCATAGAAAAGCGCGGGGTCAACCTTGTCCCCCACCGCTCGCGTCCGTCCTGGCAAGCCACGGATCGGATACCAAGTTCGGCCGCCATCGCGCGTGACGTGCGGGATAAGCGTCGCCACGATCATTGCGGATCCATCGGCGGACACGGTGATCGCTGCTGCCCCGGTCAGATCGTCGCGTGTCGGAGGATTCCCCAGCGGCGGAACGCGCAACGGGCGCCACGTCCGGCCCCCATCGTCTGATCGCCCCAATGTCGCGGTCCGTGGGCGATCGGCATAGAGGCTACCGCTGCGGACGATGACAGACGGTACGCGGCCGGCATAATCGAGCGTGTTCGTGTTCGAGAGGTAAGGGTCGATAAAGCTGGGCGCCGGCGAGCGGTCCAGATTGCGGTGCACGAAACCGGACAGGTCGCCGAAGCCGGACACGATGGGCGCACCAGCGCTTGGCGAGATCAGCGTGATGACGGCGGTCTGCTCGATACCGATCGTCCACGGTGTCCAATCGACGCGGCCCGCCGGCCGCATGTTGTTTGTAGCGTAGACCGTCGCGCCGGTAGTGTATGCAAGGTGCCGCTCATCGAAGGGATCGATTGCGAGCCCGGAAATCCAGTGCCCGAAGTCGGCGCCCCTGCCCTCATGCAACAGAAACGGCGTCGCCGATACGTCGCGCTGGCTGCGCGTGCCGACATCTTCCCAATTCGTCCCGTCGTCACGGGAAAGCCAGAGCGTGTCACCCGCCTTGTATCGATCGATCGTCGTCACCGCGACTGTTCCCGGGGCGGAAGCGGCGGCCGCCACACCTAGGAAACCGCCTTCGGCGCTTTCTCGCCACGCTGCGGGCGTCACATCCCGGCCTCGGCCATCCGGACCATAGCGCCACACTGCCCCGGTGTTCGCGTCAGATGGCCCGATCCCGCTAGCAAAGCCGACCCATAATACGCCACGTCTGTCGGTCACACCCTTGGCTGCGAACAGGCGCGGAGCTGGCGCCCTGACCCACGTCGCGCCACCGTCGTCAGAGCGAAACAGCGGTGCTGCGCCCGGATCGGCAACACCAGCCCAGATCCGCTGCGATCCGGCACCGGGCTTCCCGCTGTTGGGATCGAACACCACGAAGGACACGCCGCCGTGGCTGGTCCGCGGCGCAGGTCGACCCAGCCCGATGACCGGAAAACGCGCCACCTTGCTCCAGGTCGCCCCGGCGTCGTCGCTCCGCCACAAGCCGTCGTGGCGAGAGCCGAAGAACAATCGGCGTGTGTCGTTGGGATCGATCGCCAGACGCTCGCCGAGCCCGCGGCCGGCTTCGTTGCCGCCCATGCCGAACGGCACCGGCGTGACACGCCACGTATTCCCCCGATCCGCGGATCGCAGGATTGCCGCCGGCTGGTCGGCGTTCATTCCCGCCGCGAGATAGACGATATTCGCATCAACCGGGTCCGGCGCGATACTCTCGATCCCCATGTAGCTGGAGACCGCCTGATCGTCCTGCAACGGGATCCACCGCCTGCTCCGCGCATCCCATCTATACGCCCCGCCCATGTCGGTGCGGAGATAGGCTAGCCCGCGCTCGGCCTGGCTGAAAACGATATTGGGAGCGTACCCTCCCCCCCCCACCGTCACGTTACGCCACACATAAGGCGCAACCGCGGGATTGGAGCTCGACGTTCCGGTCGAACCGCTCGACATCAAGGCCAGCGCGCTCGCAACCACTAACGCAAGCTGCCTGATCACGCGGCTTCCGCCTGTCCGGCGCGGCAATGCCGCGCTATGAAATCCTCATGTCGCGGCATGGCGGCAGCCGTCTTGGCAATCATGTCGCGAAGATGCTGCAAGAAGCGCATGCTTTCGTCGAGCGGCAGGGTGTCGACCAGGGGATCGTAGGACACGGGGTGCGCCTCCTGTCCGGCGAGTACCGCGATCCAGCTGTCCTCGGTGAACAGACCACCCTGATCCCGGATTACTCGAGCCTTGCTCCGCCACAACGCGAGCTTTCGGGACAAAGTGGCAGGAACGACCATCGCGCGGCAGTGATTCCAGAACGGGGAGTCGTCCCGCGTCGTAGCCTTGTAATGCAGGATGATGAAGTCGCGGATCTGCTCATACTCGAGACGCAGCAGCCGATTGTACTCGTCGCGTTCGGCGTTCGCGAAGCTGGTGTCCGGAAAAAGGCTCAGCAGCCGGGCGATGCCGGACTGCACAAGATGGATGCTCGTCGATTCCAGGGGTTCCAAAAATCCGCCGGCCAGCCCAAGGGCGACGCAATTGCCATCCCACAGCCGCTGCCGGACGCCAGCGACGAACCGGAGTTCGCGCACATCGGCAAGCGCCACGCCGTCCAGCCCTCGCAGCAGCTCGTCGTGTGCGCGTCCCTCGTCGCAGAACGCGCTCGCGTAGACGTGCCCGTTGCCGATGCGGTGCTGAAGCGGAATGCGCCACCGCCAGCCCGCACTATCGGCCGTCGCCCGCGTGTACGGCATCATAGCACCCTCATGGGCGCTCGGGATCGCCAGCGCGCGGTCGCACGGCAGCCAATGTTGCCAACTCTCGAAGCCGACGCCCAACGCGTCTCCGAGTAGTAGCGAGCGGAAGCCGCTGCAATCTACGAACAACTCGCCGCCGACCCGACGCCCGTCGTTCAATCGCACCGCGGCGATGTGACCGGTTTCGGACGAGCGGTCGACATTGGTGATCCGACCCTCCATCCGGATGACACCCGCTCTTTCTGCGATCTGCCGAAGATATCGTCCATAGAGTCCGGCATCGAAATGAAAGGCGTAGCCAAGCGACGAGAGCACTGCAGCCGGATTGCCCGTCGGCCGGGTAAAGCGGCCGGCATGCGCCGCCACGGCGGACAGGCTGTAATCGGCCAGTCGCCCGACGCCGGCGGTCGTCCCGGCCATGCGCGATTGCCGGAGCCATAGTTGATGGAACTTCACTCCGTCGACATCGCGTCCATGCGTGCCGAACGGGTGCATGTAACGATCACCGATCCGCCCCCAGTCAACGAATTCGATGCCAAGCTTGAACGTCGCACCCGTTGCACGCATGAATTCGTCTTCATCGATGCCGAGCAGTCGGTTGAAGTCATGCAGCGACGGAATGGTAGCCTCTCCGACCCCGACGGTGCCGATGTCCTCGGACTCCACCAGCGTGATCGATACCCCGGCCGCAATCAGGCGAGACAGCGCGGCCGCAGCCATCCACCCCGCGGTCCCTCCACCAACAATGACGACCTCTCGGATCGGCGGAGGTAAGCTCGCGCTCATGCCATGCCCCGTTTCTGTCCAAACCGATGCGTGCGTGCATATTCGATCAGATCGCGGTTCGATGGCAGGTTCGCGATCGCATAATCCGCCTGGCGCCGTACCTCCGCGAACGCACGGCGCGCATCCTCGTGGTAGCGAAGCGCTCCTGCCTTGGCGCTGAGATCCGTCTTCCAGCCCATGCCGTACAACACGTACTGCCAGCTTGGCTCCGTGAAAATGTCGACCTGCGCATCGATGTCGAGTTCGTTGGGCCAACGATAACGCCAGCGATCAAGCATTTCGTGAAGTGTGTCCGGGATCGACGACGCTGCGACGTTGTCGCGCCAGAAATCCGTGTCGCGGCGTTCCGAAATGCAATAATGCAGCTTGATGAAATCCAGCGCGCGTTCGTAGCGACGGCGCAGATTGCTGTTGAACTGACGCGCGGAGGTCTCGTAGTCGCCACCCCACGGAAAGAGGTTGGCGATCATTCCGGCCGACACTTCGGCGAAGGCGATGCCGGTAGCCTCCAGCGGTTCAAAGAAGCCGCTCGACAAACCGACCGCGACGCAGTTCTTGTGCCAGTTGGTTTCGCGGTACCCCGCGTCGAACCTGAACCGACGAACTTCGGCGCCGGCACCCGCTGGGCCGAGATGGTCGCGCAACACGCGCTCGGCCTCCTCGTCGCCCATGTGGTCTGAGGAATAAACATGGCCGATGCCGCGTCGGCGATCCAGACCGATGTCCCATGTCCAGCCGGCTTTTTGCGCCGTGGAAATGGTATAAGATGCGATCGGGTCCCGCTCTCCCGGATAGGGGAGCTGCGCGGCGACCGCACGGTCGGAGAACAGCACCTCCCGGCACGATCGAAATGGGATATTCATCGCCTTGCCGATCAGTTCGGCCCTGAATCCTGTACAGTCGATGTAAAGGTCCGCGTGCAATGCGCCGGTCCGCTCTGTCAGGACGCTGGCGATCGCCCCGGCCTCATCAAGGCGGACCTCCGTGACGGTATCGATCAGATGTTCGACGCCGTTGGCGATGCCCTGTTCGCGCAGCAGCCCGGCGAGCGCGATGGCGTCGAAGTGGAAGGCGTAATTAAGTGGAGCGACGTAATCGTCGTGACTTGGCAGCTTGGGTCCGCGCCAGGCGTCGGCGGCTTTCTTCTGCGGATTGGATATTTCGTCCCAATTCTCGGCACCACCGACACCCAGCAACCAGTAAGGCAAAAGTTCGAAGCCGCCGCTGGCATCCGCGACCTGGAAAGGATGCGAGTAATGATCGGTCACGCCTTGACCCGGTACGTTACGCCAGTTCACGAACTTGGCGCCTTGCTTGAAGGTCGCGCCGCAGCGACGGACAAGATCGGCTTCGTCGATACCGATCGTGGCCAGCGTCCGGCGGATCGTCGGGAAAGTCCCCTCTCCCACCCCGAGAACACCGATGTCGTGCGATTCCACCAGTGTGATCGCTACCCCGCCGGGCAGGTCGGCGCTCAATCGCTTGGCGAGATAGCCGGCGGTCAGCCATCCCGCCGTGCCACCGCCCACAATGAGGATCTGCTTCTTCATTCGCGCCCTCAAGCTCCCGTGAGCACGCTGCCGCCGCGACCGAACTCACGATCGCAGCGGCGATAGCCTTTGTTCGTCAGAATGACAGATTGATCCCCGTACTGATGCGCCGGTCGCTCTGGAACCAGCTTCGACCGACCAGTTCGCCACCCGGATAGCCCCCCATCAGCGTTCGCGCGGTCGCCCCGGTCAGGTTCGTACCCTGGACGCCGAACGAGAAATTCTCTGTCACCTTGAAGCGGATCCCCGCGTCAAGTGTGCCATAGGAGGCGCTGTAGATGGGCAATGCAATCTGGATCGGCGTCGCGGTCCCCGCTGCCGCAAAATAGTTATAGGTCGGGTTGGTGCCGTTGCTGTTGGTCGACTGCAGGTACCGCGAACGCCACGAATAGGCGATGCGCAGGGAGAACGGATTGCGTTCGTACAACAGCGCGGCATTGGCATTGTGTTTCGACAGGCCGACCAGCGGCGCGTCGGAGCGAATGACGCCGTTGATGTCCCGGTACACGTCACCGGGATTCTTGCTGTCGATGAAGGTGTAATTGGCTTCCACGCCGAGGCCGCTGATCGGCCCCTGAAACATGTCGAGGAAGAAGCGACCGCCCACCTCGACGCCCTTGATCGTCGCGGCCTTTGGAGAATTGATGTAATCAGATGCCGCGGCGCTGACGGTGTCAGTCCGGCCATCCGCGAACACCACCGGCACCTGCCGGGTCGTCAGCGAAAAGATCGGGAGATCAGAAAGGCGCTTGTAGAATGGCGCGATGTGGAACGTCGTACCGCGCTCGCCGTAATATTCAAGCGATAGGTCAATATTGTTAGAGATGGTGGGCCGGAGCAACGGATTGCCCGTTTCCGCCGTAAAGTTCGTGAAGACGCCTGGCTGCCCCGCGACCGGATTGGCCGTGGTGGCGACACCCACCGACCCAGAGGATCGCAGTGCGTTGAAGCTCGGCAGGTCCAGCGTGATATTGTAACCCGCCCGCACCTTGATCCTATCGGATGGCGCGAATACCAGATTGATCGACGGCAGCACGCGCGTGAAGTCGGCCTTGCCGCCACGGCCGATGAACTGCGATCCCAGCGTCACTGTTTGACCATCGAGGATGAACGTGTTGCCATTCTGCTGAATGAACCCGCTGCCCTCGTTCGCGATGTGCACGACGCGTACGCCGACGTTCCCCGATATCCCCTTCTCGGATCCCTCCGCACCGAAACGAACCAGCGCGTAGCCAGCGGTGTTCTCGGTTCGATTGTCGACCTGATCGCCGGGGAGGATGAAGCCCGGCTGCCGAATACCGGAGAGCCCGCCATAGCCGCTACGTGGCAAGGGCCCGGACGCCGAGCAGTTGGACTCGGTACCAACCGGGCAGAAGCCGGCGGGGGGCGGTGCTACTAGGCCGGTTCGATCCTCATTAAACCGGTCGGCCAGGCTTTGGCTCGCGAACATCAAATTGCCCGGCAACGTGGCCTCACCCCGGAAGAAATCCTTGAATACGTGCTGGCCGACATCGCCCGGCGCGGCATTGGCATAGGTCAGTTGCGGATCGCCGTTCCAGCCACGGCCCAGCGCCGTCCAGTTGTAGCCGTTCTGAAGATCGCGTTCCGTGCGCTTGGCATAGCGGCCTCCGACCTTCACCGAACGGAAGAAGCTGGCGTCGAATTTGTATTCTGCGTCGAGCTGCGCCGTGTCGAGGCGCCCGCGGTTGCGCTCGTTGTGTGGCATTGACGCCGACCAGAAGTAATTGGCCGGGTCGGCGAAGGACGCTTGCGTGGCGGGATTAACGCTAATCTGCGGCAGATCACCGGTCAGATCCATACCGAAGGCCGGGCCGAAGCTAACCTCGCGAAAGATATCGATACGATCGTAGATCTGGCGTGAGTCGACCCGCTGGATTGCGCCTTTGATCGACAGCGGGCCGTCCGCAGGCGCCCAGGCGAACGATAGCGAGTAATCGCGTGTGCGCGTGTCGCTCTCCACGAAACCCTTGTTGCCGCTGCTCGTCACTTGACCACCGGGCTGGAACGTGCCGGTATCGCGATTGAACAGCGACGTGGTCTTGAGTAGCAAGCCGTTGTCGTCGAAGCTGCTGGTCGCGGGATCCACCGCCAGCGTCTGCGACGATACCTGCGCACCATAATCGCTCGACTGACTCTTATACCGGGACTGGAAGAAGCTGGCCGTGAAGGTCAGCGAGTCCGAAGGAGCCCATTGCGCCGCGCCGTAGATGCCGTTTCGGCGATACCGGAACGCTTCGTCGCCATAAGTGAAGCCGCCCGGGATGTATCGATCGGTTCCACCGATGTTGGTCTTGAAGTAGGGCTCGGTCCGGATGAACTGCGACAACGAGCTGAACTGGCTGTATGCGACGTCCGCCAGGAGACCGATACGGCCGATTGGCGTGTCGAAGGAGTCCGTTACCAGGACCGACCCCATCGGATCCGCCTTGTTCGCCATATCCCCCAGGCTCAGCTCTCCGGTGCCCGCGACGTGGAACTTGCCGTTGAAATCAAACGGCATCTTCGTGCGCAGGTCGATCTGGCCACCGGTGCCGCCCTCAATCAAGTCCGCGGTGGACGCCTTGTAGACGTCGACGGCCGCCATCAACTCGGGCGTCACGTCGCTCCAGAGAATCGCGCGGCCATTATTTGCACTGAAGATCTCGCGGCCGTTCAGGCGTGACGCGACACCGGTGAGTCCGCGAACCTGAACGCCCGACCCCTGCACCGAAAAGTGATCGGGATCTCCAAGCGCGGCGAAGCGAACGATCGAAACGCCCGAAACGCGCTGCAGGACCTCCGTGATCGAATTGTCAGGGAGCTTTCCGGCATCGTCGGCGACGACGGAGTCGACGATCGTCTCGCTGCGGCGCTTCCGCTCGGTCGCTGCTTCCAGTGCGGCGCGGCGACCAGTGACTACAATATCGATATCATCTGTCGCGCCCGCCCCAGGCTGGCTCTGCTCGTTTGCGGGTGCCGACGCCTGCGACGTGTTTGGCGAGATGCTCTGCATTTCGGCCTGCGCCCATGCTTGGACGCTGATGCTGGTGGCGAGCCCCGCCATCAACGACATACCGGCACGCGCGCAGCGACGCCTTCCGAGTACCGCTTTAACGATGATCAATGAACCTCTCCCCTCTGCCGCATCTCGAAACGACGAGACCGGCCATGCAACTTGGTGCACCATCTCGGCGATGCTACCGCTAACAATATTAATAATACTGATGGCGATAGCAAGAAGATTGTCTCTCTTCCTCCAGTTAATCAAAAGGGGAGCTGATCGTCGCAAAGCGGCAACATACCACCGTAGAACCAATTCAACGGTGAGCTTCAAACTGCAGCCCCGTTGCAATGCCACGCTAAGGCGGCGTGATGATGAGTTTGAAATTAAACGAGTTTCCGTAATCACGGTATCGTTACCATTGAACTTGTGCGATCCCGGTGTTCGACAGCGATCCATGATCTCTAATGCACACGCCCTCTCGGGAACAGCGCAAGAGGTGCTGCCAAAGCAACTGCACACGTCCGATTGACGGTGAGTTTGTGCCCCGTTTGTCTGCTGCTCAGCAGGCCAACGGCAACCGAATTTGGGAAACATCAAGCAAGTTCGCAGCACTGGCAGCGGAGCCGGTATAGCATAGGTGCTCGAAACTGCCGGGCCTACACGGCTCCGGAGTGCGCCGGTACGATAGTTTGACGGGGTCCCGGCGGCTCTTTGGTCGTCGTAGTCGATAGCAGACTCTCAGCCTCCCATCACGATGCGACGGTCGGCGGACCGGGCGGAGAACCCCTCCGCCGCGGTCACCATTTTGGCGCGGCCTTTACGTTGCGCACTTACGATCAGCTCGCGCAAATAACTGCGCTTCGCCCAGGCTTCGGCATCGGCGTGGTGCAGGATCCGATCGCCCACTGTGATCCGGCGCTCGTTCCGGTGCTGCGCACGACGCTCACCGCCCATCTGCCTGTTTAGATCCTCATGCACGAAGACCTCCGGTCAGCACATCGTATGCGGATCGTGTTCGACGCCCTCGTAAAGGGAACGGCTGCGCACGTCAGGGCGAGCGTTGGATAAGCGGGTCGGCTCCAAGCGGCGGTTCGAAACGCCTCCTCACTGACCAAATTGGAGCAGGCGTCGGTCGCTTGCTAGTCGCTGCACTGCAGACTCTCCCGGGTCTGCAGTTCGCCAGATGGAGAATGCCCGCTTTCGCCTGCTCGCCCAAACCGCCGACGAACATGAACAAGTTATCCACACCTGACCCTCAGTCGGAACGCTGACCTTGGCGACCTGCTGGCGCTGACGCAGACGGCGCCCTGACCGGAGCAGCCGACCGACTGGGCACGTCGTGGGCGGAAACGTGATTGAGCGTGATGACCCAACGGCCCGCGATCTTTCGGAACAGCCGCGTATTCACGCCCTCGGCTGCCCGCACGGGGCGTTCTAGATGATAGCGGCCCACCAGCATGGCAGAATCTTCGGCGAGCAACTCGACTTTCATGTCGTAGAAGTGCAGGCTGCCCCGCGTCTGAGGCGAGGCGCCATAATCGCGCACATAATGGTCGAGCGTTCCCTGCCAGCCGGTTTGGAACTTGCCGCCGGAGACGAAGACGACGTCGGGATTGCTGAACCCCGCCATGTAACCGCGGAAATCTCCGCGGTTCCAGGCTTGCTCCATATGCGCCACCACGGCTAAAATCGCAGCCCGGTCCTGCGCCGGGTTGGCGACGGCAGGTGACGCGAGGAAAAGCATCGTCGCCAGAGCCCAGAGTCGATTCCACGTCATCCGCTTCTAAAAGCGCGGTTCCTTCCGAAAGATCAAGGCCGCTCGCGATGCTGTCAAAGCAACTGCACATCGCCGAACGAGGGTGAGTTTCTACCCCGTTTGGCTGCTTCTCAGCAGGCAAACGACGGCCCATCTCGGAAAATACCAAGGAAACTCGCGACACTGACAGCGGGGTCTTTATAGCTTAGTCGCTCGAAAACGCCAGCCATACTCGGCTTCAGGGGCTTCGGTACATTGGTTTGACAGGACCGCTTCAGCGCCTTCTTCATGAACGCGAGTGCGGCCGCCTTGTCGCGGGTTCTGGTGACATAGCTTTCCAGCACCTCGCCTTCGTGATCCACCGCTCGCCACAAGTAGACCATCTCGCCGTTCAGCTTCACGTACATCTCGTCCAGGTGCCAGCGCCAGTGTCGGAACCCGCGCATCCGGCTTACCCGCTGGCGGCGGATGTCGCCCGCGAAAAGCGGGCCGAACCTGTTCCACCACAGACGCACTGTCTCGTGGCAAATGTCGATCCCGCGCTCGAACAGCAGGTCTTCGACATTACGCAGGCTAAGCGGAAACCGCACGTACATCAGCACCACCAGCCGGATCACCTCAGGCGACGAGTTGAAGTAGCGGAACGGGCTGGCTGGCTTGCGCGGGCGAGGCATGCTCCCCCCCCCCTAGCCCACCCTCACCCGATTACCAGCAGGTGCATTTGGTTTGACGGTGCCCGACGAAAGGATCGCACCGCCAAAATCGTAGGATCAAACGCCTACACCTGACACGAGGCCTGCCGCGACTGCACGCTGGATAATAAGCCTGATCGAACCGGCGCGCGGCGTTCTCTCCAAGCAGGCGTTTGCAACTGGCATATCTCCAGGAGATACAAGCAATCCAGTTGATAGGCGCAGGAAAGGTAAGCCGGGTCCAGTCAGCGGTGCAGTCCGGCGACGTATCGTAGATTCAGGCACCTTCAAAAGGCGAGCGATATACGTCACATGCACCGCGTGCCTTGGTTGTAAGCCGGCCCGGATCAGACCGTCCGCATTGTGACGCTGCAAGTTTACGTGAAGGACTGCGGAGAAGATTGCAAGGTCGAGTGCCTCCGGAAACATCCATCGATTAGTGTCGAGTATTGCGAGCATCATATCAGCCGCGCCGCTCGCCCCATCCTCCACTGAGAAGCCGCGCACCAAACTGAAGGACGGAATGGTGAATATACCACTCGAGACTCCGCTCGCAACCAGCTCAACGAAACAGTTATGGGCGTAACAAAGGTGTTTGCGTATTCCCGGGTGCGACCGCACCTTCGGCGCGATTGTGACGCCTAGCGACGTCCGCTCGCAAATGCCCGACTCGACAAACGCATTGACATGGCGCCGCGTGGTTTCAAATGGCCGCCCAAGCGATAGGGCAGTTGAATGAACCGAGATTGACTTATCCTTTGAGGGGCACGACAAGCTGGTACGAAGCAAAAAGCAGAACACCAAGAATCTGCTGATATTCCCATTGAATATTCGGAGCCCGCGAATGTTCATTTTTGTATAAAATTCAGCCAGTATCTGTGCTATTATCGGTGGGTGTGCGAGGTACGGCTTCCTATTGCCGTAACTGACACCAACCTCGATCTCTATTGGCAGCCCTGGATATCCATACATTCGCCGACCCCTAAATCGCTGCGCATTTGCTCTTGCTCGTGTAACCGTCCCTGCAAGGCAGTTGCTTATTCCAGTAACGGGTATCATATCCGCGTTTACGGTATCATCCGACGGCCATTCGAGCTTGCAGGACGAGCTTGTGTAGTGACCTTGACTTCGAGCTGTCACACCCAGCGTTGCTGCGAAGGTCATGACGAACGGAACAACAGGGGCATGGCGGCGTCGCCCCCGATGTCGCATGTCGCTCCGCTCGCGATGACGCCGTCCGATTCGGGCGACGCCATCATAAAGAAATCGGCCATCGGCCGACCGGAGCGTTCAGCCGCGTTGTTCGTCGGCCACCCAGACGCGCACCGTTTGCGGCGGCGCTTCGGCAACCACGGCGGTGGCGACCAGTTGTGCGCCGCCGGGCGCGTAGCTGACCGATCCGTCGGCAATTGGGAACTCACGGATCGGATCGCTGCTGCGGTTGCCGCGCTGGTAATACGGGATCGCGCGCATCGGACTGCCGTCTTGCCAGCTACCTTCCAGCGTCATCGTCCCACCGAGCAGGTCGGGCTGCCACTTCGGCTTCGGCATCGTCGTGGTAATGCGGTCGAGGTTCGCCTGATCGACGGCCTCGAACGCGTAGACGAGCGGCCCGTAACGAAACGCCTGCTGTCCGCGGGTGGCGACCACCTTGTCGCTCGCACGAATGCGTTGCACCGTCAGCGGCACGGCGAAGGCGACCCGGTCGCCCGCCTTCCACGTTCGGCGGATCACCGCATAGCCATTCTCGATCGAAGCGGCGACCGGCTGACCGTTGACCGTCAATTGCTCCAGCCCGCCGACCGCCGGGGTCGCGGTATAGAGAGCGCTGGTCGCGCGATCCGGCACGCGAACGTGCACCGCAAAGGCGCGCGTTTCGGCCGGATTGACCGTGATCGCGACTCCGTCCTTCCACGGATAATCCGTTTCCTGGACCATTTCGACAGAGGTGCCCGCAACTTCGCCGACCTGGATGCGGCTGCCGATGAACAGGTTCACGAACAATGCCCCCGGTGCCTTGGCGTAGGCCCAGGTCGGTGCCATCAGTAGCGTGCGCGGGATGTTGCCCACGCAGCACGGGCACGAATGCCACTTCGCACGCTCGGTGCCGTCCAGCGGGTTGGTGTAGCAGAAGCTCTTGCCGTCATCGCCCACCGATCCCAGCAGGGCGTTGTACATCGTCTCCTCGTATAGATCAGCGAACATAGCGTCGTGATAGGCCAAGTTCATCTTGTACTGGAAGAAGATCAGCCCGCAGCTGGAGCATGACTCGCAATAGGCGTCATGTTTCAACGCATAATCGACGCCGAAGCCCTCCGCAGTGTCGCCGCTGCCGACGCCGCCGGTAACGTAATATTTGCGGTTGACCATGTTATCCCACAGCGACACGACCGCGCTCTGGTAATCGACGTCGCCGGTTTCGGCGGCGATGTCCGCCATGCCCGAGTAGAAATAAACGGCGCGGACGGCATGGCCGACGGCTTCGTACTGGCGGATCGGCGGTACGTGGCTCTGATCGTATTCGGAGCCGCCCTCCCGGGAATCGAGCAGAAAGCGGGCGAGGGCGATATAGCCGTCACCGCGACCGCCGCCTTCGACGTCGTTGACGAACCGGCCGAAGCGGACGAGCGCCTGTTCCATTTCCTGATGGCCATCAAACCATGCCTGCTTGCCCGGCCCGATATGCGCGACCCAGCAATCCGCAAGCTTCTTCGCGGCATTGTACAGGCGCAGATCCTTGCCGCCGGTCAACGTGTGATGGTTGATCGCGGATTCGATGAAATAGCCGGCGACATAACCCTCGTGATCGCCGCGATGTTCGGGCGACCAGCGCTTCGGCCATTTTGCGCGATCGGCCAGCGTGTAGGCGGTGTGGAGATAGCCGTCGGGCTCCTGCGCGGCGAGGATGATCGGGATCCAGCGCTCCAGCGTGGCACGCATCGCGGTCTGCGCCGCGATCATCTCGGCATCGCCGCCAGCATCCACCATCAGCGCCAGACACATCGATTCCACGGTCTGGTGGATCCAGGCGTTGGAGAAGACGAAGCCCTTGTGTGCGGCGTGCGGCTCGCCGCGCAGCGCCTTGGCCGCCTCGACGAAATTGTCGATCCCGCCTTGGCCGGTCGCCAAGTCAGTCCGCTCGCAATAGTTCACACAATGCGGAATCCAGCCGACGATCAGCGATTTGATCCGGGCGCTCCACATCGGATTGTCGACCGACCACGGCGTCGTATAGACCACGTCCAGTCGCTTGGCCGGCGGGGGCGCCACCGCGCGTACGTGCACGGTGGAGGCGGACGTCAGGTCGCCGGCGTTGCCCGCCAGCTTCAGCACGTAATCGCCCGCCTGCGAGAAGCGCGCCGCCGTCTGCGCTGCGGCGGGGTTGGCGAAGCTCACCTCGCCCGGGCCGCTGACCTTGCTCCAGCGCAGCGCGTCGCCGCTGCCGCGCCTGACCCAGCGCGCATCGGCGGCGAGATAGGTACGCCCGCCGACGATCACGCTACGGTCGACTCCCGCGGCGATGGCGGGCGCCAGCGCCGGCAACGCGCCCGCGCTCAGCACCCGCCAGCGCAGCACGCCGACGGACTTGCCGGCGACCGGCTCCACCTCCAGCCGCAGCCGATCCGTGCTGAGCGGTGCGAACTCGAAGGTGTCGTACACGTCGTTACCCAACGTCGGCGGGCGGCGCAGCGGCACGGGGACGTAGCGGTCACCGTCCCAGCGCGACAATTGCGCGCGCTTGGGCAGCGCCACCTCACTGCCGTCGATCGCCCAATAGACCTCGATCCGCCCGGTCGTGACCGGCGCGGTCCAGGTGAGGTCGATCCATTGCGTGTCACGATGGGGCCAGCCGCTCCACATACCGCGCGCGGTGTCGGTCGACGCCGCGGGCGCAGCCGTGTCGAACAGTTTAAGTAGGCGCAGATCCTCACCGGTGGTCGATGCGGTCGGGACGGCGGCCGGCGCCAAATCGATCGCGGTACCCGCCTCCGCCACCGCACCACCCGGCAGCAGAAATCCCGCGCCGAGCGTCGCACTGCCCAGCAACATGCCGCGGCGATCGACGCTGAAGTTCGCCGCTCGCTCATGCGTCACGCCGTGGTCGCAGCAAGGTTCGTGTCGTGCATCGGTCATGTCATTCTCTCCCGCCGGATGTCCGGCCCGTTTTCATTATCGTGATCGTTCCTTGCGATCGGCATTCCCCATGCGGGGCAGCCGATCGTCATTCCATCGCTTGCCTCGTGTCCTCGAGCGCCTGATCGACCAGCACGCGCATCGCCGCCGCCGCCGCGACGGGATCCTGCGCGACGATCGCGTCGAAGACGCGGCGATGGCCGGGAATGGGATCGCGCGGCAGCGCGCGCGAACGTTGCTTAAACTGCGTGGTCATCGTCACGGCGGTGCCGATGCTGCTCGACAGCACGGTCAGGTAATCGTTACCGGTGGCGCGAAGGATCGCGTCATGGAAGGCGCAGTCGGCCGCCTGACCTGCGGCGTGGTCCAGCCCGTGGCGCGCCATCGCAGCCAGCGCACCGCGGATCGCCTTGATATCGGCGCGACTGCGACGTTCCGCTGCGATCGCGGCGGCCTGCGGCTCCACCATCGCGCGCAATTCGAACAAATTGCGCACGATCGTCATGTCGGGCTCGCCGGAGAAGGTCCAGACCAGCACGTCGGGATCGAGCATGTTCCAGCGATGCCGTGGCAGCACTGTCGTTCCGAGGCGCGGCCGGCTCTCGATCAGCCCCTTGGCGGCGAGCGTGCGGATCGCCTCGCGATACGCGGTGCGCGATACTCGCAGAGCGTCCGAGCCCTCCGTCTCGCTGGGCAGGACATCGCCCGGCCCATGTTCGCCGGAGAGGATTGCGGTGCCCAGACGATATGCAATCGCGCCGCGCAACCGCCGCCCCGATCCGCGCGCCTCCGGCTCCACGGGATGGTCCGCCTCGTTTCCGCGCGCCCGCGCGCGCGCGGGCGCGCCGGACGGCTCGCCATCCGGATGGATCATGTCCGCCCGTTCCGCTTCGCGAAGCGCGCCCGCGCGGTCGCGAGATCGCGCATGATGGCGGCACGCTGGTCGGTGAAGCTATCGTCGACAAACGTGATGGTCGGGATCTGCCGCTGGTCAATCGTGACAGGGCGATAGGTGTTGAACCCGTACTCGTGGACGCCGGTCGATCCCGGTCCCGGCGCTGGCCAGCTGAGATGGTTGAACGACGCGACCTTGCCATCGCTCGCCTGCGGGTAAAGCGGGTAGCGTGCCACATGGTTCATCGGGATGAACCCCATTTGCGCGTCATATTGCATTTCCGCGACGGCACCCACGCCGGGGTGTCGCTGCGCGAGTTCGGAAACCAGCGTTCGCGTGCCGAGCAACATGTCGCCCTGGGTGTTGTTTTCCCACAGGCCGCAGATATCGAGGAAATAGGCGTCGGCGCCGGTGCGGTCGAGCATATCGGCGATGCGACCGGTCAGGTGGCGACGCCAGCTGTCGACCCCCAGGTTCATGAAGACCATCGGCCCGTCGCCCTTCCGGTCGCCGTCCCAGTCGACGTAATTAGCCGGGAATTGCGACCCGTAGACGTCGAGCAGGCGCGCGTCGGCGACCTGCGCGAAGGCAGGAGACGCGGGATTGGCGACGTTGGAGCCGAACATCAGCGCAATGCGGAAGCCAAGCTTGCGCGCCTCCCGGATCAGCCGCTTCAGCCCGGCTTCCCCACCGGGACGCGAACCGGGCGTGAACGCCGGATAATCCCAGTAATAGCGCGCGTCCCAACCGGGCAGGAACACCATGACCGTCGCCGGATCGATCTGTCGCGCGATCCAGCGCAGGATCTCGAGCTGGCGGGCGAAATCGTTGAAGACGTATCCGGTCCAATGTTCGCCATGTAGGGCGACGACGCAGGCGAGCTGCTTCATCCACGCCGGCGCATCCTGCCGCGCGGCGAAATCCGGGATGTTCCAGCTCTTCTCGACGGTAGCGAAATGCCGTCGTGCCGCCGCGGTGATGTCGGCATCCGCCGCGATCCGCCAGCGGCATGTCTCCACGGCGTTCCGGCGATCCCACCCCGCCTGTTCGGAGAGCAGTTCGATCTTGAACGCGTCGGGGCCGGGCAGGAAGGCGAAGCGCGCCGGGCGAACCTCCGTCTGGAGGGCGGAGATGCCCCAGACCTTCCCCGCCTTGTCCTCGATCGCCATGAACGGCGTCGCCATGCCACCCGTCAGCATGGGATATTCGTAGACGCGCTCGTTCTCGCCGGTGTCGTCCCACTGCTCGGCAGCCATCGACAGCCGGCCGCGCGGTAGCCCGCGCACCAGGGTCTTCACCGCTTTGACGGGGATGTCCATCTGTGCGGCCACGGTCCATTCGACCGCGCCGTCGCCGCCGCGAGTCATCGTCGCGACCAGGCGACCCGGCCGGCGTTGCTGTCCCCCGGCCCAGGTCAGGCCGGTGGCGGTGAGCCGCAGCGTGGCGTCCCCGCGCTCCACGCTGACCATCGCGGGATCGATGCCGTAGTTGTTCTCGAACGTGATGATCTCGAACCCGAACACCAGGCCGGCGAAATCGATGGATGGTTCGGGGTTGGCGAAGCTAAACTTCATTACGCCGCCGCCGCGCGGCGGGGTGTTGATACCATCGGTGGAGGTGAGCAGCCGCAATCCGGCGGGATTGGCCGCCGCGGCACGTTGCGCGCCCACCGCCGGCACAGCGGCCAGGGATGTAGCCGCAGCACCCATCAGGAGCGTTCGGCGGGAAAAAGCCGTGTCGTCGATCATCCTCAACTCCGATGTTGGTTCAGTGATGCCGCCCCGGCCGTGTGGTCGGGGCGGCAAGGGTCGTCAGATCCCGCCACCCAGCTTGATCTGGAAGCCGGCGAGGATGCGGCGGTTCTCCAGCGCGTTCTGCGCGAAGAAGCGGTCATCCTGGAAAGCGCGCCGGATCAGCGACTGGGTGAGGTTCACCCCGCTGACGATCAGGTTCACGCGTGGCGACACGGCGTAGATCAGGTTGGCATCAAGCTGCCCGAACGGCGTGCGGTAATCCGGGCGACCGCGCGGATCGTTGCTGGTCGCTTCCAGCAAGCGGCTGCGCCACACCCAATTGACGTTCGCGCTGATCCCGTACTTCCGGTAGAAGCCCGACAGCTGGTAGTTGTTACGGGTGATCTGTTCGTACGGTACGACATAACCGGCTGCATTAGCCGAACGACTACCCTCTACATAGGTGTAGCTGCCCTGCACGCCCAGACCCGACAGCGCGCCCGGCAGGAAGGCGAAGTTCTGCCGGTAACCGATTTCGGCACCCGCGACGTAACCGTTACTGGCGTTGGTCGGCCGGGTAATCTGGAACCCCGACACCGCCGCCGCGGTCGTTTCATTGCGAATGAAGCCGGCAACGTCCTTGTAGAAGGCCGCGACGTAGACGCTGTTGTCCGTGCCGAAATAATATTCCAGCGAGGCATCGAGCTGATCGGCGCGCAGGGGTTTAAGCGCCGGGTTGCCGGAGGATCCGATGCGGTCCTGGAAGTTGAGTACAGTAACCGGTGCCAGCTGCCCGAAGCCCGGACGGGTGAGCTGCTTCGAATAGCTCAGGCGCAGGAACAGCTCGTCGGCCAGCGTCAGGCGCAGGTTGGCGCTTGGCAGGACGTCGACATACTTGCTGCCGGTCACCTGCGGGGTTAGCGCACTCGTGGTCACCCCGCCGACCGTGGTCGTGCTCGTGGTGGTGCCGTTCAAAGTGAAGTCGGTCTGCATGACGCGGACGCCGACGTTGCCGTCTACGGGAATGCCCAGGATGGGAACCGCGAAGCTGGCCATACCGTACGCCGAAAGCACCTTTTCCAGCCCGTCATAGGCCGATGCCGGACTGTCGGGCACGCCGCCCGAAATGCCGAACACCTGACGCGTCGAACCGATGTAGGTCGACAACGACCGCTTGTCGAAAGTCGCCCACTGACGTTGGGTGACCGGCGTGCCTTCGTACAGGTTGTTGTCGGTCTGCACGCTCAGGCCGCTGGCTACCACGCCGCTGACGTTCGCAGGCACGGGGAGGCCGCGGAAGCCCCCGGTATGTTCGATGTCGCGATGATCGTAACGCAGTCCGAACTGGACCGTGCGCAGCGTTCCCCCGAAGTTGTACGTCGCATCGAGCCGCAGCGCGATGTCATCACTCTTGTCGCGATTGATGTACTCGTAGAAATTGTTGAACGCGAAATTGGCAGCATTGGTCTGGTCGACGCCGCCGACGTTGAACGATGGGTACAGCACGTCGGCATCGTAGGCGACCGTGGGTGCCGTGGTGCGCATTGCAATGCCGCCGCCCGGCGCATTGTTGGTGGAGCGGGTGTAGGCCGCGTCAAAGCTGATCGTTGCGTTGTCGTTCTTGTAGGTGGCGTTGTAAGCCGCCTGCAACGCATCGAGCTTGGCGCCGAACACATCCAGCCCTGATTCGAGAGGCACGTCGCGGTAGTTGCCAGAGCGGAACGCATTGCTGTTCGGATGGACCGCAAACGCACCCGTCGGCGTGCCGTTCTGCAGATTGACGCTCAGGTTGTGCAAGCCGCCAAGATTGCTCGTGCTGTTGTAGAGTACGTCGACGGCCATCTCGAGCTCGTCGCTCGGGCGGAACTGCAGCGATCCGTAACCGGTCGACAGTTCCTTGTCGTTGAAGAAGTAGCGCTTGTAGACCGAGGTCGGCGCGTCGACGTTCGTCCCGCCGGCGTTGGTTTGCAATGCATTTCCGTTGGTGGTGAGCAGGTCAAGCGCGTTGCGCTGACGCTGGAAACTGCCGCCGATCAGGATGCCGACATCACCGATGCCGGTTTCCCAGCGATTGGAGAGATAGCCCGAGGCAATCGGATCGATCTTGTCGTCCAGGTTCGTGTGAACGCCCTTCAGCGTGAAAGCGCCCGCGAAACCGTCAAAATCGAACGGGCGACGGGTGCGGAAATCGATGATGCCGCCGATGCCGCCCTCGATCTGGTCGGCGGTCGGCGTCTTGTAGACGGCCAGGCCCGACACAAGGTCGCCAGGCAACGTGGCGACGTCGAAGTTGCGCCCGATGCCGCTCGGGAAGTTGCGACCGTTCAGCCGGTTCTCGGTCTGGCTGAGGCCGCGAATCGACACGATGCCGCCGCCGCCGCCCTGCGACACCTGAAGCCCCGGCACGCGCCGGACGATATCGATCAGGATGGTGTCCGGGATGTTGCGCAGATCGCTGGTCGTCAGCACGCTGACCGACTGGGGCGCATCACGCTTGATCTGGCTGGTCGTGCTGAAGCCGAGACGCTGGCCGGTGACGACGACGTCAGCGATGGATGGATCCTGCGTGACAGCGGACTGAGCGGTGGCGGTCGAGCTGGTCGCTTCGGCGGCGGTGGCCGGGTTCGCTGCAGCGTCGATCGTCGTCGACGTCTGCGCCGCGGCACCGGTGCTGGCGCAAGCCGCGATGATCGGCAGCAACAAGCCGCTGTAGAGCCAGTCGTTGCGGTTCATTTTCGACATAATACTTCCCCCCTCCCGGACACGCGATTGTGCCGGGTCGTTTTTTGATGTGTGGTGATCGGTTTCCGGAACGTCGGCGGCTCAGCCGGCGGGATCGTGCCCGCTGTTCATGGCCCCCCCGTCCGATAGGTCACCCCGACCAGAAATCGCCGGCTTTCGACGAAGACCTGATGCAGACGGCGGACGTCCCCGAAATATTCCGCGCTGCGCCGTCGCAGCGCGTTGACGACGCCCGCCACCGCATTGAACCGCGGCGTCAGTGCGACCGAAAGGTTCGCATCGAGCTGTCCGTAGGGATCGCGATACAATGGCCGCCCCGCCACGTCGCCACGCGACAGCTCCACAATGCGGCTGCGCCACACCCAGGTCAGATCGGCGGTCACGCCATCGCGGTCGTAAGTGGCCGACAGCGCGTGGTTGTCGCGCGACAGTTGCTCCAGCGGCACACGATATCCGGCACCATTGTCCACCCGGAAGCTGGCGACCCGCGTGTAGCTTGCCTGTACGCCCAGTCCGGCCCATGCACCCGGCAGGAACGTCAGGCGGTAGACGTAGCCAGCCTCGATCCCGCCGATCCAGCCGTCGTCGGCATTGATCGGCCGGTTGATCAGCAGCGTGCGGCCCTGGATCTCCTCGGGCAACGCCTGCATCCGGATGAAGCCGGAGACACTCTTGTAGAAACCGGCGAGGTAAGCATTGCCCCGGCGACCGAAATAATAATCCAGCACCACGTCATATTGCGTCGCTGCCAGCGGGCGCAGCACCGGGTTGCCCGCCTCCCCGACCGCATTGACGAAATCGATCGTGGTCGTGGGGGCGAGTTGCGCGAAGGATGGACGCGTGATCTGGCGCGACCAGCCGAGCCGGAGGTAGGTGGCCGAGGCCAGTTCCGCGCGCAGGTTCAGGCTGGGCAGCCAGTGACCGTAACGGACCGGCGTCGCGCCGGAGCCGTCCTGCCGCTGCATCGCAACGCGGGTTTCGGCATAACGGATGCCGACGTCTCCCTGTACGGGGATCGCACCGAGCATCAGGTCGAAGCCCGCCTCCGCATAGGCATTGGCGATCGTCTCGGCACCGTCATAGTCCAGTCTTGTGACGATTGGAGCGAGGTCGAACGACGCTCGCGTACGTTCGACGCGGCCCGGAACCAGCGAACCCGGTGCCGGCGCGTTCCATATCGGCTGCGGATAGCGGTCGGAAAACAATCGCGACCCACTGGGACCGACCGGAACCGAAAACGATGCGCCGTCCGCTGCATAGGCGCTCGCGACCGCCAGCCTTTGTGTCACGCGTCGCTGCGTCAGCCGCAGCCCGACCTTCACCGTCCGGATTGGGCCTGTGCCGGTGTAGATCGCGTCGACCCTGCCCGCTGCCTCTTCATTGTCGTTGGCGACGCGCACGTCGTCATAGCTGGCCGGTCGCCACGACGCCGGCCGTTCCGGATCGACGCCCGCCACCGTGAAGTACGGGATCCCGCCCGTCTTATCGTATGACAATAGCGATGCGGTCGTGCGCAGCGACAGTTCGGCCGTACCGTAGTGAAAGCCGGTGCGGCTCAGCGCGGCGTCGACAAGGATTGTCAACGCACCCTGGATGACCCGCGCGTTAAGCCCGTATTGGCGCGCGTCGAAATGCCCGATGCCATGGTTCGTGGCCGACGTGAGCGGAACGTTGGCCCAAGTCGCCCGACGCACCGGATCGCCGTCGCGATCACCGGCAAACGTCCTAGTTATCGCGCCGTCTGCCAGCCCGGCGGTCAGCGAGACGTTGGCGAAGTCCAGATCGCTGCGGTTGACCAGCAGGTCGGCGGTAAGTTCAACCGCGTCGGACGGCCGCCATTGCGCGGCGGCGTAACCGGTGGTCAACGTCTTGGTGCCGCGCAGATAGCGTTTCGTAGCCTCGGCGGGTGCGTCGACCACATCACCCTGTGGCGTCGCCTGCCCAGCGTTGGTCTCGACGCGGAAAATGTCGCCGCCGATATCATGACCCTGATGGCTGCCGCCGACCAGCAATCCGATTTCCCCCGCCCCGACATCGGCGCGGGCACCGACATGGCCCGAGACATAGGGGCGAATGCGATCATCGAGATTGCCGTGCGCAGACTTGACGGTCAGCATGCCCGTACGGGCGGGGCCGTCAAACGGGCGGCGCGTGTGGAAATCGATGACGCCGCCGATGCCGCCTTCGATCTGGCTGGCCGACGGCGTTTTGTAGACGTCCACTCCGCTGACGATATCGGCGGGGAGCGCTGCGATGTCGAAACCCCGAAATGTCGTGCTGGACAGGTTTCGCCCGTTCAGCCGCTCCTCGACCTGGCTGAGACCACGAACGGTGACGATCCCGCCGCCGGACCGCACCGACAACTGCACGCCGGGGACACGGCGCGCGACATCGGCAAGCGACGTATCGGGAAAGCGCCGGATGTCGTCGTCAGTCAGGATGTTGACGGATTGCAGCGCGCGCCGCCGGATATCGACGGCCTCGCCACTGTCCAGTCGAGTGCCGACGACGACGACGTCGGGCATCGGCCCGGGAGCGACATGCGGGTCAAATGTCTCTGCGCGCGGCGCAACGACCGGAACCGGCGCGGCGATGACGAAGCCGCCATCGACCGTACGGAAAGACAGGCCAGTGCCCTCCAGCAGCCGCGACAACGCCGCTTCCGGCGAGGTTCGACCATCAACCGCCGTCGCCTTGCGAGCGCGCAGCAGATGGGCCGGCGCGGCCACCTGCCGGCCGGTCTGTTTCGAAAATTGCCTGAGCGCCCGGGCGAGATCGATCCGCTCGACGCTGATCGCGGCCCGCTGCGGCGCCTGCGGCCGGGCGGCCACGGGCATCGCGAGGGTCGCGAGACCCGTCATGCCGATCACCCTCCCCATCCGGCGTGTCACCCTCTCCGCTCCATGCCAGGCTCTGGTTGTGATCGAGCCGGCTGTATGCGTAGAGACGCACGTCAGCCGAAAACCCGTAATACTCCGACTATTTTATTTTTTGGTGACCGCGTGCGATCCCGATGGTGGCCCCGTCCGGACTGACGTTGACCTTTGCGGGAAGCGTTTGCCCCACCGCGCGCAAAAACGCGCCGGTATCGTCGATCCGGAACGATCCGCTGATTCGCAACGCGCCGGTCCCGTGCAACAAGCGGATCGGGGTGCGCCGGTAACGATTGATCTCCGCCGCGGCCTCGCGCAACGGCGTGTCGTCGAAGAAAAGCCAGCCGCTACGCCAGCCGGTGATCGCCGCCGGATCTGCCGCGCGCGCGATGCTGCTGCGCCCAGCTTTTATCCTCAGGATGTGATCGGGCGCTAGCACGGTCGTCGAGGCGGCGCTGTGCACCGTTGCCGGCGCTCCCTCCGCCAGCACAGTCGCCCCTTCGTCGTCGATCCGGATATTGACTTCCCCCTGCGTGGATATGGTCATTCCGTCGGGCAGGCGCACTTGCGCTGGTCGCGTACCCGCCGCCGCATAAGCCTGACCGGCAATCGTGACCGCACCATCGGAAATAGTCACGCGAGTATTGGTGTCCAGCACGATGCGCACGCTCCCGTCCAAGGCCACCTCACGTCGTTCGCCCACACCGGTCTCGACAACCCGCACGGGCGCGGTCGTGCTCGTTGCGGGGGCCTGCCAGTGGCGGAAGGTCAGGGCCGCCACCGGCACCATGACAAGCGCTCCGACGACGCCCGTGACAACGAGCCGCGTGCGGCGACGTCGCGCGTGCACGCGGGCCAAGGCGGATTGCGCAATCCCGACCAGTGCGGGGTCGTCCGCCAGATCAGCGATCACCACGCCGGTGGCGGCCACCGCGGCAAAGGCGCGGCGATGTTCCGCGTTGGAGCGATACCATGAGCTGAAGTCGCTGCGATCCTTTCCGCCGACGTCACGAACCGGCGTATCGAGACGCGTGAACCAAATGCCTGCTTCGGTGAGATCATCGTTGCTCATCGGCGGTAATCAGTCAGCCGCGCGGCCAAATGCGCCAGTGCGCGTGCATGATGCTTCTCGGCCGTGCTGAGCGACACGTTCAGCGCGTCCGCGACGTCGGCCATTCTCATTCCCTGCAAGGTTTTTAACGCGAACACGTCGCGGGTACGCTCCGGCAGGTCGAGCAGCGCGGCGCGCACTCGCTGCGCCATCGCCCGATTATCCAGCACATGATCGATGGGAGGGCCCATGTCGACGATATCGTCGACCATCTCGCCATGTTCCCCGGCATACCGGACCCGCCGCCTTCGATGATGGTCGGTCAGCACCGACCGTGCAACGCTTATAACGTAGCTTGCCTCGTTTTCAAAGGCTTCGGGCATCTCGGTTTTGGTAAGCTTCAGGAAGACGTCCTGCACAAGGTCCGGCACTTCCGACTTGTCGGGCGCGTGTTGGCCGAAGAATCGCGCCAGCCGCGCACGTTGCCGTTGCACCAAAGCGGCCAGTCTGCCTTCTGCGTTGTCGATCATGCTGGAAGCTGACACTTCACTAAAACGGAATCTCAACCAAGCTATCACATGTTAACAGGGCGCGACAATGCTCGCGGCGCTTCGCCTAAGGAGAGGTGAAAGTCAGGTGTCCGACGGAAGCTTGGATCAATTGAGCGTGTGCGAGGTATCGGTAACAGTGCGGTCACCAACGGCAACTGCGAACGCGACGACAAAAGGGTCCAAGAAGATCGATTCATTAGACATTGTTGCCCTTCAAGGTTGCGCCATGGGATCCGCGAAATACCCCGTTGCACTTACTCTCGCCAACCTATCCCACCAAATGATGCCGCTCTGAGGCTTTTAGAAGTCGGACCATTCGTCCGTCGAGACAGCCAGAGCGTTGCCGCGGGCGCCAACGACCGGACGGCGTGAATTGCGGGCGACGTCGCGGCCCGCCTGAGCGGCGCGCGCCTGCAGGTCATGTACAGGCGAAGCAGAGGGTGCAGCGGGGGCATGTGTCCGGACGTCAAGGCGAAAGCGGCTGACCTCGGCGGATAGGCGATCCGCCTCTTCGGCGAGACTGCGCGCGGCGGCGGTTGCCTCTTCCACCATCGCGGCGTTCTGCTGCGTCACCCCGTCCATCTCGGAGACGGCGGTGTTGACCTGTTGCAGCCCGGTCGCCTGATGCTCCGCAGAGGTGGCGATCGTCGAGACGAGCGCGCTGATCTCGCCGATGCGCGCGATAATCCGCTGTAGCGCCCTGCCGGTTTCGCTGACCAACGCGACACCTGCGTCGACCTGCTTGGCGGACGCGTTGATTTTTTCCTTCACGTCCTTCGCGGCGTCGGCCGAGCGTTGCGCCAGTGCGCGGACTTCGCTGGCGACGACCGCGAAGCCCCTGCCAGCCTCGCCGGCGCGTGCTGCCTCGACGCCCGCGTTGAGCGCGAGCAGGTTGGTCTGGAAGGCGATGCCGTCGATAACGCTGATGATCTCGCTGATTTCCGACGACGAACGCTCGATCCCGCCCATGGCATCGACCGCGCGGCTGACGACTTCGCCCGAGCTTTCGGCTTCGGCACGTGCCTCACCGACAGCAGTGTTGGCCCGGCGTGCGTCGGCTGCGGTGCTGCGGACGGTGCCGGTAATCTCGTCCATCGCGGCAGCGGTTTCCTCGAGCGAAGCCGCCTGCTGCTCGGTGCGTTGCGACAGGTCGTCGGAGGCTTGCCGGATATCGGCCGCCCCACTGTTAATCCCGTTCGTTGCGGCGGCCACTGCGCCGATCGCGTCTGATACGGCCAACATCGCACGGTTGAAGTTTTCCCGAAGTGCTTCGTAGTCGGCGCCGAACGGCTTCTCGATACGGTGCGTAAGGTCGTTGTCAGCGAGCAGCCCAAGCCCTTGTCCAAGCGCTTCTACCACCATGCGCTGGGCGGCGGCTGAAGCCGCGATGGCCTGGCCGTTGTCGCGAAACACTTCCATCGCCTTGGTCATGCGACCGACACAATCCTTCATGTGCGTGTAACGGATCGTGCTTGTATAGTCGCCACGAGCCAGTTCCTCCATCCGCACGACGGTGTTCACATAAGGATCGCAGACCAGCACACGCGAAACGGCTGCAACAAGCGCGATAAGCGCGACGACGCACACGACGATCCCAAACGCGATCGCTCCCGAAGGTGCTGTCAGTCTAATGCGAACCGCTCTCCACACGATGCAGGCCAACCTTTGACGGCTGCACTCAGCTGACAAGCGCCTGCCACTCCGCCAGTGCGGCGGAGCGGCGTTCCCGGTAGGTCTGTCGATCGATGAGGTGGCGCTCCAGGCTGAAGTGGTTGTGGACGTTGGCGTGGACAGAGGCGAACTTCTGCAGCGTCTTCATCTGCCGGAACCGCTGCATTGCCCGCTCTCGTCGTCGGAACGGCAGGTGGCTGTTTTCCACCCGGTTGTTCGCCCAGCGAGCGGTCTGCTGCTTCTCGGCGTTGCCAAGCTCGTTCATCGCTGCGCGGTAGCTGCGCAGGCCATCGGTGGTGATCGCCTCGGGTGAACCATGCCGCTTCAGCGCCTTCTTCATGAAGGCAAGCGCGGCTGCCTTGTCACGGGTTCTGGTGGCGTAGCTTTCCAGCACCTCACCCTCGTGATCCACCGCCCGCCACAGGTAGACCATCTCGCCATTCAGCTTCACGTACATCTCGTCCAGGTGCCAGCGCCAGTGACGAAAGCCGCGCATCCGGCTTACCCGCTGCCGGCGGATGTCGCCCGCAAACAGCGGACCGAACCTGTTCCACCACAACCGCACCGTCTCGTGGCAGATGTCGATACCGCGCTCGAACAGCAGGTCTTCCACGTTCCGCAGCGACAGCGGAAACCGAACGTACATCAGCACCACCAGCCGGATCACCTCAGGCGACGAGTTGAAGTAGCGAAACGGGCTGGCTGGCTTGCGAGGGCGGGGCATGCTCCCGCCCTACCCCACCCTCACCCGATTAACAGCAGGTGCATTTGGTTTGACGGTGCCCGCCGTTCAGCTTCACGTACATCTCGTCCAGGTGCCAGCGCCAGTGACGAAAGCCGCGCATCCGGCTTACCCGCTGCCGGCGGATGTCGCCGGCGAACAGCGGGCCGAACCTGTTCCACCATAGCCTGACCGTCTCGTGACAGATGTCGATCCCGCGCTCGAACAGCAAATCCTCCACGTTCCGCAGCGACAGCGGAAAACGCACGTACATCAGTACCACTAGCCGGATCACCTCCGGCGACGAGTTGAAGTAGCGAAACGGGCTGGCTGGCTTGCGCGGGCGGGGCATGATCTCGCCCTAACCCACCCTCACCCGATTACCAGACGGTGCATTTGGTTTGACGGAGCCGATGGCCGCCATTGAACGGTTACGGGTTCGCCGCAATCGGCGCACAGTTGCCAACGAGCAGCATTCGTTAGGTCTGGCTATGCCGGAACAGGCGGGTATAGCGAGCGCCACGATCCGGTTTGGGGAAAACAATGCACAGCCTGCCACTTATCCTCGTAACAGCCGCCGCCCTTGCAAGCGGTCCAGCGGAACAAGCAGGCTCCGTGATTCCAGCCAAGTTCCGGGGTGAGTGGGCTCTAACGCTCTTAGACTGCAACCTGCGTGGAGGCGAAAACAGCGCCGGCTTTACCGTCACCGCCAAGACCATTGTCTACTACGAAGACCATGAAGAGGTGAAGCAGGTTCGGATGACTGGGCCCAGCAGCCTCGCTTACACGAGCAAGTACATCTCTACGGACGGCGAGGAGCCTTCCAAGGGGCTCCTGCGCCTTTCTGCAGACGGACGGCGAATGCTGGGGTCCGATCGTTCGACCGATCTCGTTCGCTGCGTCAAGTAGGGGAGTAGCGCTTACCTCGAAGCTGCAGCAGGCTCTCTCGTCTCGAAGCTGATCTGCTCAGCCCGCGTCGTGCAACGCGTTTAGGCGGCAAGTGGGCGATAGCGGCCGTCGCCGTGCGGGTATCCGATGGGTGCAATAGGCGTCGCCGCGCCTCCACGCGGAGCTAAAATGGCACCAAGGCGGAGGGTATCTCCGCCTCGGTCCGCTGGCTGTCGCATAGGAGGGGGAGGCAGACGGAGAGCTTCGGGCACTCAGCTATGCCGACAGGTCCTTGCCGTGGACAAAAGGCGACTGCCTAAGGGTTTCGTTAAATCTGGCTGCAATCTTTATGCTCCCCGCCAACGTACCTCCATCCGCTATCTCTGCCGTCATGTTCGGCCCGGAGAGGCAGGGAGAAAGTATGAAAAAGCTCGCATTTGGTACGGCGATCGCGATGATCGTGGTTGCTTCACCGGCATTCGCCGCACCGCTGCTGTTCGACTTCTCCGGCCCTTCCGGCACGGCGGTCTTCCAGCTGGATTCAAATCCCACACCGGACTTCTCACAGACCTTTATTGGATCGGAACAGTTCTCGTTTGATAACGTCGCTGGCACTTTCGGTGGCGTAGCTGGAACAGCGTCGACCATAAGCTTTGGTAACGGCGTATTTTCCAGCCTGAGCATCAATGCTGCCAATCTTGGCTTCACACAGTTCAACGCTCCCACGCTGTTCACTGGACCGCCTGCCTCGCCGACTTTCCTCACGGGCAGCTTTACCGTGATCAACCCGTTCTTCGGCAACGGACAGCTGACCATCTCGCCAGTAGCAGCCGCTGTACCTGAGCCAGCCACGTGGGCCATGATGATCCTCGGCATGGGCTTGATCGGCTTCGCGATGCGCCGGCGGCAGAAGGTCACCACCCGGATCTCGTACGCGGTTTAGCCCGTTTCGGCGGAATAAGCATGAAGTCTTCGGCCGCAAGGTCGAGGGCTTCTTGTCCGCCTTTCGGAAACGAGCCTCATCCGCGAACCGCTCGCGAGGCGGAGAAGCTTGATGCCTATCAAGCAGGTATTTGTGCTTCGTGCCGTTGCTAAACAAATGTCTGCCCGGATGTTATGGAGTGGCATCGCTGGCCTACTTACCAAGCGGATTAGCGACTGAGAGATACTTGCTCTCCCGTCGAGGGAGATCCGTTTGTCTAAAAGCAGCCTCGAAATTTTTGCCAAGCGGCTTTCCCAGCGCGCCATGCTTACGGACGAGGATAAGGCCCCGATCATCGCGCTCCCCCACGTCCGCCGCGTCCTCAACCCGCACGCCTATCATGTTCGCGAGGGTGAAATGCCGCGGCCGTGCTGTGGCCTTGTGCTCTCTGGTTTGGCTTTTCGCCATAAGCTCGCCGCCGACGGGAGGCGTCAGATTGTGTCGATTCAGTTGACTGGCGACTTGCTCGACTTGCAGCACCTGTTTCTCGCTGTCGCAGACCACAGCGTGCAAGCGCTCACCGAACTCGTGGTCGCCGACATCGATCGCGACGCGCTTCAGGAGATAGCGCTTACTCGACCGGCCGTTGGTCGCGCCCTTTGGGTGGATGGTCTGATCGATGCATCTATATCGCGCGAGTGGGTTCTGAACGTGGGTCGTCGCAACGGACGGGCGAGAATCGCTCACATCCTGTGCGAGATTGCCGTCCGGATGCGTGCCGCCGGTATACTCAACTCACCAAGCTTTCGGCTGCCGATGACCCAGGAACAACTCGGCGATGCCACCGGTTGACCGGAGTACATGTCAACCGAATGGTCAAATCTCTCGCTGCTGACGGGCTGATTGAGCACAGCGGTCGGACGATCGCCATTCGCGACTGGAAGGGCGTTTGCCGCGAGGGCGACTTCAACCCGCTTTACCTGCACCTTGATCAGGTGGCGCCACGGTTTGATGTCCCAATAGATGCGTTGTTTGGGGCGGTACTTCAGTAGCCCCTTCCAACCAGTTCGCGCAGCGGGCGCCATATGAGAAAACTGGCCATCCAGAGATCTGGCGCCCACCGAAGCAACGTAGCAGCCGAGCGGTTCCCCATCTTCTTGAAGCGCCGGCAAGCGTGGAACACGGTCCCACGTCGCGCACATGGAGCGGTGATCCAGATCAACCGGAGCCGACCATCCGGTCCTGCGTTTCGTAGACGAGAGGTAAGATAATGAGATGCTTTTTTGATCTTGCCGGTGCCGTCTCCGATTTGGACAACCTCGGGCTCGAAGCTGATACGATTGAAGAAGTGCGCGTTGCAGCTGCTCGCCACATCGCCGAGATCATCCGCGACATGCCGGGCCTGTTGTGGGCCGGCGAAGGTATCCGTCTGGAAGTTACCGACGAGAACCGAACCAAACTATTTACGATCGTCACGTCGGGGGCCGACGCGGCGGCGATCAGAGGCTAGCCACCGAGCTTTGGCCCAAGATCATGCCGTTGCATGCCGATCGCCGCTAATGGGGGCTAGCGGCCGTCGCCGTGCGGGTATCCGCCGGGTACAATCGGCGTCGCCGAGCCTCCATGCCGAGGTGAAATGGCGACCGGGGCGGAGGACTTCTCCGCCTCATCCGCCGATGATGGGTTGCAAGCGAAGCACGCGGCTGGCTCTGAAGCGCGGTTCACGTTTGGCTGGCACCTCCGTCGGATCGCCTGTGCGTGGATTGTATCCGGCGTGAGCTACACGCGTGCCCGTGTAAAAAGCACCGAAGCCGCGTAGATCGACCCGCCCGTTGGCCACCAAATGCGCGACGATCGTCTCGAAGAAGGTAGAGACGAGATTTTCCACATCGCGCTGGCTCAAGGTGGGATTGCCCTCCATCAACCGCTGTACGAGCTCCGTCCGCACCATCGCCTCGTGTGTCCTTCGAAGTTCGCTCGTTCAAGCTTGGACAGACCCCAAGAGCTCCACGAAGTATACTTTGTTCGCTATCAGCCTGTCGTGCTGACCTATCATCTCGTCGCGAATTCCATTATGTTCCCTGCATATGACCGGGGGTTCACCAGCTCTGCTTCGCAGGGATCAGGCGCTGGCTTTCATCATCGAGCAACTCGCTAATGCGAACCGCTTTCCAAACGATGCAGGTCGACCTTTGACTGAGCTGCTGCCGGTTTCGTGGACACCGAGATAAGGTGTTTATGGAACCGGAGGATGGAGATGCAACGACGGAAATTCAGCCGCGATCAGCTGTTTTGCTCGCCAGGACGACGGAGCTCGTCGGCATCGTGTGTTTGAGGCATTGCTAGAGCCGTAGGAGGCGTGCGCTCCTTTTCCATACTCAGACCTGTTTATTTACCACAGATCAACAATTTGAGATCATAATTGACATGCGTCAGCAATGGCGCCTGATGTTTGGTCGTGTGCCAAAGGCCTGGCTTGGACATGTGCGCCCTACAAGCGTGCTACGCCACGCCCATGCTTCGTGGCTGTGATACATTCAAGACGATTGCACATCTCAGAACGCGTCCCTTGAATTACTCATCGCAGAGGCGATAAGCACATGAAGAACCTTAAGATCAGCGGTAAGCTTACGGTTGCATTCGGCATCCTTGTAGGTGCGTTGCTGGTCATGGCTGTGGTGTCGATCGTGAGCCAACAGCGGTTGAATGCTACTGCGCAATTGCTTGGCAAAGATCGACGGGACAAGTTGGTCGCCGTGTCGGCAATTGATACCGCGACCTCTGATTATCGTAATGCGGAGGCATCAAGCATCCTATCTACTGATCCTGAAGCTATCAGAGCGGCAGAGGCGTTAGTGAGTGATCATGCCGGAAATATCGACAAGAACATTGCCTATCTGGATGGTGCGTTGCAAAATCCACGAGCACGCGAGGAGTTTAAGAACCTTTGTCGTGACTGGACGACGTACGTCAGCTTGTCGAAGGAAACGCTAGCGCTCGCGCGTCAGAATCTAAACGATCAGGCGCTTGCCAACTACCGCCAAGGCGACGCTGCCTTCGGCCGCGCCAACAAGGCTGCCGCAAACCTCAAGAAGGTGCAAATTGCCCTGATGGATGAGGATATGGCAGAAGCCGAGGCGACCTATGCCTTGTCGCGTAATGTCTCAATCGTCGTCGCGATGCTGGTCATCGGTCTCGCCATCGTTCTGCTTGTCGTCTTGATCCGTGGAATTGCGAAGCCGCTGGGCTTGATGACAGGCACCATGGGCAAGCTTGCAGAAGGTGACTTGTCGGCGGAGGTGGCGGTTGACCCACGGCGTGATGAGGTTGGTGCGCTTGCTGTCGCCCTGGTCCGGTTCCGTGATCAGCTTGCTGCCGGAGCCCGCGCGAAGGAGGAACAAACGGCGCTCATCGTCGACAATGTCGGCAGTGGGCTCGCAGCACTTGCAAAGGGCGATCTAACGGCTCGAATCGAAGCCGATCTCGGTGGACCGTTCGCCAAGCTCAAGGACGACTTCAACAATGCCATGACATCCGTGGCTACGACGCTGAGTGCGGTGAACCAGAGCGCGGCGGGCATCACCAACGGTGCAAGCGATATCCGGCAGGCGTCCGACGATCTGTCGCAGCGTACCGAACAGCAGGCTGCATCCCTTGAAGAGACTGCCGCGGCAATGCACGAGATCACCACCACCGTGAAGGAAACGGCGGCCAACGCCACACGTGCCAACCAGGTCGTGATTGATGCGCGCCGAGATGCGGAGGGGTCTGAGCAGGTCGTGAGGCGTGCGGTCGAGGCGATGACCGGCATCGAGCGGTCATCTAACGAAATTAGCGATATCATCGCAGTTATCGACGGTATCGCTTTTCAAACTAACCTTTTGGCGTTGAACGCAGGCGTTGAGGCCGCGCGTGCTGGTGACGCCGGCAAAGGCTTTGCGGTGGTCGCCTCCGAGGTGCGTGCCCTCGCCCAGCGCTCCGCCGATGCAGCCAAGGACGTAAAGACCAAAATTACTGCTTCGACGCAGCAGGTTGAAAACGGCGTCGAGTTGGTCAGTGAGGCAGGAGCAGCGCTGACGCGCATCACCGGCAAGATTGGCGAGATCAGCACGCTGGTTGCCGACATCGCTGCTGCAGCGGACCAGCAGGCAATCGGCTTGCAGCAGGTGAACACGGCAGTATCGGAGATGGACGGCGTTACGCAACAGAACGCAGCGATGGTGGAAGAGGCCACAGCCGCCGCACGAAGCCTCGCCGACGAAACCGAGAACATGTCGCGGGAGGTTGCGCGCTTCAATCTTGGGACCGAGACGAAGCGTGCCGCACCGATCGTCGTGCACGCTTTGCAGGCACGCGCCGCGCAGGCTGGCCGTGCGATTGCCAGCAAGGCGGCGCGCTCTGCTGCGGTGGCCGTGCAAGACGATTGGTCGTCCTTCTAGGGCGCTTCAGCTATTTCGGAGGCATTACAAATGCCTGATGATGCTGCAGCTCTGTATCCAAGGATTGATGATCCTGCGTCTAATCCAAGGTCTGAGATCTGGTTCGGCGATAGGGGCTCGCAATATCTCGCGATGAGCTACACCCAGCGCCTCGCCGAGGCACAACTGGTACCTTCGGTCGGCAGCGTCGGAGACAGCTACGACAATGCCCTTGCCGAGACGATCAACGGGCTGTTCAAGGCCGACGTCATCTGGCGCCAGCGGCTTGGCCGAACCTCGCCGCGGTTGAGATCGCCACGCTGCGCCGGGTCGACTGGTTCAACAACCATCGCCTCTTCGGTCCCATCGGCTACGTTACCCCCACCGAGGCCGAAGCCGCATACTATGCCGCACAGGAGCAGTCCTCTATGGCAGCATGACTCAAACGAACATGCCTTCGCGAAACCCGGGGCGCTTCATCTGCAAGGCGAACTTGCCTGCCCCCCGGGCCAAAGCTGGATCGCCGCACGATGGGCAACAGCCGCCTCGAGAGCGGCCCTCGCCTGTCCAATGAGGAGTTGGTAGCGCGCGGGCTGGGCGAGTACGCCCGGTAACGTCCGCTATGGCGCCAGATGCGAATTGCCGGGGGGTCTGAAGTTGGTGGTGAGCGGTCCGGCCGCTTTCGGGCGGTGCGGCCGGCGCAAGCAAGGCAGCTGTATGCCGGAACTTCGGGATCGCCCGGACCACCCTGATTTGCAGCCTCGAACGAATTGGATGGACGGCTTCTGCGAAGGCCTACCCTTCCTTGCGCTCTCGCAGGAAGCCTGACGATGCTGGAAGGGCCTGGCAGATACGAGAGAGCCGGATTGTGCAGGGATGTCCACGGTCGATCCAAGCCCCTTTGCACGGGAGCTGGTCGCCAGAAGGTCAACCGCGACATAGGGGCGTCGCGTATCCAGATGGCCGGGCCATCTCCCCTGATCGACCGTGAACGCCCTTTCTCTACCCACCACATCCTGACGCGATATCAACGTCGTTCCGGAGTTGCCCGGTGCTCGCGAGAGACTACGGAAAGGGCTCATCCAGGGAGTAAGAATGAATGAACATCGGTGAGTTGGCGAAGAGCGTAGCTGCCACGACGGGCACGAGTGAGACCGACGCCAAGAAGGCAGTCGTTGCGGTGTTCGACCAGATCGCGGATGCTGCGGCGAGAGGTGAAGAGGTCGCCATTCCAGGATTTGGCAAGTTTGCCGTCAAGGATCGCCCGGAGCGGGAGGGCCGCAATCCGGCGACCGGAGAGGCGATCACGATCGCGGCCTCAAAGAAGGTGTCGTTCACGGCCGCAAAGGGCTTGAAAGACAAGCTCTGATGCGTGGGCACCGGCGGCCTGACTGCCGGTGCCCTCATCCCCGCGCGGTGTCACCGCCGCTCTGGGCTGACGCAAGCCAGCCTGTGCAAAGGCGATTATCCGACTGGAGAGGGAAGCTTATGAAGCGGCCTTCCCGTCGCGAGCCTTGGACAGCTTGGCGTCTGGTTTAGCGGCGGGGCGCTGCCCAGGCTTGCGGCCAAGACCGATCTTCTTCGCCATCTCCTGCCGCGCGGCTGAATAAGCCGGCGCAACCATCGGATAGTCCTTCTTCAGACCATACCGCTCCCGGTATTCGTCTGGTGTCAGGCCATTGGTCGATAAGTGACGACGCAGCGTCTTATAGGGCTTGCCATCGATCATGCTAATGATGTGCTCAGGCGAAGCCAGCGATTTACGCACGGAAACCGCGGGGGTGTATTCCTTTCCCGGCTCACCAGCTTCATCATCAACAGCACTCCCCGCTGACAAACCGTTGATCGTCTCGTGCATACGCCGCAAAAAAGCAGGTACATCGTCTGCGTTGACGCGATTGTGAGCGTTGCCTAGCCAAGCGACAGTCAGCTCCGTGGCGAGCTCAACGGTATTCAGATCATCTTCAGAGTTCACGCTTGTATCCTTGCATTCACACAGCTTCTTGTGGGCTGTATTTAGCGGCCTGGGCCCTGGGCGGCAACATGCCATCAACTCGGCTCGCGCTTCCCGGAAAAGCGCCGCTCTGCTGGTATTGAGCAGCCGAAATTGGTGGAGGCTGTGTGAGAACGTCCTCGGGACGGCGGTCTGATTGTCGCAAGCGAGGCCGGTCGTTCAACCGTGCATCGCGGCGATCAAGCCCGACACACCGCGCAGGGCGATGGCGCGTTTGATGTTGTAGGCGAGGATATGGAGGCTGGCTTCGGTCGCCACGTTCTCGAGCCTTCGTGTCCGGAAGTGGCTTCTGCCCATCCAGTCTTTCAGCGTGCCGAAGACATGCTCTACCGTTCTTCGTCGAACGCGCATGGCATCGGGCCAGCGCTCGAGCCGCGCCTGCATCGCCTCGATCACCTCTTCGTGCTCCCATCGCTTGATGCGTCGCTCAACGCTGGTGGTGCAGTTCGTCTTCACCGTGCAGCGGGAGCGGCAGGCGGGAGTGGCATAGCCGTAGAGCGTCAGCCCATGCTCAAGGCTGGAGAACCGTCTGGTCATCGTCTCGCCGGCCGGGCAGCGATAACTGTCGGTGTCGGGCTGGTAGACGAAGTCCTGCTTGCCGAAGCGACCCTCCGCCTTGGCGCCCGAGGTGAGCGGTTTGGGGCAGATCGCCACGATGCCGGCCTCTCCGCAGGCCAGCACCTCTGCACCTGAAAAGTAGCCGCGGTCGGCCAGCACGGTGAGCGTCTCGACACCTGTCGCCTCGCGCGCCTGTTGTCCCATGTTCGCCAGCGACGTGCGATCGTGGCCGAGGTTGATGACCTCGTGTGCCACGACGATATGGGTGTCCGCATCGACCGCCGCCTGAAGGTTGTAGCCGACAAGGCCCGTACCGCCTCCCGCCGAGGCCATCGCGCGCGCATCGGGATCGGTCAGCGAGATCTGCCGGTCGGGCGCCGCCGCGACCGCCTGCTCCATGGCTTCCAGGTCGCGCATCTGCCGGCGCAAGGCGTCGAGCCGCGTCGTCAGTCGCGCCGTGCGCAGCTCAGTTGCCTGGCCCTCCTGCCGGTCAGCGGTGTCGAGCATGCCCAGGTAGCGCTGGATACTGGCGTCCACCTGCTCCATCCGGCGCCGGATCGTCACTGGCGTGAAGTTTCTGTCGCGCGCGTTCACCGCGCGCAAACGGCTGCCGTCCACCGCTACCGTGCCGCCGGCGATAAGACCGAGGTTGCGGCAGACGAGTACGAAGCGCCGGCATGCCGCCTGGATGGCGGTGCCATGGTCGCGGCGGAAGTCGGCGATCGTCTTGAAGTCGGGCGCTAGCTTGCCCGTCAGCCACATCAACTCGACGTTGCGCCCGGCCTCGCGCTCCAGCCGCCGGCTCGACTGCACCTGGTTCAGGTAACCGTAGACGTAGAGCTTGAGCATGGTCGCCGGATGATAGCCCGGCCGGCCTGTCACGGCCGCGCCCTCGAAGCCAAGCTCGCAAAGATCCAGTTCGCCGACGAACATATCGACCACCCGAACCGGGCTGTGCTCAGCTACATAATCGTCGATGCAGTCTGGCAGCAGCAGCTTCTGCCGCCGGTCGCTACCCTCGATGAAACGGCTCATTCCAGCACCTCCACCAGCGCCAGAACTCTAGCACATCAGCGCGTTTTCACACAGCCTCGGTGGTTAGCGGTCCGGCAGCTTTCGGGAAGGCGAGTGGCGAAAGCTGCCTTTCCCGAAAAGGATCGAATTGCGCGAATTTGAGCGCTTTCCCGAAAGCCGTGATGCGAATAGTATTGGGAAGCCATCAGCGCGCATCCGACATGGCCCCATCTTCTACTCCGGGGTAGAAGGCGGCATTTCAGACGTTCGTCTCGACGGCCTGATTGGCGACTTCCAGATCAATCATGACCGCGAAGCCTGATGTTCGATCTATCGTGGCCCGTCCACGATGGGCGTCAGCAATCGCCCGTACCAAAGCGAGGCCCAACCCGTGCCCGGGCCTGGACCTGCTGGCTTCGCCTTGCGAAAACCGCCTGAACAGATGATCGGGTTCGTCGGCCGATGCATCCGGACCGTCGTCCGACAGGCAAAGCCTTGCCCCTCGGGGTGACCGGGCGAGATCGACACTCACGTTCGTTCCCGACGGGGTATGGGTCAGGACATTGTCGAGCAGATTGGCGACGAGCTGCTGAAGCAGACGACGATCCCCATCGATCGTCAGTCCCGGCGCGATCGTGGCGGTCAGGCGATGGTCGCTTGCTTCCATGTCGGGGCGGTATGTCTCAACGATATTTTCCACCAGCGCACTAAGGTCCAGGCGCTGGAAATGGGCCTGGGCTGCCTGTCCCTCGACCTCCGCAATCCGGAGCAGGGCGGCAAAGATGTCGAGCAATTCGCGCGATTGATCGGCCGCAGCCGTGATCGCAGCGTGCCGGGGTTCGCGCTCTGGGGTAGTCAGTGCCTCCTCCAGCCTGTTGTGCAGGCGCGTCAGCGGTGTGCGCAGATCATGCGCCACGTCGCTCGACACCTGTCGCAAATTATCCATCAGCGTACCGATCCGGTCGAGCATCCGGTTGAGCGTTGCGCTGACGCGGTCGAACTCGTCGCCTGTGCGGCTCACAGGCATTCGCTGTGACAGGTCGCCGTCGATGATCGCCAGCGCGGTGCGATCGATTTGCGCGAGGCGGTGTCGGGTCACCAAGCCGACAATCCACGCCGCGCCGATGCCGAGGAAGAGCATCGCCCCGAACGCGCCGGCAAACAAGCGCAGGAGCGTCGCATCCATGTCGTCGATGACCCCGCGATCGGCCGCGACCAGCAGGCGGTGCCCGCCCGGCAGGATCGTGGTCAGCGACTGCGCGATCCGGCGCTCGCCAGTGTGGACGTAGGGCAGCAACTCGACGAAGCCGGCCTGCGTGGGGACCTCCGCGTCCAATTGCCCGGCGACGGTGGCGCCGTCCGGCGTAACCAGACGATAGTCGAGACTGCCGGCACCCCGCGCGGTTTCGCGTCGCCGGATCGCGTCGGCAACGCCCGCCGGCCCGTCATCGCCCTCGTCGATCAGCGCCTGCGTTTCCGTGGCGATCCGATGGTCGAGCTGTTGCTCCAGTGCCTCGTGCGTCGTCTCGAACGCGACCACGCCGATCGCCAGCGTCGCCAGCGCAAAGCCAAGGGCAACGATCGTGACGAGGCCGAAGGTCGTGCGCCACCAGCGTTTGAACCCGACCGGCATTATCCGCCCCGGATCATGTAACCGGCACCCCGCACCGTTTCGATCGCGTCATCGTCGAACCCGGCGTTCAGCTTGGTGCGCAGCCGGCTCAGATGCGTTTCGACGATGTTGGTCTTCGGGTCGAAATCGAAATCCCAGACCCGCTCCAGCAGCATGGTGCGGGTCATGATCCGCCCGGGATTGCGCATCAGCTCTGCGAGGAGCGTAAATTCGCGCGGCTGGAGCGTGACCCGCCGGCCTGAGCGGGTGACGGTGCGGCGATGCAGGTCGAGCGCGATGTCGCGGACGATCAGCGTCGCCGGTTCGACTGCCAAGACCTGCCGTCGCCCCAGCGCCTGCACGCGAGCGGCCAGTTCGGAAAAGGCGAACGGCTTGACCAGATAGTCGTCAGCGCCGCCCTCGATGCCTTCCACCCGGTCGCTCAATCCCCCGATCGCGGTCAGCATCAGCACCGGCGTCATGTCGCCGGCCGCGCGCAGCGCCCTGACCAGCGACAGACCATCGAGACCGGGCAGCATCCGGTCGACGATCAGCGCACCAAAGCCGCCTTCGGTTGCCTGGTACAGGCCGTCGCGGCCGTCACCGCTGAGAACGACCTGATGCCCCAGCTCGGTAAAGCCCTTGCCGATGAACCGGCCGGTGTCGGCATCGTCCTCGACGATCAGGATACGCATGGTGTCATTCTACCGGAGGCGCACCGGTCCGCCAGCCTCCGCCGAGCGCTCGAAACAACGCGACCTGTCCCTGCGCGACCGCCAGATCGGATTGTGCCCGGGCCATGCTGGCAGAGGCGGCAGTCCGCTGCGCGTCGAGCTGAATCAAAAAGGCCGCGTCCCCCAGCCGGACACGCGCTGCGGCACGACGGGCATAGAGGTCGGCCTGGGTAGCCGCGATGGCAAGCGCCCGGTTACGCCGCGCCTCGGCATCATAGGCCGCCAGCGCGGTCTCCACTTCCCGAAGCGCGCGCAGCACCGCCACGTCCCAGCCGGCCAGCGCCGCGCGTTCGGTTGCCCGCGCCTGTGCCAGCCGGGCCCGGGCTGGCGCCTGGTTGGGGAACGCCCAGCTGAACAGCGGCGATGCGGTCGCCGCAAAGCCACCCGTCAGCAGACCGATCGCGCCGCCCAGATTGACGCGCGGATAGAGGTCCGCCCGTGCGACACCGATCCGTGCGGCGGCAGCAGCCAGCCGCCGTTCGGCTTCGCGAATGTCGGGACGCCGCAGCAACAGCACCTGTCCGTCACCGACCGGGGCAGAGGCGCGCAATGCCGGCGGACGGAGACAGATGACGACTGCGGCGCGGGCCTCGGCGGGCGGCCGACCCTGCAACGTCGCCAGCCGGAAGCGCGCGTTGGCCTGCGCCGCAGCGAACGGAGCAAGCGTCGCGCGGGTCGTCTCCGCCAGACTGGCGGCCTGCGAGACCTCCAGCGGCGAGACTTCGCCTGCGCCAAGCTGATCCTGGACCAGCGCGACCGATCGATCCTGCACGCGGACCTGTTCGCTCGCGACCGCCAGCGCCTGCGTCGCGCCGCACAGATCGACATAGGCGAGGACGGTATCGGCGACGACCGCGACACGCAGGCCGTCGAGGGCGGCTGCCTGCACCTCGGCATCGGCCCGGGCGGCAAGGGCGGACGAGCGCAGCCGTCCGAACAGGTCCGCATCCCAGCTGGCGGTGAGCGCCAGATCAAAATCGGTCGTCGGCACGTTCGACGAGGCGCTGGGCTGCGCCGCGGTGTTATCGAGGGTCAGCCCGCTCTCGATCGTAGTCTGCGGCAGTCGCGCCGCTTGCGCCTGCCGCAGCGCCGCCCGCGCGCCGTCGAGATTGGCATAGGCGACGCGAAGATCGGCGTTGGCGGCGAGGCTCGCCCGCACCAGCGCATCGAGTGCGGGATCGTCGTAGAGTCGCCACCAGTCGTCGGGCACCGGCGCGATTGTGGCCACCGGCAGCGTTGCGAACGGCCCGGTCGCGGTAGCCGGCGCAACCGTCGGCGAGGGCAGCGGCGCGGTCATGCAGGCGGACAGACCGCACGCGGCGAGGAGGGCGAAATGCTTCATGCCGTGGCCTCCGTCGTGGCAGCATCCGGCACCGGTTTCTCCTTGCCGAACCGTGCGTAAAGCGCAGGCATCAGAAACAGGTTGAGCGCGGTCGACGACACCAGACCACCCAGGATGACGATCGCCATCGGATGCTCGATTTCATGGCCCGGCGCATTGCCGGCGACGATCAGTGGCAGGAGCGCGAGGCCTGCGCACGCGGCGGTCATCAGGATCGGGATCAGCCGTTCCTCCGCACCACGCAGGATCAGCGCGGGACCGAACGCCTCGCCTTCGTGTCGGCGCAGATGATCGTAGTGCGACAACAGCATGATGCCGTTGCGCGCGGAGATGCCGATGACGGTCACGAAGCCGACCAGCGAGCCGAGCGACAGCACGCCCCCGGTCAGCGCGACGCCGACGACCCCGCCGACCAGCGCGAACGGCAGGCTGAGGCCGACCAGCGCAGTGATGCGGGTCGAGCGGAACTCCATCCAAACCAGCAGCAGGATACCGATCAGGCACAGCAACCCCGTGGTCCACAGCCGCTCGCGCGATTCCTTCAGCGAGGCATATTCACCCATCACCTTCGGGTGATACCCGGTCGCGAACGGTACTTGGCGCACAGCCGCCTCGACACCGCGGGCGACCGATCCGAGGTCGGCACCGGCCACGTTCAGCGTCACGTCGATCCGACGCTGGCCATTCTCGCGCTTCACCTCGTTGGGGGCGGGAACGATGCGGACATCGGCGACATCGCGCAGGCGGACGGGGGCACCCGCCGGCGTCTGGATCATCAGGTCACGCAGCGCGTGCAGGTCGCCGCGCACCTTCGGCTCGCCCCAGAGCGCCACGTCGAAGGCCTTCTGGTCGCGGTAGATCTCGCCCAGCTTCTGCCCGGCCACCAGCGTCTGCGCCTGACGCCGCACCTCGCCGGCGGTCAGGCCCATCGTCGCGAGGTCTGCGGCACGCGGCACGATCTGGATCTGCGGCACCAGCACCTGCTGCTCGACCTTGAGGTCGGCGACGCCGGGGATGCCGGCGACCTTCGCGCGCACCCGTTCGGCCGCGGCCCGCAGCTCGCCCTGATCGGGTCCGAAGATGCGGACGACGACGGTCGCCCCGGCCCCGCTCAGCACCTCCTTGATACGCTCGCGCAGGTAGGTCAGCACGTCGCGGTACAGGCCGGGGTAGCCGTCGATCACCGCCTTGATGCGCGCGACGCTGGCGTCATAGGGCGCATTCTCGTCGAGGCTGATCCAAAGTTCGGTGAAGTTCGGCCCCACCACCTCGTCCGCCGCCTCGGCGCGGCCGATATGCGCGCCGAAGTTGCGAACGCCGGGGATGCTGCGCAGCTCCTTCGACGCGCGGATCGTGATCCGGTCCATCGCCTCGATCGACGTCCCCGGCTTCTCGACGAAGTGCATCAGGAAGTCGGTTTCACGGAAATCGGGAAGGAACTGGTCCTTGAACGATGCATAGCCGACGCCGGCGAGCATCAGCCCGCCCGCGACGATCCCAATCGCCAGCGCAGGCCGCGACACCAGCTTCGGCAGCACCCTGGCATAGCGGCGCTTCAGCTCGGCCACGAGCCGCGTGTCGCGCTCGTCGGTCAGCGGCGCGTTCGGCAGCAGGAACAGGCACAGCGCCGGTGTCACGACGAGTGCTACCAGCAGCGACGCGCCGATCGCCAGCACATAGGCGACGGCCAGCGGCTGGAAGAAGGTCCCCGCCACCCCGCCGAGGAAGAAGATCGGCAGGAACACCAGCATGACGATCAGCGAGGCGAACACCACCGCCGATCGCACCTCCAGCGAGGCGGAAAGCACGACGTCGAATGCCGATCGGGGGTTGCCCGCCTCGCGGTTGAGCCGCAGCCGGCGCGCGATATTCTCGACATCTATGATCGCGTCGTCGACCACCTCGCCCAGCGCGATGACGAGGCCGGCGATCACCATCGTATTGATCGTCGCCCCGCTCCACAGCAGCACCAGTCCTGCGCCCAAGAGCGATAACGGGATCGCGACGAGGCTGATGACCGCCTGCCGCCAGTCGCGGGTGAACGCGAAGAGCACGATCGCCACCAGCAGGCAGCCGATCATCAACGCGCGGGTGAGATTGTCGATCGAGCGTTCGATGAAGGTCGCCGGACGGAAGATCGTCGTGTCGATCTTCACGTCGCGCAGGCCCGGTTTCAGCTCGGCAATGGCTGCTTCGACGGCATGGGTCAGCTGGAGCGTGTTACCGGTCGGCTGCTTCTCGACGATCAGCATCAGGCCGGGGCCATCGTCGATGATCGCATTGCCGATCGGCGCGGCGAAGCCGTCCACCACGCGCGCGACGTCGCCGATCCGCACCGGTGCCTCGCCGCTCTGCTTGACGATCATGGCGGCAAGGTCGGCTGCGGTCTGCACCGCGCTGGTCTGTTGCACGGCGAGCCGCTGCTGCGCGGTATCGACGAAACCGCCCCCGCCGATCAGCACGGCATCGCCCGCCGCGGCACGGACTTCGGCCAGCGTCACACCCGCCGCGCGCAGCCGGTCGGGATCGACGAGGATCTGCAACTGGCGGTCGCGCAATCCCCAGATCGCGACATTGGCGACGCCCGGCACCGCCATCAGCCGCGGCCGGATCGTCCAGCGCGCCAGCTCGGACAATTGCATCTGATCGAGCTTCTTCGACGAGATGCCGATCTTCATCGCCCGGCTGGTCGACGACAATGGGGGTAGCATCACCGGCGCGCGCGCGGCGGTCGGCAGGCGCGCCTGCACCTGCGCGACACGCTCCTGCACCAGCTGGCGAGCACGGATCACATCGGTGCCACGGTCGAACAGGATCTGGACCGAGGACAGGCCCAGCACCGACTTCGACCGGAGTGTGGCGAGGCCCGGTACGCCGTTGACCTGCGTCTCGATCGGCACGGTGATGAGGCTTTCCACCTCTTCAGTCGACAGGCCCGGTGCCTCGGTCTGCACCTCCACCATCGGCGGAGCGAACTCGGGGAACACGTCGAGCGGGACATTGCCGCCGGCGCGAAGCCCCAGCACGACGAGCAGCGCCGCACAGGCCAGCACCAGCACGCGCTGCGTCAGCGCGGCACGAACAAGCCAGCCGAGCATCAGTGCGGTGTCCCGAACTCGGTGCCGAACAACTCGGCCGCGCCGTCCGTCACGACCTCCGCGCCGCGCTCCAGCCCACGTGACAGGATCGCCCGGCCGTTATCGATGCTGGCCACCTCGATCCGCTGGCGGACGTAGGTGTCAGGCGCGGTGCGGCGATAGACCCATTCGCCGCCATGGATGTCCCGGACGATCGCCGCAGCCGGGATAGCAAGCCCCTCGGCGGTCCCACCCAGCGGCAGCGACACCGCGACCCGCTGGCCGACGCGCCACGTCCGCTCACGATTGTCGAGCGTGAAGAACAGATCGACGGTGCCGGCGACGGCGTTGGCGGAAGGCGGGGCCTGCACCGGTCGCGCGGATCGGGGTGCGGCGGTGTCATCGCCGAGTGGCCGGACGGTCGCAGATGCGCCCCGCGTGATGTCGCCGACGTCGCTGCCGAAGACCGGGACACGCACCCAGACGCTTGCAGGGTTCGCCATCGCCGCAACGGGCGGACCGAGCAGGCGGCGCCCCGCGACCGCCGCGTCGGCTGCGGCCCGTGCCGTGGCGAGCGCTGCCGCTGCCTCGTCGCGAGCGCGGACGCTGCCGGCCTCTTCGCGAACCAGCGCCGACGCCCGGTTCAGCGCGATCGTCGCCAGTCGCACCAGCGCACGCGTCCGCGCGACCTCGCCGTCCGCTGCCGCCTGCGCGGTCCCGATCTGAGCGAGGTTGCTGGTCGATCCGGTCGGCACCCCCGCCGCACCGATCGGTGGCACGACGATCTCGCCGCTGGTGGCACGGACCTGCGCGGTCGTCCCGTCACCGACCGCCGCGACGCGGATACCAAGCCGCTGCACCGCTTCGGGAGTCAGTGTCAGCCGCAGCAGATCGGCCTCATGCGCGACCGCCTCCGCCTTGGCGGGTGGCTTCGGCGAGGGAGCCGGGTCGGTACCGCAGCCTTGCAGCAGAAGCGCGGAAAACAGGAGCGTGGCCAGCAGGGACGATCGGATCATCCGGACCGTCTATCCCGTCATCATTGGGGTGAGCTTGGCGGAACTATACAATGCCCCAATGTGACGGTGCAGGCTTCGCTGCGATCAGGACCGGGAGTAGATCGGGCTTCCACCCTGAGAGATGCCACCAATGACCCTGTCCGACGACGCGCGCAGCACCCTGGTCAAGGTTCCGGCGGTGGCGCTCGGCTTCTGGATCATCAAGATCCTCGCGACGACGCTGGGCGAGACCGCCGGCGACACGGTCAGCATGTCGATGAACCTCGGCTATCTCGTCGGCAGCGCGATCTTCCTGAGCCTGCTGGTGCTGCTCGTCGTATTGCACATCAGGGCCGATCGCTATCGCCCCTTCCTCTACTGGGCGACGATCATCGCCTCCACCACCGCTGGCACCACGATGGCGGACTTCGCCACGCGGTCGCTCGGGATCGGCTATACCGGCGGATCGACGCTGCTGCTGGCCCTCGTGCTGGCATCGCTGTTCGCCTGGTATCGCGCGCTCGGATCGATCTCGGTCGATACCGTCCACGAACCGCGGGCCGAACTCTTCTACTGGATCACGATCACGCTGTCGCAAACGCTGGGCACGGCGCTGGGCGACTGGCTCGCAGACACTGGCGGGCTCGGCTATATCGGTGCGGCGGGCGTCTTTGCGATCGGGCTCGCGCTGCTTGTCGCCCTCTATTTGATGACCAACATCAGCCGCGTCGCGCTGTTCTGGGCCGCCTTCATCCTGACCCGCCCGCTTGGTGCCGCAGTGGGTGACTTCCTCGACAAGCCGGTCGATCATGGAGGACTGGCGTTCAGCCGGCCATTGGCGTCGATCGTGCTCGCGGCTGCGATCATGTTGCTGGTGGCGATCCTGCCGCGGCGCGCAGCGGGCACAGATCGCGCGTAATAGGACCCCTCATCACAATCCGGATCGTCGAAGACGATGGGCCGGCTCAAGCCTGTCTCAGGATCTCGGCGACTTTCATAGACAGCGCCTCGATCGTAAATGGCTTGGTCAGCAGTTCCATACCCGGTTCGAGATGGCCGTTGCCCACCGCTGCGTTCTCCGCATAGCCGGTGATGAACAGCACCTTCAGCCCTGGCCGCAAGGATCGTGCTGCGTCGGCCACCTGACGACCATTCATCCCATTGGGCAATCCAACATCGGTGATGAGCAAGTCGATCCTCGCTCCCGATTGCAGGACCTTGATCCCGGCCGCTCCGTCGCCGGCGCCGATGACCGTATAGCCCTGTTCGTCCAATACCTCGTCGATGAGATGGCGAATGGTCGCCTCGTCATCCACAACGAGGATGGTTTCGCCGCTGCCCTTCATGTTCTCTGGCAGTACGTCGTCACCCGCAGTGTTCGTGGCTTCGCCGTCATACCTGGGCAGGTAGATACAGATGGTCGTACCCATGCCGACTTCGGAATAGATCCGGACCTGTCCGCCCGACTGACGGGCAAAGCCGTACACCATCGACAGGCCAAGACCCGTTCCCTGTCCGATCGGCTTGGTGGTGAAGAACGGCTCGAACGCCCGCTCGACGACCTGCGGCTCCATGCCCGTGCCGGCGTCGGTCACGCAGATCGACAGATACTCGCCGGGATCGATGTCGTGCTGACGGGCGGCACGCTGATCGAGACGCTTGTTGGCGGCTTCGATGGTAATACGTCCCCCACCCGGCATCGCGTCGCGGGCGTTGATGCACAGGTTGAGCAGTGCGCTTTCCAGCTGCGTCCCGTCGATCATCGCCGGCCATAGGCCAGGTGCATCGATGACCTCGATCGCACACTCGGGTCCTACCGTACGCCGCAGCAGATCCTCCATGCCCCTGACGAGCGCGGCGACGTCGGTCGGCCTCGGATCGAGGGTCTGACGCCGGGAGAATGCCAGCAGACGTTGCGTCAATGATGCAGCGCGCCTGCCAGCGCCCTGTGCCGCCGAAATGAAGCGGTCGAGGTCGTCGGTGCGCCCGCGCGCGACACGCATCTGTAGCAGCTCCAGATTGCCCATCATGCCGGTCAGCAGGTTGTTGAAATCATGGGCGAGGCCACCGGTGAGCTGGCCTACCGCTTCCATCTTCTGGCTCTGCCGCAGCATCTCCTCGCGATTCTGCTCCTCAGTGATGTCACGACCCACGGTGTAGAAAATGCCGCTGCCAGGATCGCTGTCCGGCGTAGCCGACCATGCGAACGAGATCGGCGTCCCGTCCGCCTTCAGCAGGCGAACGAGGAACTGATGCACCGGCTCGCCACGCATCAGCGTTTCGATGACGCTGCCCGTAGCGTCGAGATCGTCGGGATGGATGATGTCTGAAAACGGCCGGCTGGTCAGTTCATCATGCGAGCGACCGAGAATGGACGCCCATGCCGGGTTGATGGTCTTGAGATAACCATCGAACGTCGCCACGCCGAAGAGATCGCGCGTCATCTCGAACAGGCGGTTTCGGGCCGCTGACGATTGGCGGTCAGCGACGACTTGTTCGGTCGTCTCCGTGCAGGCGCAGAATAGACCGTCGATCTCCCCCGTCTCGCTGCGGACGGGCGTATAGCTGAACGCGAAATGGGCTTCCGGATGTCGACCGGGACGATCGAGCTCCAGTGACAAGTCGGCCATGTGAACGGGTTCACCACGGGCCACGGCATCGAACAGCGGCGTCAGTTCGTCGCGAACCTCCGGCCAGACATCGAAGAAGGGCCGGCCAAGGGCACCGGGATGGCGATCAGCCAGCATGGGAGCGTAGCCGTCATTGTACAGCAGGATGTGATCGGCACCCCAACCGATGAACATCGGCTGATCCGCTCCCAGCATGACGCCGACCAGAGTTTTCAACGGTTGAGGCCAGCTATCGGGCGGTCCCAGCGGTGAGTTGCTCCAGTCGTACGCGCGCATCACCGCGCCCATGCGCCCGCCGCCCGTCAAAACCTCAAAGTGCAACGACTTACCTCGCCTTGGACTACCATTGGTCATCATAAGGGGGTTGCCAGCGAAGGCCTAGCCTCCCCGTTTTCAGACACGGAAACGCGACTGCAACAGGGGCTGAAACAGCACCTCGTAATCGAGTTCAAACCGATGCTCGCGATCCTGTCTTCCCGTACGAGAACGGCGATCGAGACGGCCGGCGCGTTCTCAAAAGGATGGTTATTCGAGAAGGCCGCGAGCCGCGCACGAACATGAGCGGCTTGTCGTCGGCCGGATTTCGGCAGAGGATCCCGGCCAGTCGCATAAAGCGTGCGGGTTCGGACGGAGGCCGTATGGCGAACAGGGAAACCATCACCCGAGCGTTCCTGTGGCTTGCGGTACTGGTAGGAGGACCACTGCTCGGCGCAAAGCTGTTCGATCTTGTCGTTCTTGCCGGCGCCTGGGGTGCCGATCCGCCTGCATCTCTCGCGATGATGCCCTATGGCAAGGCGTGGCCCGTCGATACCGGCGTGTTCTTCATCCCGTTCTCGGCGGCCATGTTGATCGCCGGATTTGGAGCGCTGGTCGCCGGATGGCGCACACCCTGGCGTTACCGCTGGCAGCTCTGCCTGCCATCGATCGGCATCCTGCTCCTGCTCATCCTGACGGTGGTCGCGTTCTGGCCGATGAACGCGGCGCTCTATTATCACGGTATCGGCTCGTCCAAAGATACGATCACCGATCCCCAGTCGGTCGCAATGGCGAAGCGCTGGGTAACGCTGGACTGGGTTCGCGTTGCCGGCGCGGCCGTCGCCTTCGTCGCTCCGTTGCGAGCACTTACTTTGCCGTGGCCCCGAGAAACCACTCCAGAGGACCCGCCCCTTGTGCGTGCCATACTCGCCTGCGCCCTTCTGGGAGTCGTCGCATTCGTCGTGTGGTTCGTGTCGAACCTGTGACTGCCGCTGGGGAATCGCAGCCGGTTCGGCTTACCCGTCCGGGATGCCGGATCGAGTGCGTGCCGCCTTACCCGGACACCCCAATCCCCTCGTGCACACCTATCTCTTCGGTCATGCGGCTGCGTTCGCAACGTCTCCGGCTATGGCAATGTCGTTGCGCGCATCTTCATGCGGCTGCACATCGTTGTCGGCATTCGCAGCTACTTTGCCGATAGCAATGATCGGTTGCCGATGGGGAAAGGTGCTCGCCGCCAAAAATTCGCCATAAGCCATGGCGAGCCCTTCGTGGGCCATCCGCGCAGACGACCGACCCGTGCATTATGCAGGGAGGTTTGCTCACGCCCAGAATGTAGTTTATTTTCATGATCCGCATCCTGATGGAGCGGGATCATACATCGCTCTCAGTCGCGCGATGCTCACAAGGGGCGCACGATATCCGTCCACACCATGCCTAGGCCCCCAGACTCGATCAATCGCCATGCCCTGGCCCGTTGACGATATGCCACGTCGCGCCGTGACATTTACCGCTGACAGAGAGTGCCAATTAGCGCTGACATCCACAGAGTGTGGCGCTTTCTGCCGATCTTCCCTTTCTCGAAAAGGAAGGTCAAACAGGACAAGGCCGTTGATACACGCGCTGCGCGTTTCTTCCGGTCACGCTTCCCCGAAATCTGTTCCTGATTGGATTTTCCCGAAATTTGCCGGTCGAACATGAGAAAACGGGAACTGGACGAGCGGTTTGAACGGCCAATTTCGGGACGCATGCCGATCGAGTGAACGGCCGATATGGGGCGGAAGCTGTCCGGCAGCTCTGCGACGGGTAGACCCACAACACGACATTCAGTGGTGGTTCCGCGTTCTCCAACTTTGGACATCCATTCATGTTCGCCTGACGCCTCGAACAGCGATGGCGGAAATGGCGAGAAGCGGGACATTCCTGCCGTTCCCGCGTGCCGTGCCTAACGGCTGCTCTCGCCAAAACCTGCCTCTTAGTCGGCTTGGCCGCTGCGCCGCCAAGTCTGCCTTGAAGCACACGCTCACCTACCGCAAGCCGACGTTCTGACACGAGCTTCTGACACCCGCGAAGTCGCGGAAAACCGTGCATTGACATGCCATGACAGAATCGACCGGTTGTGACACCATCACAACATGACGCTTTACCTTGGTAAAATGGGCTGCGCCTCAGCGTCGCCTGCGCGCCAGTGGAACCACGAAGCCGATAGCACCCAAAATCATCAGCAACGCGCCGAAGGAGAATATCTGGCGCTGCTCCTTAAGGCGCGAAAGGTTGACGATCCGCTCACCGGCCATCGTCCGCTCGAGCCGATCATTTACGTCACTGATCGCACGTGCCTTGTCCTCGATGCTGCTGGACACGTCTATCGACGAATATGCGCTTGGCGCATCCATGGGACTAATCGTCGCATCGTAGATGAACGTGGAATACAGCACGGCGCACAGGCCTGTAATGAACGCTGCGGCGCTGATCTTCTGAAGTGGCGAATGAGGGGAGAGGCGCTCCGACACGATCAGCGGCGCTGAAGCAGCCGCACCATCCTCGTCAAACAGAATGCGCTTTTGCTCGGCAAACTCTCCACTGGACAGAGCGCCTTGATCCCGCAATCGGACGAGCCGCTCCAGCGCATCATAGTCCACTAACTTGCTCTCCAATGGATGGCTGATAGGATCGTAGGGCATGCATGATTGGATGAGCAAGTTGGAGCGCGCAAAGGCGCTGCTGGACGCCGGTGCGCTGACACCGGAAGAGTTCGAGGCCGAAAAAGCTCGGCTGCTGCCTAGCTCGTCATCAACCGTCGTCGACCAAGACGAGCACCTCGCCGTTGGGTCTCAGGAAGACGAGCCTAGCGCCCGTACTCGCTGGATCAAGGCTACTATCGCTGCGGTGCTTGTGATTGCAATCGCGACGCTAGCATATCTGCTGCTCGCGGATCGCTCGCCCAAGCCGACGGCTAAAAAAGCGGCACGTTTACCTACCGCAACGCCCCAAAGTGCTATGCCGGCGCCTGTAGCTCCGCCTACTCCGAAGCCGAAGCCGAAGTCGAAGTCGACCGAGGCGGAGTTCGGCTGCATCGGCGCCTATTCAAATGTGTCCTTCTCAGAAGAAAGCGGCGATGGCTCCGGCCTGTTCGTTCGGATTGGAAAGTCAGGCTCGATCACGTGGAAATACTATGAAGGCGGCATCTCGCGCGGGAACGTGACGGTGAACAAGCGTTCGGCCGATCGCATCTCCGCGACGGTGCACTATGTTGGCGATTCCAATGACGCACCCTCTAACGTCGTGCTGAAGTGCAACGCTGGGAAGCTGTCTGCCAGCAACGCGAACATCGGCAATCTGACGTTGCGCAGATTAACCCCAAAGCAGGCCGCCGAGCTCGACCTGTAGCTTCTAGTCGCGCCCTGATGATTGCAGCAGCTGTCTGCTGCCGCTTCGGGCTGGGGTCACAACCGACCGGTTATGACACTGAGAAGCCCCATCGCGGTCATTCTCGGCTGCGGCCGCTAAAGCCGCTCCGAGAAGCAAACGTTCGTTCATGCCATGCCAGTCACCACGATGATCCCCGTCAGTTCAGGACGTTGATGCCAGTCGGACCGAGAAACGGGCCTGGTGGATTATTCCAGCGATCGCGCTCGGCGACATACATAAGGAACTTTTCGGCCCGCGTAATCGCGACGTAGAACTGCCGCTTTTCCGCCGCGAGGTCGGTGGTGTTGTAGTGCGGGAACGATCCCGTACGCATTCCGATGATGCACACCGCGGCATATTCGCGTCCCTTGGCGGCGTGTATCGTGGAAAGGCGAAGTGCCTTGGTGGGGCTAGCGAAGAGTCCGAGATGCTCGATGGAAAGGTTGGCGACGTCCACCTTCTGCCGGACCATGTCGGCCTTCATCTCCTGCACGGAGGCATAGAACAGACCAGACTGCTGTGAGTCGACGTATCCCGCCTGTCGCAGGATATCACCCGTGGCCTGCGACATGGCGTCCAGCCAGCCCAATGCACCATGGCCGGCTTGGGCGAGCCTAACGGCTTCACGCTGCAGCCTGACCAGCACTCGCCGACCCTCGAACCCGAACAGTTCGAGGCGAGTCTCGCCACTTGCGTCCTGAACCGTGTGGAAGAGCGCGCGTTCGAGCTGCCGCGTCGTGTCGGGCGACGGCTCCACGATGGCGCCACAAAGTTGCTCGGCAAGCTGGGCGAAAAGTCGCGACCGCTTGTAAGGGCGCGCACCTGGGCCGACGATCGGGGTGCCGAAGTCCCGCAAGAGCCTGGCGAGTGCGATCAGTGAATACCAGTCCTTGGCAAGGATGATGGATTCGCCGCGCGGGATCCCGCTCGCCTCCAGCGTCGGAAGAAATTGTTCCGTCACAGCTTGGAAAGCCGTGCCGCCCGTGACTACCACTGGTGCTGTCAGTCTAACGCGAACCGCTCTCTACACGATGCACGTCGGGCTTTGACGGTGATGTTCAGCTAACGAGCGCCTGCCACTCCGCCAGTGCGGCGGAGCGTCGTTCCCGATAGGTCTGTCGATCGATGAGGTGGCGCTCCAGGCTGAAGTGGTTGTGGACGTTGGCGTGAACAGAGGCGAACTTCTGCAGCGTCTTCATCTGCCGGAAGCGCTGCATCGCCCGCTCTCGTCGTCGGAACGGAAGATGACTGTTCTCGGCCCGATTGTTCGCCCAGCGTCCGGTCTCCTGCTTTTCGGCGTTGCCAAGGTCGTTCATCGCCGCGCGATAGCTGCGCAAACCGTCGGTGGTAATCGCATGGGGCGAGCCATGGCGCCTCAGCGCCTTCTTCATAAAGGCGAGCGCTGCCTCCTTGTCGCGGGTGCGCGTGACGTAGCTTTCTAGCACCTCGCCCTCGTGATCCACCGCTCGCCACAGGTAGACCATCTCGCCGTTCACCTTCACGTACATCTCGTCCAGGTGCCAGCGCCAATGTCGGAACCCGCGCATCCGGCTCACCCGCTGGCGGCGGATGTCGCCGGCGAACAACGGGCCGAACCTGTTCCACCACAACCGCACCGTCTCGTGGCAGATGTCGATACCGCGCTCGAACAGCAGGTCCTCGACGTTGCGCAGGCTTAGCGGAAAGCGCACGTACATGAGCACCACCAGCCGGATCACCTCGGGCGACGAGTTGAAGTAGCGGAACGGCGAGGCTGGCTTGCGCGGTCGAGGCATGCGCTGCCCTACCCCACCGTCGCCCGATTACCAGCAGGTGCATTTGGTTTGACGGAGCCGTTGTGGACGTTGGCGTGGACGGATGCGAACTTCTGCAGCGTCTTCATCTGCCGGAAGCGTTGCATCGCCCGCTCCCGTCGTCGGAACGGCAGGTGACTATTCTCCACCCGGTTGTTCGCCCAGCGACCGACCTCCTGCTTTTCGGCATTGCCCAGTTCGTTCATCGCAGCACGATAGCTGCGCAGACCATCGGTGGTGATCGCCTCCGGTGAGCCGTGCCGCTTCAGCGCCTTCTTCATGAACGCAAGCGCGGCCGCCTTGTCTCGGGTTCTGGTGACGTAGCTTTCCAGCACCTCACCCTCGTGATCGACGGCGCGCCAGAGGTAGACCATCTCGCCGTTCAGCTTCACGTACATCCATTCAGGTGCCAGCGCCAATGTCGGAAGCCGCGCATCCGGCTCATGCATGCGCGACGGATGTCGCCCGCAAAGAGCGGACCAAACCTGTTCCACCACAACCGCACCGTCTCGTGGCAAACGTCGATCCCGCGCTCGAACAGCAGATCCTCGACGTTTCGCAGACTAGCGGAAAGCGCACGTACATCAGCACCACCAGCCGGATCACCTCAGGTGACGAGTTGAAGTAGCGGAACGGTGAGGCTGGCTTACGCGGACGGGGCATGCCTGTGCCCTACCCCACCATCACCCATTTACCAGCAGGTGCATTTGGATTGACGGAGCCCGGGCGGGGCATGCGCTTCCCCTACCCCGGCGAGCGGCGCAGGTGCATTAGCTTTGACAGAGCCGCTTCCTTCCATTCTAACGAAAGGATCGCACCATCAAACCGTGGGATCAAACACCTAATAACGGTTTCAGCGAGGCCGACGACCTATACGAGCGCAGTCGGGTCCCGCCGCATTCCACATGGATGCGCCCGCCTGGCGAGGACGCAGTTTTGCGGGTCGGGGCGCGGAAATAGAAAAAGATTCTTTTTCAAGTGTCTTTTTTTATTGAATTTCGTGGCAGTGCGCGTATTAACCCTTCTGTGACGTCCGACACCTGATCTAATCCCTTGGATTAGGTGGAGCGAAAGCCGCCGGTTTAAAAGCTGGCGGCTTTTTGCTGCGTTGTCGCCGAGATGGAACTGTTACTGCCAGGCACGGCGGCATAAATGCCCAGTGGCGTTGCTGCTCCGATCTTTTTTGGCAATCGCGTTTGGACCTGGCGGGTTATTATGTCCGCACGGCATGTGACCAATTCCGAGCAGCTAGCTCAAGAAAGCTCGGTACGGCTTTTTGCAATGGCAAGGCTCACGCATCCGACCAGCTCGTCCGCTACGAGGAGAGTTCTTCGGCGTGATCGGCGGCGAGCAACCACAGTGATCATGCGCGCGCCTTGCTCCGACAGTCACATGGCGCTTCCGCAGCAAGCACCCCTTTAGCTGCCAGGATCCTGAGCGAGATGTTGCTCCGGAACGGCATCTCGTAGAGCTGCAGCCCCGACGGACGATCGCCGGCGCGGAGATCGACAAGGTGTCGACATCACATCGACCGCCAGGGCGGCCTGCGTTGCCTCGAAATCACCGGAAGCCTAGCTCATGTGTCGACAGCGGTATGCCTTGCAACGCAATCATCAAGCCTCCAAAGGACCGATCCGCCCACGTCCCGATGAATACGCAAGGATATATGATGGCTGATGCTCCGAACGCCGTTCAGCTAGCCACTGAGTTGACAGTTGCATGGTTAAGCAACCCTAACGCGCGCGTAAAAAGCGAGGAAGTGCCTGCTTTCCTGCGCTCCATGCACGATGCCATTATAGCCTTAACCATCGCAAATGAGCAACATCGCCACGTTAAGATTGAGTTGAAGCAGTTTGTCCCAGCAGTGTCGGTGCGCAAGTCACTTGGTTCACAGGACCACATCATTTCTTTGATCGACGGGAAACCTTACCGGACTCTGCGTCGGCATCTCGGAGGGCATGGCCTCACACCAGACGAGTATCGCCGGCGTTATGGCCTTAAGGCTGACTATCCGATGGTGGCGCCTTCATATCGCGAGAGTCGCCGCGACCTTGCTAAAAAGAACGGACTTGGCCGCAAGCCTCGTTAAATTGCGGTTTCCACTAGAAGCAATGGAATTGTGGCTGCCTAGAGGATTGAGAGCTGTACCGCATCGTAAACCTCAGTGTGTCGGGCGTGATACGCATACTTACGGTCAGGACCCATTGATGTGAGCGCCGCGATCTGATTCAGGCCCCGTGAGGAGAGCGTGGATGAGCGACCTGTACTGGTTGACGGATGAGCAGATGGCGCGCCTGCAGCCGTACTTCCCCAAGAGCCATGGCAAGCCGCGGGTCGATGACCGACGGGTGCTGAGTGGCATCGTCTTCGTCAATCGCAACGGACTGCGCTGGTGTGATGCACCGAGCGCGTATGGTCCGCACAAGACGCTGTACAACCGGTGGAAGCGCTGGGGTGAACGGGGCGTTTTCCTGCGCATGATGGAGGGTCTGGCGTCAGCGGAGGCCGTGCCGAAAACAGTCATGATCGACGCGACTTACCTGAAGGCACACCGCACGGCATCGAGCCTGCGGGTTAAAAAGGGGATCTCGGCCGCCTGATCGGCCGCACGAAAGGCGGTATGAACACCAAGTTGCATGCCGTCAGCGATGCGGATGGGCGGCCCTTGAGCTTCTTCATGACCGCCGGGCAGGTCAGCGACTACACCGGCGCGGCAGCTCTGCTCGACGATCTGCCAAAGGCGCAATGGCTGCTTGGTGATCGCGGTTATGATGCGGATTGGTTCAGGGACGCCCTGGAAGCCAAGGGCATCCAGCCCTGCATCCCGGGCCGTAGATCGCGCAACGAGCCGGTCAGGTACGACAAGCGGCGCTACCGGCGCCGCAGCCGCATCGAGATCATGTTCGGCCGCCTGAAAGATTGGCGCCGCGTCGCCACACGCTACGACCGATGCCCAACGGTCTTCCTCTCCGCCGTCGCCCTCGCGGCCACAGTCATCTTCTGGCTATGACCAATGAGTCCTGACCCTAAGTACTGGCGCCGGACGACTTCTGGCGGCGCGCGACGTGGTCAGTTGCACATCATTTGACAACAAGTCCTGTGGTATCGGCGCTAATAATTGGTGATGCGGCGCCCCCAGTGGGAGGTTAGACCAGCGGCGCGGGCAACGCGTTAAGGTTGGCTATAATAACGCCGCCGACCTGATAACAGCTTGCTATGAATGCGAATTGGTAAAGTTGCTAGTGCTCCGCATTGCGCTTTGCGGTTTGGTAGACGTGTTCGCTGTACAAGCTGAGAAGCTCTTGCGCCGCGCGTCTTTTTAGTTGGAAGAGCTGACGGCCGATGCTCAAGCGGCGAGCGAGCTTGGCTCAGACTGTTCCGTTACCGGCACGACGCAATGAGCAACTATCGCCGCCTTGGGGCCGCCGAGCTCCATCCGTTGACGAATGTCGTTTTCGACACCGTTTGAAAGGAAGAAGGGGTAGAGGGATCGCTCCCCAATGCCGTCGGCAGAGAAAGAAGAGTCTTCGAGGTGCGCACGGATTTGGGCGACTTCTAGCTGCATAAGCTGGGAGGGCGCCTTGACGTCGGCGTTTTCTTTAAGCCCGCCAACCCGATTAAAGCCAAGCATCGCCTCGTAGAAGCGACGGTGGCGCGGGTGCACCTCGATGAACAAATTAGTGCAGTTGTAGCGGCATTCGCCGTATATGAATATAAAGTGGAAGAAGGCGGCCAAGATCGCTTTAGATTGCACATTCGTTTCAAACGCGAACTTTGTGAGCTCGCACAATTTGGCACCGGGTACGCGCCGATATGTGTTGAGCTCATTACGGAAAGTCTCGTCGATCTCCAAGCCCGCTGGCGAGTCCACACCAAGCGTTAGTGTGCCTACTAGCGCGCCATCTATGGAAGCTGTGAAGGTCGAATGCGTCGGCGTCAAAGGGATGTTGTGCGCATCACCGTACCCACGCCAAGCGTATCGCTTGTTTAGCAGCGACCGCGCTGCGGCCCACTCTGCTTCCCCGCACGCGACCTCAATCGTGAGGGAGTGCTCCTGCTGGTCACGGCCAGCAATCATAGTCTCATACACAAAAGATTGACTGAGTTTAGCAAAAGAAACATCAGGCATTTCAAAGGGTGAGCTGTTAGTAGGCCTTCTTTCGCAAAGGAAGATACGAGACATATGCCACCCCAAAAAGCTAATGAGCGATGTAGTTTATGCAGGACCACAAAGAAATCGATGGTATGATTACAGATCGAGGTAAAAGCGGCGATCTATAGTCTAGCGCATCGAAGAGCAAGAATGTGCGACGGCGCGCGCAGCGCTCACGCTCAAAGCTTTTGCTATTCGAATAAGACGGTGTACGAAAGGAATCTGTTGCGAGCCACGGTTTCTATTTCGGAAGGTGGTGATTGCGATCACGCTTTCTCTTCGGAACTTTTCTAAGCAGATTTGGTTAACAGCTCCTAGTCGGCAACGCCTGCCAAGAGGTGAGGCGTGCATTTTCTCGGATATACGATGCCCGCGGCACGCAAACCGATCGCCCGGACCGGATATTTATCGTCCCAATCACAGACAGTTGACTCGGCAAGGGCCGTTAATTTGTTGTTCATTTATGAGGGAGGCCGTGATAGGCCCTGGCAGTCGCACTTTTATGGGTGTGCCTTTCTAAGGAAGAGCGTCGTATGAAATTTCTCGCAGCTATGAGCATCGCCGCCGCGGCGGCGCTCGGTTCCACCGCGGAAGCAGCCACCTTCCCGGTTGGCACGCCCAACTTCACGGCGACGCCGGGTGCGGGAGGCACCTTCGCGGGCGCGTTCAAGAATCAGGGTATTGCCGCTGGTGTGTTTTCCGACACGTTCACCTTCACGCTGCCGAGCAATGGCTTGGGCAGCGGCACGGTGACCACCAGCGTCACTGACCTGTTCTCGGTAAGTGACCTCGACTTCACCTCGGTCCTGATTAATGGCTTCGCCGCCAATATCACGCGCACCGAGGGCGGTGCTTTCGAAGTCGCATTCGTCAACAATGTGCCGATCGTGAGTGGGCAGTTGAATCGCTTGGTCGTAAATGGCCTGTCGCGCGGCAATGGTGCTTATGGCGGACAGGCGACCTTCACCCCCGTTACCGCGGCAGTACCCGAAGCGGCGACTTGGGCGATGATGGTCATGGGCTTCGGCGTGGTTGGCTTTGCAATGCGGCGTCGCAAGACCGTGGTGCGCTTCAGCCAGGCAATCTAATCAGGATTGCAGCAACGCTGCCGTCCCGGCGAACGGAGGAGGGTAATGCCGACAGGCGTTATCCTCCTTCTTGCGTTCGGACCCGCTAAACAGGTTTGGCCTCTAGCCGGTGCTGTCAGTCTAATGCGAACCGCTTTCCACATGATGTGTTTCGATCTATGACGGCGACGTTTAGCTGACAAGCGCCTGCCACTCCGCCAGTGCGGCGGAGCGTCGCTCCCGGTAGGTTTGTCGATCGATGAGGTGGCGCTCCAGACTGAAGTGGTTGTGGATGTTGGCGTGGACGGATGCGAACTTCTGCAGCGTCTTCATCTGCCGGAAGCGTTGCATCGCCCGCTCCCGTCGTCGGAACGGCAGGTGACTATTCTCCACCCGGTTGTTCGCCCAGCGACCGACCTCCTGCTTTTCGGCATTGCCCAGTTCGTTCATCGCAGCACGATAGCTGCGCAGACCATCGGTGGTGATCGCCACCGGTGAGCCGTGGCGTTTGAGCGCCTTCTTCATGAAGGCAAGCGCGGATGCCTTGTCACGGGTCCTGGTGACGTAGCTTTCCAGCACCTCACCCTCGTGATCGACGGCGCGCCAGAGGTAGACCATCTCGCGGTTCAGCTTCACGTACATCCATCCAGGTGCCAGCGCCAATGTCGGAAGCCGCGCATCCGGCTCATGCATGCGCGACGGATGTCGCCCGCAAAGAGCGGACCAAACCTGTTCCACCACAACCGCACTGTTTCGTGGCAAATGTCGATCCCGCGCTCGAACAGCAGGTCTTCCACGTTCCGCAGGCTAAGCGGAAACCGCACATACATCAGCACCACCATCCGGATCACCGCAGGCGACGAGTTGAAGTAGCGGAATGGCGAGGCTGGCTTGCGCGGACGGGGCATGGCCCGCCCTACCCCACCATCAGCCGATTACTAGCGAGTGCGATTGGTTTGACAGAGCCGGCTGGCTGGCTTGCGCGGGCGGGGCATGCTCCCGCCCTACCCCACCCTCACCCGATTACCAGCAGGTGCATTTGGTTGACGGTGCCCTTCCCTTTGGCAATGGCCTGCGACGGGGTCCTTCCATCAGCGCCGCATCCGGCGATGCTTGGACGCACAAGGTGCGACGTGGTTCTAGATTATGATTGCAGTCTTGGCCTCAGGATCGACGCGGGCAACCAAACGGTGACCGCTCCAAATCTCTACCCAAGGAGCATGATCATACGCGATTGCCGCGGAAACGGCGACGGTCTCATCCTGCGCCTCAATAGTAATCGCGTCGAGAATACGACCGTCACGTCCGATACGATATAGCCGAAAGTACGGCATATACACCCCGCAGCTGAGACGAGCGGGAGCATATAAGCATCTCTCAACCGCTAGCGCTCACGAGTCGGCCAACGACGTTCATGACCGTACGCCGATCGCGCGCTTTGTAAACGCCTATTATGGCGCGCTTTATTGTCGCGGCCGCAGGAACCCAGCGCCGCTGGGGTGCTGTCAAAGCAACTGAACATCGCCGAATGAGGGTGATCTTCTACCCCGCTTGACTGCTTCTCAGCAGGCAAACGACAACCCATCTCGTAAAATACCAAGGCAAGCTCGTGACACTGACAGCGGAGCCACGGTAGCTTAGTTTCTCGAAAACGCCAGCCAAACTCGGCTCTGGCGATCGCCGGTACATTGGTTTGACAGGACCCCTTCGGGCGTTCGTCAGTGCCTAGAAGGCCGACAAGAGCCGGAGCACCTGCGCCCGCCTCACTCGAATCACGGATGTAGCCCCATCATCAGGGAACCCCAAGCCGTCTGAGCCGCTTGATTACTGAGGTTCGGCGGCTGATTTCGCGATCCCGTCAAACGGGCCTCTACCTTTCCGCCGACGCTGTCGTTTCCCCTTCGGCAGCCTCGGCGGATCCTTTCCCCTAAGGCAAGCAAGCGCGCTCGCTGAGCCATACGGCGCTTCGCGAGCTCGTAGAACTTCATGCAGAACATCGCGAAGGCTGCTGTCAAAGCAACTGCACATCGCCGAATGAGGGTGAGCTTCTACCCCGTTAGGCTGCTTCTCAGCAGGCAAACGGCAACTCATCTCGGAAAATATCAAGGAAGCTCGCGACACTAACAGCGGGGCCACTAGAGCTTAGTTCCTTGAAAACGCCCACCAAACTCGGCTTTGGGTCGCACCGGTACATTGGTTTGCCAAGACCTCGCCGACGCTTACTCGGTTTAGTGGATGAGTTCGTGGGTGTCGCGCACGGGGATCCTTCCATGCGCAACCGTACGACCGCGGAAGCCGTGCGCGCTCAGGCCGTGCTTGTGATCGCTGCCAATCCCGAGTTCGGTCGAGCCGACGATGCGTCGAAGCGGGAATATGCAGAAGCGCTGCTAGTACAGGCAGCTTTAATCGACGGACTGCTGGAACGTTACCGCACCAATCCCGCCATGGTAGTCAAGGGTCGCCGCCTCCGTTTGTCGGGGCGCACGAGCCTCTGAGCCTGATCTTGATGCGATGACGTTGACCGAAAAGGGCTTTGTTTCCGCGAGATAGAATGACGCTGGAGCGGAGCCGACGTGTTGTGATACCGTCGGCTTCAGGGTTCTAAGGAACCACATGAAGGTCATTCGCAGGTGTGTGGTGCTGCCGCGGCCTGAGCACGATCAAAGCGGTTCGTGGTATATCTTCATAGTCGATGAACAGCGATGGCTTCCTCTCGCATACAACAACGGAATCGAGGCTGCAGAAGCGTTTGCCGCACTACGTGGGTACCTTGCGGGCCAAGTTCGTTTGCTCCCCCGTAGGCGTCTTCTCGCTAAGCGCTCCTCACAAGATAACCTTCAGCCATCAGCCGGAACGCGGCGGCCGCCTGCGGGGCTCATCCAAGCTTTCTGCGCACAGACCTCCGGGTCGCCCGCGCGCGCTCGTACTCGTTGTGGAACGCTCTCTGTACCAACACGCGATCAGCCTTCTCCAAGGCGCGCCTCAACCCCATAAACGACGGCCCCAGGCCGCTGCTTGCGTGAAGCCGGCTCCGCCCGATGCGCACGACAACGTTTCCGTGCCAAAGATTGTGCCGTCGCGTTCGACGCCGTGGTGCACGCCGATCGCTTGGACTTGGTCGCCCCACCATCCCCATAGGGGAGCTCCGGACACCCCTGATGCCTCGTCGGCATCGCTCTCCACCTGGGTCGTGTCGTAGGCAGTTCCGTCAACCTTTATGTCGTCGCCATCGTCGTCGTCGCGAACGGCGATGCCGACCTCATGCGACATGTGAGTGAGGCTGACATCGTAGGGGAACCCGGCCATTGTCCAATACTCTCCATCCTCCCAACCGGAGTTGTAGCCGCGGTAGCCAAAAAATCCGGTCCTATCGCCAAGCGGATCGAACAGCTTGCAGATCTTTATGTCGCTGCCCGAGTCGGAGTTCCATGAGTGATAGGATTGCACGTAGCTGACAGCACCTGGGCCAAACAGGGACTGACCGTTCCAGCAGGCCGGTATGACCTCAATCATCCAACCGGCGCCACCGGTTCGCGGACCCACATGGCCGCTCGTCATCATCGTGTTCCGGCCAATCATGTATCCTGTGGCTTCACTCTCGTTCAGCCATGGGCCGCCCGGCGCCTGTTGCCATCTGCAGAACAGCTTACAGACCGCCGTGTACGGGAATGTGTCCGGGTAGACGAGGGAGCGAGACTCCCCGTCGATAATCGTACTGTGCGGGCTCTCCGACATAATCGTGCGGGTACCGCGGCTTGAAAGGCCAAATCGCGGCCTGCCGAGTGAAGTGACGAGCGTTGGCCTTGAACCGAGAACGAGACCCGCGGGGCGGAAGCTCTCGCCTGCCTCCAACCGAACGGCGCGTTCGCGTCGGCCATCCTGAAGTCGTGCGACGGCTGCCCGCCTCCGCTCGGGAAGCGTGCGGGTGAAAACCTCGCCCGCCTCGCACTTCTCTCCGACGCGACCGAGCTGCACGCTTCCATCGGCAAGCTCCATGATCCGCTGACGGCCGACAGAGGCCGTCGTGAACGGTTCAAGGTCTCTCGTGCCCGCCTCGATACTGAGATCGAAGAGTTGCTCGCGGGTTAGCGGCGCGTTTTGATGCTGCATGACTGCTCCTTTCCGAGAAGTGCAAACGCTGCCGATTAGGCCTGAGGCTATGGCGTTTAGCGGCAGCGGACGGCGGGCGCGCCAGTCTAAAGTTCGGCGCGGTCCCTCGTGTTTGGCTCGAAGGCCGATCCAGCGTTCGACACCAGAACGGCATCATTGGACAACGGACTGCGGCGGGGTCAGAGCGAATTCGCCGGAGACCTCTACCGCCTTTACTCCCTCATGCGCGCGCAGCTCCGGCAACCTGTCCGAAGAGACGCTTCCGGAGATCATCCCGATCACCTGAAGAACCGGCCCGTCGCGAAGCCTAGCAACCGTAAGACGCTTCGTAAGGTCATCAAGACGATCAGCGACATCGTCCTCCGCCGTGATCGTCACTTCCACCGGTGGCTCGGTCAAGCGAGGCTCCAGAATACATCGGCGGTTCGCAAGGAAGGAGGGCCCGAAAGGCAGATCTACTCATCACGCCGGTCGAACCAAGGTAATTTCTAAGCCTTCAGATTGCCACACTCATTGAAACCGCATCCTGCCTGATCGATCTCGGCTCGATCTGACCGTTCCTGGCAAGCTGATACAGCCAGCGCTGCCTTTCGCGAGTTCAGACATTTACCCGTGAAATAAGCCGCGCTTCACTCAGCATCCAACATACCGGTAGTCGAAAGACCCCTCGCGGGCGGACCGTCACTTTCAACTAGAGCTGTGATGATCACTTGCAACGCACCTCGCCTGCTCCAGCGTTTGTACCGATTGTACACTGTCGTGTATGGACCATAAACAATCGGCAGCGCGTACCAGCTGCAACCTTCGCGCAATTTATGCACGATGCCTGATATCACGCGGCGGTCGTTGGAACGCTGCATTCCTGCGCAAACCTGCGGAACGTGCGGCCCTATTGCCAACCATTGCTTATCACTCAGCCAGAAGTGATCAGCCATTTCTCAAGCTTTCCAAAAGCCGGGAGGAGGTCAGCGCCTCGACGCTGACCTCTTAGTTCTAGATCGCCTGCCGAATGCGACTTCCTGTTTGGCGACGACGTAGCGAATAGCCCATTACTCCGAAGCCCACAATCATTAGCGCCCATGTTGCTGTCTCTGGTACTGCAGCAGTCGGGCTAAAGGTAGCTTGCCCACCATATGCCCCATTTCCACGCGAGACTCCGTTCACCTCGATTGTGTTCAGCTTGTTTGCGGTGATCGGGATACCTTGCGCAAATGCAACCTCAAATGCACCACCGCTGGTCACGGTTAAATTTGCAGCGATGCCGTTGACCAAAACCGACGTAAAATCGAGATCATTCGCTGTGAACAAATCATCCATGTTGACGCTGGTTGTTACCGTTCCGCTGCCCTGTCCATTTAACGGAAGCGTAAAGGTGAAGTAGTCTGTAAATAATCCTGCAACAATCCCAACGTTTCGAAACGACCCAGCGAACGATCCATTAGGTCCGGCCGTTGCAGTGAAATTTGGTGACCCGACCGGGAAGGTCGTTGCACCAGCTGATGACGCACCTAAAAGCGCGGCAGCAGCTAGCGCCGACATTACGAAGTTCTTCATGATGATTTTCCTCGTTGAGCAAGCTCAAGAAAAACTATGCTCGTATTTGTATGACACGATGGAACACGACAAAGAACAAACCTATGATAGTTTTTTGCCATAATGATAGGAATTGTACATAATTGACTGACGCGTCACTAAGCTTGAAGCCTTGTGACAGGCCGTCTCGGACACCGCTCCAGTTCAAGTATTAAACTACGAAACAAGCGCAACTCCAATGAAACGTCAATAAATGCCCTTTTGACGGTTAAAGATGATGACCCGGGACAGCTCAGCGCCGAGCGCTGACCATCGCCATTATGCCGCCTGCGTAGCCTTGTAACGCAAAGACAAGCCTATAACGCTGAAACCTACAAGCATCAGCGCCCATGAGGCTGGCTCTGGAACCGATGGCCCTGCCGATGGACGGCGCACGATCGAAAGCTGATCACTGGAGTATACGTCCGATAGCAGAGTTGCATATGAGAAATTTATTGGCGTAAGCACGTCGCCGCGATCGCCTACGATGAAGTTGATGTAATAGTGATTGTTATTGGATGAGGATGAGCATCCGACTGCGTTGCAGTTGCCGAATGCGATATAATTCGGAGAGTACAGCAAGCCCGTAGTCGGGTAATTTCCGGGGAGAGATGTATTGGCCGCTTCCACTGCAACGACGCCCCTAACGGCTGGGTCAAATGATGCAGTGACGCTTCCGACGACGACGCCAAATGGCCCCGTAGAAAATAACGCGACGTAGTCGTACGTCGAAGTCACGACGGCGGCATGCGCGGGAAGACCTATAAAGGATGCCGCGATTAAGCCAGCCACTAACGATATGCAGCGCATGCTTTCCTCCCTCGATTAATTTTTTCATTGCATAGACCAATTGGGTCACGTGCTTACAACACCAGGCCTCTCGCGAGTTCGCAGAGTGACGGCAGGCTGCTTAAAGGTAATGCTTGAAGCTGGTCAGGAGAATACTCCCTGACTCCTCCGGCTACGAAGGAGGTCGAGTACCAGGTTGCCGTTTAAGTGAACGCTTGGGCGCAGCGCGGGATGATCTCGTCCGCGCAACATGATATGCCGTGCAGGCATTCGAGCCAGACGCAGTCACTCGTGCACGTTGCGCGATGCGTTATGGAAGGACGCTCTCCAGAAATCGCCCCCTCCCGTCCGCAGAAGCGTGAGAAGAGCGACGCTGCACACACCGTTGCCTTTATGAGGCGACGCCCACATGTGACGTGATGACGAAAGCCGTCGTGTTCGGATCCGGTGCCGGCCCCTCGGCTAAGGTCTTTGCCTCCTTGCGAAGAACGGCTACCTGTTGATCGTAATCACCCTCGCTCGCCGCGTAGATGATATTGGCTACGAAAGCCTGATTCTGGCGAAACGTTGCGGGCAGCAACGGCATCGCGCCGATACGGCTAACGGCCATCATGGCCGCCTTGTCAAACGCTCGAATACCGGACGTTCGCGAGATCGCCATCATCGATGGCCGGTTCATATCATCGGCGTGAAAACGAACCGATACCATCCCCGTTCGAGGGAGTTCGTTGGAGAACAGGTAAGGATAGATCAAAACCCGTTCGAGTTTGCGGTTCACCTCGACGGCCCAGCGCGCCGGGCTGAGCAGCGCGGCTTTAACCGTGACATCCCGCACCTCCGACTGGCCCGACGACGAAGCAGGAAATATAACCACCAAAGCGATGGTTGACAGTTTTAGAATATTCATGACGATCTCCAGTACTGGACGATCGGCCAATAAATTCGCGACCGCTATCTGCGGATTTGATAGCGAGAACGCCATGGTCGAAGGGGGCTAACGAGATTGTACGGTCAACGCGCTATCCCAAGTAAGCTCTCTGCCTACGGACGACCGCTGTCAACGATGATTTTTAACAGTTCCGGTGGTAAATGCCCCGGCGGGATTATGGACGCCGATCATGCCGCCAACGACTCCTGAAGGGCAATCATGGCGGCAAGCCCGAATGATCTGTACGCCGACAAGTATCCGCGGCGAGGCCGGTTGCGGCATCCGTTTTCACGCACAGGCGCTGCTCGAGCTCCTCAGCGTCGTAGAAGACCCTTTCTATGCAACGCCCATCGCGACTAGATCGAGAAGCGAACCTTTTTCTTGGGTCGAGATGCCCTGGATATATGCCTCCTGCACGACGGCGGTCAGCGCCTTCTCGGCAACGCGCCGGGGTTCGAGGAGGGCTGGGTAGTAGCTGCCCTTCCGCAAGCGGGGGATGCGCAGCTCGACGGTGCCGGCACGGGTTTCCCGGTCGCGCTCGCGGTAGCCGTTGCGCTGGGCGAGCCGATCGCTGCTCTTCTCGCCATATCCGGCACCGGTCAGGCCACCGACCTCCAGGTCCATCAGCCGCTGCGCGGCAAAGCCGATCATCTCACGCAGGAAATCAGCATCCGCGCTCTTTTCCAGCAGCGCCTGAACGCCCATCGTATCGTCGGCCATCGGGGTCTCCGTTGGTTGGATTTCGCAACCCGAACCTATCCGACGATCTCCGATGGCCACCCCTCAGCTACACCACTTGCCGGGACGCGACCCTTTTCATCTTCAGCAGGATGCGCCTCCTCATTTACCTGTCGAGCGGCTGCACGCTTTAATTTTTTGCGTTCGAGGTGTAAGTGCCGGCGCCACTCCCATATCGATTGAGCACGCATGACCGGAGCGACATGCGCCCAACGATCGAGCACTCCGCTCAGGAGGCATTCGCATGGACATGAATTACATCCTCAGGCGCGAGCAGATTTCCCTGCATAATGCGCAGACATCTCCCTCGCGCTCGGCACGCATTGCGCATCGGGCATTCGCCGCTGCCTATGGCGCTATGCTGGGGAGGAGCAGCTTTCCTCATCGCCGGTACTCAATTACCGGGCCGACGCGCGATCGGTTTTAACAGGCGTGCCCTACTATTGTATCTCGATAGTCGGTGCGGCGGTACGATCCTCGTTCGAGGCTAATCATCCGACCATGTTCGAAGCCCGGATTGCGACCGCACAAGCGGCGGTGGCCATTGCGTTTCACACTGTCCCGGCGCTCGGAGAAATGACTGCATATTGCGAGATCCTGGAGTTAGGCGGCCGGGAAGACTGCGCCTTTGTCGTGTCGATCGAGGTGTTTGAAAAAATCACGATCATCTCGACGCCCGGGCTCGCGCACATCACACCATCACGCTTGGTTTTCGCTAACAACAATTAGCGATACGCCGCTCGCTCATGCCGCGGGATCCGTGACCCCGCCGAAGCATTTCGCGTCGCCGTCCGGGCGTCAGAGATTCTAACAGCACGTCATAGAGGATGCGCTTGTCAAGCCTCGGGTCGGTAACCGCCTTTTTAGGTTACGGTTCGACGCTCTAAGCTGCTTTACCAGGCACAGTTCGCTGGCGCCCAACCCTGCGCACCCCATCTCTCCGTAGTAAATAGAAACGCTTGCTCGAAAACCCCCGTCAAGCGACGGACGTTGGCGATCTGCGCGTCCGCCTGATGCTTCTCGCCTGCAGGCTCGACGGGGCGGAGAACTCTTATTCGAATCCAATTAGTAGACTGGTAGAACGCAACAAGGACTCTTGTACACCTCCCTCGTGTCCTTAACCATCGTTACGCACGTGTGCGGCGATTGTCGACTCATCGTCTGGGGAGAAAAAGAATGGGTAAAGTGATCGATTTCGCGCTGATCCATACCCCCTATTCTCATCGTCTAACTGCACTCGGACGTTAGAGATGTCTAAGTGCATTAGTTGAGCAGGAGCTGCCACTCTAGCATTAATCCGAACGTCGCCGATAGGAGCGAACCCAAGCATTGTCTCGTAGAACCGCCGATGTCGTGGGTTTACCTCTATGAACAAGTCTGTACACGTATGATGGTGGCCCCCATATATGAACGCAAAGTGAAATATAGCAGCAAGTAGCTCCTTTGGTGGAGCCGCCGTATCAACCGCAAGTTTCGTTAGCTCACAAAGCTTAGCTCGCGTCTTAGACCTAAATTTATCTATTTGATCTCTAAAACAGTCGTCGGCTGCAAGTCCGATACCTGTATCTATCCCTAACGTCAGAGTAGCAAAGACGGCTTGTCCAGCAGAAGCTGTAAACGTCAGGCTAGACTTACCTGAGGGAACCGCATGGTCTCCGCCATACCCCCGCGGGATGTAGCACCTGTTTATAAGCAAACAAGCGGCTTCGCGAGCAATGTCACTGTCTACCACATTAATAGTGATAGCAGAGCCGTTGTTACAAGCACTTACAACCTCAACAAAATGCTTGCCGCCGTTGCTATACGCGAACCCACCCTTGGCTGACTTGCGAACCGGACGATGATATTTGCTCCCTATAGTCGACATTTCAAGCATAGACAGCCCTTTCTAGGCTTAAGGTACCTAAGATGAAAAAAGGAAAAAGAAGTAACATTGGGCTGCGGTGCTTTATGCTCGCAAATGTCACATAGTCTTAATTGATCAATATACAGTCACTTGAGTTTAAACGCTTTCGACGAAATCTATGCGCCGCGATCGGGTTGACTATCGACCCTGCATACCCGCGAAAAAGCAGATCGGGGGGAAACTCGCTACTAAAAATGATACCCCTAAAGGTGAAGCGTGCTAGAATTACGCTTATCTTGCACGCTCATAACATATGAGGTCAGGTCTGACCGAACTTCCTCACCATACCTTACCGATTGATGCAGGGCGTCGCGCGAGTGTTAATATATACTGAACAACCTCTTCCACGCTTAATAACATGGGCTCACCATAACTTAGTTTTGCATTCATTTGCTTCGCTTATGATGCCGCCGGCAGATAGCGTTCAAGAGAAGTGGTCGTGGATACCGTTATGGTCACAAGTGGCGCTCATTTCGCCATCGGTATGTGGCAGATGCCGATACCGCGCTTGAACAGCAGGTCCTCCACGTTCCGCAGGCTCAGCGGAAACCGCACGTACATGAGCACCACCAGCCAAATTACCTTGGGCGACGAGCTGAAGTAGCGAAATGGCGAGGCTGGCTTGCGCGGACGGGGCATGGCCCGACCTACCTCACCCTCACCCGATTACCAGACGGTGCATTTGGTTTGACGGTGCCCGAGTGCCCGTGCGTTGCGCCGGTTAGAGCCGCACGCCGATCGCACCGCGCCGCGCCACATGCAGCTTTTCCAAGATGTTATGGACGTGGTTCTTGACCGTCGCGGGGCCGATGCCCAGCGCCAGCGCGATTTCCTTGTTCGACAGCCCCTGCGCGATCAGCTCGGCGACCTGCCCCTCGCGCTGGGTTAGCGGCGCGTCATTGGCGGGCGGGTGCGCATGGCTGAGCGTGGCGACGCGCTCGCACAATCGCGCCACCAGCCGCGGCGAGCAGCGCACCTCGCCCGCGACCGCGCGGCGCACGGTGGCGGCCAGTTCCTCGATGGTTGCCTCGCGCCCGACGAAGCCGACCAGCCCTGCCTCGATACAGGCCAGCGCCTCGCTCTCGCCCCCGCCGACGCCGAAGCCGACCACCGGCACCCCCGGCGCGTGCGCGCGCAGGGTCGCAGCGAGCGCCAGCGCGTCGGGCCGCGACACGTCGAGCAGCACGACGTCATAAGGCTCGCCGGACGCGAGCGCGCCCGGCGCCAGCGCGGCGACGCGCCCGTCCCGCGTTCCCGCGACGACAAAACCGCCCGCCTGCTCCAGCGCGCGCGCCACGCCCTCTCGGTACAGCAGGATATCGCTGACGATCAGCAGCCGGCAGGCCACCGTCGTCCGGACATCATCCACGCAAGTTGCAAACATGCCCCTCCCCGATCGCATCACATCAACCAGCGACGACGAGCGCACGCACCCAAACACCCGTTCTTTACGGGGCGCGACGGCTCGGGAACGCGGATCTACGGTGGCGACGGCCGTTGCCGCGCGCGCCGAAGTAAGCCCTGCGCACAGACATACGCCTCTTCACGCCTCGGCGGAAGGGTAAAGGATTACAGTTAGCGGCCAGGCGCCCAACCGCGCCGAGGCGTTTGTGGTTCAGATGCCGAAGCGGCTGCAGTCGTGCGAGCTGCCGTTGCCCCAGCCCTTGCCCATCGCCACCGTCCCCTTGCGGTTGAGCACGACGTGGCGCCATTTCGCGTCGGCGGTATTGGAACGGAAATAGCTATGCACCAACGATTCCAGCCGACCGTCGCCCGCCTACCCCCGCGCCACAATTGCGCGGCGCAAGCCGCATCCTTGACGTGGCCGGAGCCGCCAGTGACGCCGGCGAGGAATTCGCACACCACGTCGTCGGCCTTCGCCTCGCCGTTGCGCTGGATGAAGGTGCGCACGTCGTCGAACACGATCCCTTCCAGCCCGCCGTTCTGGGTCACCAGATCGAAGAACCATAGGAACACGCGCTTGATCGCCGCGCCGCGCTCGGCCGAGGGCGCCAGCGCGTCGCGGCGATTAACGGGCGCGCCGCGACCACCGCGATGCGGTCGTGCTGTTGCCGGCGCATCGTGTCCGATCCCATCAGCGCGACCAGTTCCGCGCGGGTCGGCGCGGGCAGTTTGCCACCCGGCTGCCACGCGCGGATAATCTTCAGCCCGGCGACGACCGGCGCATTGCAGGCGCGCCACATGACCGCGCCCCGTTGCGGCATCGCCGCGCGCACCCCGCGCTCGCCGACCGCGACGACCACCGGTTGCAGCGAGCCCTGCCCGATGTTCCATTGCAGCGCCCCGCACGATACGCCCATGCCGTCGCAATCGACCGACAGGCCCTTTCACGGATCGCCCGCGACCTCGAACCCCGGCGTGATCGCCACCCCCGCCGCGATCCAGTCGGCCGGTACACCCGACCCCTCGTCGTCCGCGACGGGGCGCGGTGCGGCGGCCGCGGCGACGGTGACCGGCGCCCAGTCCAGCCCGAGCGCGCCGGCGGTGTTGGGGCCGACCACGCCGTCGGCGCTGCTGGCGCCGAACTCGCGCCGCTGGAACGCGATCACCGCGCGCAACGTGTCGCGGCCATAGGTGGAATCGGGTTCGAGGAAGTCGAAGCCCTTGCCCTGCAGCGCCTCTTGCGCCCTGCGCACCTGATCGCCCGACGAGCCGAAGCGCAGTGTGCGCGCCATCGTGCCGGTTGTATCGTCCGCCGCCGCCGCGGCCTCGGTGCCGGTGAACAGCAGATAGGTGAAGGCCGATTGCGCCGGCACGCCGTCATAGGCGTTGCCGATGAAGCGCGCCCACAGCCCGGTTTCGGGCGCGTTGCCGCGGCGCGCTGAGCGCGGTGCGCCGCTGACCACCTGACAGCCGTTGCTAGAGAAACCAGGCCGGTCGACATTGTCCGCGAAGGCGCAATGGAGGTTGCCGAACACGAACGTTTCGGCGGTCTGGCCCAGGTCGATGTCGTCCGCCACATCGAAGTCAAGATCGTGGCGCGTGCGCCACACGGGAAAGAACATCGCCTGGCGAAAGGCGCGGTGGCTGTTCGGGGAGCCGGCCTTGTGCCCCCCTTCTGATAGCGATAGCGCCCCAGCAACAGCATGTTGGCGCCGATGCCGTTCGTCGCCTTCACGGTGGCGACGGCGCGCTGCGCGGGCACGGTGGAGCCGGGGAACAACGCGATCGTCCGTTCCGCGCGGTTCCATTGCCCAGGGTGCAGCGCATCCGCTGATGATCGATATCGGCGAGGCGGACGCGGTGCGATGCCGCGAACGGCGTGCCCGTCATGTCGTCAAATCCCCCTCGATGGTACGTGGTCAGGTGGCGTGGGTCGGCCCGCGCGGCGGTGGTGCCGGGAGCGTGTCCTCGTCGGCGGCGATCGTCGCGCGACGCACGCCGTCGGGAATGACGTCGCGCGCGCCGACCACGCGGCGGCGGCCGTCGAGGAAGTAATCGGCGTCGAAATTCTTCGAGATCGCAACCAGCACGATCAGCATGAAAAGATAGGAGAAGAAGCCGAGCGCCAGCCCAATGCCGTAAGCGCCGAACAGCGTGCCGCGTGTCGCGAACAGCCGCGTCACCGCCGCGCCACCTACCGCGCCGATGATCGTGGTGATGTCGGTGAACGACGCCTCGCCGGTGCGATAGCGATTCACGAAATACAGGAACCACCCCACCATCAGCCCGAACCCGAGCGCCCCCGCCTCGGTCATCGTCATGCCCTTGCCCTTCCCTTCAACGCGCCGCGCAGCAGCAACTGCGCCGTGCCGCCGGCCGCCAGCCCGCCCGCGGGGCGAGCAGCGCCGTCATCCACCACCCGACCGGGAGGAGAACGAGCGACCAGATTAGAACCGGGCGCAGGCAGGTCGTCGTACGCTGCGCGGGCATGAACGCCGTCCATCCGCCGACCAGACCCAACAGCAACGACCCGACCCCGTCCACCAATCCTCCCCCCGGGCGGGTCGTATTGCTCCCGCGCGGCGTAGTTGGCCACGGACCCCGTGCCTGCGCCTATCCCCCAAATGGCGGGGGACCGTTCGACCGGCTTCCGGCGCGACGACCCGCGTGACACGCTGGCCACGGCCACGGGAGCCGGACCGCGGCGGGGAGACGGACGATGCGAATGGGGGTGGCGACACTGATCGGTGCGGTGGCGGCGTCGGTCGGCGCATGCGTCGTCGACAGCCAGGTCCGGACGTCGGCCGCACCCGCCGACGCGCTGAGCGCGGCCGAACGCGAGGGCTGGTACTGGGGCACGCAGGGCTCGCGGATGATGCCCGAGACGTGGTTCGCCGCGCTGGAACAGGCGGGGTCGACCGCCAAATTCGCCGCGGAGGACAATCTCGCCGGGTTCGGCTATATCCCCGCCCCGCCCGGTCGCAACTCGCGGCTGCCGATCGGCTTCGCGATCGATCAGCAGCCGGACGATGCGCTGATCGTGACGAAGCTACGCTGGTACGCGGCGCAGAACGGCGGGCGGAACGCCGAACGCTGGGTCGGGCTGAACTGCGCCGCCTGCCACACCGCCGAACTGGAGGTCGGCGGACAGCGCGTGCGCGTCGACGGCGGACCGGGCCTGGGCGACTATGACGCCTTCGTCGCCGCGATGGATGCGGCACTCGCGGCGACGCGTGCCGATCCGGCGAAATGGGACCGCTTCGCGAAGGCGGTGCTGACCGCGCGGCGTGATACGCTGGGTAACCGGGCGATGCTGGGCGATGCGGTCGACCGGCTGATCGACTGGCAGCGCCGCACCGAGCAGCTCAACCGGCCGGCGGCGCAGACCGCGGGCGACACCACCGGCACCGCCGGGTTCGCGCGCGTCGACGCGTTCGGGCACATCTATAACAAGGTGCAAATGTTCGCGGGCGCGCCCGATCCGGCGCCCAACGCGTCCGATGCGCCGGTCAGCTATCCGTTCCTGTGGAACATCCAGCACCAGAAGAAGGTGCAGTGGAATGGCGTGGCGGAAAATGCGCGCGTCGCGATCGCGGGCGGCAGCCTGGAATATGGCGCGCTGGGCCGCAACGCCGGCGAGGTGCTGGGCGTGTTCGGCGAAGCGAGCGTGCTGCCCGCGGGCGCGCCCGGACAGCGGCTGCGCGGCTTCGGCTCCAGCCTGAACGTCCCCAACCTCGACCGACTGGAGGCGGTGGTCGCCCGCCTGCGCCCGCCCGCGTGGCCCGTCGCCGCACGGCCCATCGACACCGCGCTGGCGACACGTGGTGCCGGCCTGTTCCGCGGCGCCTGCGCCGAATGCCACCGGACATCCGATCTGCAACGCCCCGGCGAGCCGACCGAGGTGATGGTGCCGTTCCGCACCACCCGGCCGGAGAACCAGACCGACATCTGGATGGCATGCAACGCGTGGAGCTACGATGGGCCGGCGGGCAAGCTGCACGGCACGCGCGACGGCTTCGTCTCGGGCGTCCCGATCGGTGATCGCGCGCCGGTGGTGACGTTGCTGACCGCGACGGTGAAGGGCGCGCTGGCGGCGAAGAAAGGCGATATCGTTGCGGTCGCGCTGGGCAATTTCGCCGGCTTGCGTCGCCCGCCGCTGGTGATCCAGTCGGATGAGGAAGGCGCCGTGCCCGGCGCGGCGAAATTGGCGCGGCGCGCGCTGTGCCTGCGTACCGACAATGCGCTGCTCGCCTACAAGGCGCGGCCGCTGGACGGCATCTGGGCGACCGCGCCGTATCTGCACAACGGATCGGTGCCGACGCTGTACGACCTGCTGCTGCCCGCCGAGCAACGCCCGAAGACGTTCCGGCTCGGCACGCGCCGCTACGATCTCGACCGCGTCGGCTACGCCACGATGGACAGCGGCGGCTTCGCCTTCCGCACGGTCGACGACGCCGGCAAGCCGGTCGCGGGCAACGCCAACACCGGCCACGATTACGGCACGTCGACGATGAGCAACGCCGATCGCCGCGCGCTGGTGGAATATATGAAGACGCTCTGAGCGGGGAACGATCATGGCCGTGTACCGCATCATGGACGACGAATTGCTGACCGAGGCCGATCTGCGTGGGCGTGGGCGTGGCGCCGGCGCGGCCGCGATCCCGGCGGCGGACGAGGATGTCGCGCCGGCGGTCGGCGCGTTCACCCCGATCGGTCAGGGCCGTCCGCTGACGATCCAGATCCGCCACGTCTACACCGGCCGCTTTCCCAAGGGCGGCGGGCTGTTCGGCGGCGACAAGGACGTGGCGCTGGTATCGGGCGTCAAGGATTTCGCCGCCTTCGCCGCCAGCGCCCGCGCGCTGAACCTGATCTGCAAGGAGGTGAGCGCGCGCAGCCACCTGCGCGGCAGCGCGTTCGACGAGGGCACCGACATAGTCGCCTATTCGCCCGCGGTGCTGACCGACAGCCTGACGCTGTCGATCGAATTCGCGGTGGACAGCTTCCCCGGCGACTTCGTCCGCACGATCGGCCAGTCGCTGAAGGCGCTGGCTGGGGTGCCGCTGATGCTGCCACACGCCGGGCTGCTGCTGGGCGCAGGGGAGGTGGCGCGGCTGGCGGGCGATCTCGGCGACGGACTGTTCGACGGGCGGCCCGCGTTCTCGATCACGGAATCGATCAACTTCGACGTGCCCGGCGGCCGCATCGCCACCGCCGACTTCCGCGTGCTGAGCCACAATCCGACGCTCGCGGGCACACACCGCTATGTCGACGGCACCGGGCTGGTCGCGGCGGACGGCACGCTCTACGCCGGCGACGATCCCTATGTGATCATCAGCCTGGACGGCCGCGAACGGCCGCAACTGGCCGATTTCGCCGCGACCGTCGCCAGTTCGGCGATCCTGCAACGCTTCTTCCAAATGAAGGACGGCGCGACCGCATCGGTCGATACACTGATGGAGGGTATCCGGCTCGCGTCCGATATGCGCTACCGTGCGCAGGCCGAGGCGCTGGACGCGCAGATCGCGGGCGTGAGCGGCGTGGCGCGTGCGCGGCTGGAGCAGCAGCATGCCGCGTTATTGCTGAATATCCGTCGCGAGGAGCTGCGGCCGCCGGCGATCGCCGCCGCGCCACCCCAGCCACCCGCGCCGCCGCAACCGCCAGCACCCCCGACCCCGCCGCAACCGCAGGCCGATGCGGACGCGCCCGATCTCGACCTTGCGCCGGACACCCATATAGGCGGTGGGGTCGCCACCGCCGCCACGATCCGCGTGCCGGAAAAGAACAATCCCTATGGCCGCAACAAGGAAGTGACCGTCAACGAACGCGACGGGCTGGGCATTTTTGAAGGCGACATCGCGCTCTATCGCGTGGGCTCGCCAGGTTCGCGCGGGATTGCGATCCGCGGCGATGAGTATCGCTGGCCGAGCGCGGTGCTGGTGTGGGATGCCGACGCCGATGCGCTCGACCTCGCGCAATCGGCGATGGCGCATTGGGAGGAGCACACCGGCGTCCGCTTCCGCCGCCGCACCGACGAGAAGGACTACGCCCATTATTGCCGGCTCGGCTCCAGCTGGTCGTTCGTCGGGCGGCAGGGCGGCATGCAGGAGGTGTCCTTCTCGCCCACCTGCACCACGGGATCGGCGGTGCACGAGATCGGCCACGCGCTGGGCCTGTGGCACGAACAGAGTCGCGGCGACCGCGACCATTTCGTCACGATCAACCTCGATCTGGTCGCGCCGGAGAACCGGCACAATTTCGACAAGCATATCGACGACGGCATGGATCTCGGCAGCTACGACTTCGGGTCGGTCATGCATTATTCGTCGCGCGCCTTTTCAACCACCGGCGCTGATACGATCGTCACCACCGCAGGCGAGAGCATAGGGCAGCGCAACGGGCTGAGCGCCGGCGACATCGCGGCGATCGCGGCGATCTATCCCGGTGCGGTCGGGAAAGCGTGAGGGTGACGGGCATGTTGCTGATCGACGCCGATGCCGGTTCGTTCGACGGCGCGACCGCGACCGTCACGATCGAGGATGCGCGCCGCGCCGATGCGCCCGCCGTGGCGGTCGCGTGGGTTGAGATAAAAGGTCTGGCGCACCGCAGCGGCGTTGCGGACCGCATTCCGTTCGCCATCAACTGCGCCGATCCGGTCGCTGGCGAACGCTATTCGGTGCGCGCCTCGATCGGCCGCCTGCACAGCCGCGAGCGCGTCGCGGCGACCGCGGGCGGCCGCCCGGTGCTGGTGCGCGTGCAGTGACGACGGCGGGCGCCGCGGTCATGGACCCGACAACGCAGCATGCGCTGGTGGTGGGGATCGAGCATTACCGCGAATACACGCCGCTCAAAAGCCCGCGCCGCGACGCCGCGCGCTTCTGCCGCTGGCTGGAGGACGTGGCGCAGGTGCCGCCGGAAAACATCCACCTCGTCGCCGGCGAGGGCGACGGCACCCCGACCAACGACGACATCCTGCAGGCGGTCGACAGCCTTGGCCCACGGCAGGGCGCGCGCAAGGGCAGTCGGCTGTACGTCTACTACGCCGGGCACGGGCTGGGGCCGAACTGTCTGGAGGTGGCGTTGCTGCCGGCCAATGCCGGGATCAACCGCATCGAATATCAGTGTTTCGGCGTCGGCAAGTGGCTGGACTATTTCACCCGCACTCGGCTCTTCGACGAGGTGATCCTGTTCCTGGATTGCTGCCGCGAGGAACAGAGCGTCGAGACCATCGGCCTGCCCTACAAGCCCGTGCAATTATTCCAGAACGCGATCGACGAGCAGATCAACTACTTCGCGCTGATGGGGTCGGGCCACGGCGGCAAGAGCTTCGAGGAGACCGATCGCGACAACGAACGCGGCCTGATGACCGATGCTTTGCTGGAGGGGCTGAACGGTGCGCCCGGCGCGGTCGATCCGGCGACCGGCAATTGCATCACCACCGAGTCGCTCCAGCGTTACGTCATGGCGCGAGTGGCGGAGAACACGCAGTTCAACCAGAAAGTCGAACCATGGGTGATGACCGGCACCCCGATGACGCTGCGCACGCTGCCGGCGATCCCCGAACTGACGCTGACAATCGTGGTCGGGCCGCAGACCGCCGGCAAGACGCTGCAATTGCTCAACCCCAAAACGCGGAACCTGCGCGTGCTCGGTCCGGCGGTCGCGAATGCTGCGCTGCCACCGATCGTTATCGCGGCGAATACCCGCCACCAGTTGATGACCGACGATCTTGGCTGGCAGTCGATCCTCGATCCCAGCCAGATGTCGGAGCCGTATGAACTCCACCTCCCCTGACCTGTCGCGGATCGTCGTTGACGTGCCGCACTGGTCGGCGTCGGTCGCGGTGATCGACAACGATCTGCGCCCGGTCACCGACATCGGGAAGGTGGCGCCGGTCGACGACGATCCCTTTAGGGGCCGGATCGAGATCGCGGTGCCGCCGGGGCTGTACGAGGTGCGCGTCTCGCTGAACGGGCATGTCGCCGCGCAATGGGTGGTCGCGCCAGAGGACGGCGTCGCCACGCTGGAACGCGGCAGCTGGACCGGGCTGACCCTCGACACGGCCATGCCGCTGCCAGCCGCCGCGCCGGGGCCGGAAACCAACGACAGGCTGTCGCACGCGGCGGCGCTGGCCAGCACGCGCGCGCCGCGCCAGAACAGCGATACGCGGCTGTTGCTGTTCGCGACCGCCGCCGCGGTGCCCGATGGCGAGATTGCGCGCGACTTCGACCTCGACGTCGCGCTGCTGGACGCGCAGGGCGAGATCGTCGTCACGCTGGCCGATCCCGAGGCGGGGCTGAGGGTCGTGCCGCGGCGCATGTGGCGCTGCGCGTTCGACCTCCACCCCGGTTATTATGTGCTGCGCGCGCCGTTGCCGCGGGTCGAGGACACATCGCGCTGTCGTTACCAGCCGCTGTATCTGTGCGCCGGGCTGGAAACGCACGTCTTCCTGCGATGCGACGGTCCGCCCGATTTCGCGACGCTGTCGCTGCACATGGCGCCGCTGGGGGCGGGATTCCAGCCGGGCGGCGACGAGGCGCTCGCCGCAGATGCGGTGCTCGCCGCGCTTGCCGGCGGCGATGCCGAACGCGTGATGTTCGGCAGCGAGCGGATGGAGCAACTGCTGGCGGGCGAATATCACAACCCGTGGCTCAGCATTCTGGCCGCGCATGCGTTGTTGCAGCGCGGGACCGACGGGCACGTCGCCGGGTTGCTGGATGACATCTACCGTCACCTGGAAAACGGCCCGCTGACGGATCATCCCGATGCGCGCGCGCTGTTGCTGGGAACGCCGGGAGAGCACCTGCCGATCGACGTGCCGCCGACGCTGCGCGCTGGGCTGCGCCGCATCCGTGAGGCCGCGTGCGCGCGCGCCGGAATCATCGCGCCGGACAGCCCGCTGGCGGGGATCGGCGAGGCGCTGATCGCCGACTCTGCGTGGACCACGTGGATCGATCCCGTGCCGCCGGGACAAGCGATTTCCGCCGCCGACGAGGATGGCACCGGCGTCGTCATGCCCGCCGCGATCCCGGCGTTCGTCGAGGCGTTTCCGGCCAGCGCGCCGGTGTGGCCGATGGACGAATGGGTCGAAAAACCCGCCGACCAGGCGGTGGCGGAAGGCGCGACGCTGGCGGTGCACGCCGCGATCATCGCCGCCGCGAACGAGGCGCTGGCGGACGTCTGCAACGATCGCACGGGCACGCTGCAGGTCGAACTAGGCGAGGAGGACGGCATCCTGCTGGCAATGACGCCGGAGGAGGTCAGCCGCTCAACCGGCGTCGCGCTCGACACGGTCGTGCGGGACTTCGCAACGCTGAAACGCTCGCAGCCCGGCGAAGCGCTGGCGGGCGAGTCGGAGAATGCGCTGCGCCGTCCCCTCGGCGTGCTCGTCGCGGCGATCCAGGCGAAACATGCCGGAACGATCGTCACGCAGGCGGCGGACGACACACCCCCGCCCTCCGCGGTGACGCCGATCGAGACGATGGTAAAACGCCTCGCCTCCGAAAGCGCGCGGCTGGTGGCGGCGGCCGACGACGCGGCGGCGGACGCGGCCATCCTGCGGTCCCTCGCCACCGACCTCGACGACCTGCGCGCGCGGTTGCTGAAGCAGGCGCATCTGGTCATCGTCGCCGACGAAACCGGGCGGCTGCGCTATTGCAATCGTCTGTTGCGCGACCGGCTGACCGAGCGGGCGGGGGGCAGCCGTGCGGTGATCGCGCGCATGACCGGCGTCTTCGCGCGGATGGACGGCGAAAGAATGGTCGTCGATGCGGCCGAACTGTCGCCCAACAGCCCGGAAGGACAGGCGGGGGTCGACGTGGAAATCCGTCGCCGACGGTTGACCGCGGCGGACGGCGAAACGCTGATCGGGCTGGTCTATATGATCCGTACGCTCTCGGCACGCGAACTGGTGCCGGAGGAAATGCGCACCGCCGACGAATTGCTGCAAAAGGTGACGCTGTACGCCGCGATGGTCGAATTCGGCGAGGGCACGCGGCGGAGCGAGAAGCTGACGCTGCTGGCGCAGGTCGTCGACGATCTGCGCCGCCTGCTGCCCGTCTGAGGCCGATCGACATTCAACATCGGTGGTCTATTTGTCGGCAAAGCACGAAGCCGCTGCGCGGTAGTGGTGTCGGCGGTGATGTAGCGCGTCTTCGCTGAGATTTGGCCCTGCGGCAGCGGGGGCGGACGATTGGGTTCCTTCAACTTGAGGAACCGCGTCGCCTTGCGCTTGCCATCCGCCGCCAATGTGGTCGCCAGCATATTGTAGCACTAAGAAATTGCACACCTGCGTTGACCCACACCCGGACATTCACGTCTCGCATTCTGCTTCTCCAAACCGGCCGCTCGTTGATCCAACTTTTCGCCTACAGGCCCGGAGAACGTGGCGGCCAAAGCTCGCAAGGCAGTCGCGAATTCGGCTGAGGCTATGCAGTTGGGCCTTCGGCGATTAGCGTTGCGAAATGGGGCCAGGACAAATTGAGATCGAGCGGCTGGAGAAGCTGATTGAGGACGTCAAGCCGTCGGGCGGCTCGGAGAGTTGCTGTCAGTCCAATGCGGACCGCTCTCTACACGATGCGCGTCGGTCTTTGACCGCGACATTCAGCTGACGAGGACCTGCCACTCCGCCAGCGCGGCGGAGCGTCGTTCGCGGTAGGTCTATCCATCAATGAGGTGACATTCGAGACTGAAGTGGTTGTGAACGTTGGCGTGAACAGAGGCGAACTTCTGCAGCGTCTTCATTGCCGAAACCTCAGCATCGCACGTTCTCGTCCTCGGAACGGCAGGTGTGAGTTTTCCACCCGGTTATTGGCCCAGCGGCCCACCTCCTGTTTGCCCCGGTTGCCGAGCTCGTTCATCGCAGCGCCGTAAGAGCGCAGGCCGTTGGTGTTGATTGCCTCAGGTGAGCCATGGCGTTTGAGCGCCTTCATGAAGCGGAGTGCTGCATCCTTGCCTCTGGTGCGGGTCACGTAACTCTCGAGGATTTCTGCCTCATGGTCGACCGCTCTCCAGAGGTGGACCATCTCGCCGACGTGCCAGCGCCAGTGCCGGAACCCTCGCATGCGGCTCACCCGCTGACGGCGTACCTCTCCAGCAAACAGCGGTCCGAACCTGTTCCACCACAGCCGCACCGTCTCATGGCAGATGTCGATCCCACGCTCGAACAGCAGATCCTCCACGTTGCGCAATGACAGCGGGAAGCGAACGTACATCAGCACCACCACCGGATCACCTCTGGCGACGAGTTGAAGTAGCGAAACGGCGAGGCTGGCTTACGTGGGCGAGGCATGTGACGTCCCCTACCCTGCGCGGCTTACCAGCAGGTGCATCTGGTTGGACGGAGCAGGTAAAACGAATCGTAAGGAATAGCGAGTTGACGGCAGCGGGTACTGAGCAGCATTCTCCCGTCAGCCGGAAGAAACAAACGACTCGTGCCCGCCTTTTTGGTGGCTCATTTCATTTAGTCGCAGCACTTCGGGCACGCCTTTTCAGCGGGGGCGCTCAGGAGAGAAGCGATGGCCAGGCATGGAATCTATCCTCGTGACATCATTCCGCCAGTGTCAGACTATTACGACTCCGGACGGTTCGGACGCATGTTTGGCAAGCTGCCGGCCTTTGCGTCGGACACACCGCGTATAAGGAAGGCCCTCCTTGAAATCGGTGCGATTGACGGACCGATGGACGCACGCGAGGCGCTGGACGCAGATCCCAAGGATCTGATTACCGACCTGAACCTTTCTGCGCGCAACACCAACAATCCGCGGCTGACGGCAGGCATGACGTTTCTCGGGCAATTTCTCGATCACGACATGACCTTCGACCCAACCTCAAGCCTGGAACGACAGGTCGATCCCGAGCATATCGCGAATTTCCGAACACCCACGCTGGGACTCGACAACGTCTACGGCAGCGGGCCGGGGGGTAGCCCCCATCTCTATGACCGCAGCGACGGCGACAAGTTTTTGCTCGAGGAGACCGGAACGCCCGGCAGATCCGACGTCCCTCGGAATAGCCAGATGATCGCACTGATCGGCGATCCACGCGACGACGAGAACCTGATCATCTCCCAGCTTCAGGTCGCCTTCCTCAAGTTTCACAACGCCGTGGTCGATTACGTCCGGAGCGACCTCGGGATAAGCGGCGGTGAGGTCTTCACCGAAGCCCAGCGGATCGTCCGCTGGCATTATCAATGGATCGTCATCCACGAGTTCCTCCGCAAAACCTGCGGTGACGCCGTCGTCGACGACGTGCTGTCGAACGGACGTAAATTCTACAAGTGGCGCAACGAACCCTACATCCCGGTGGAGTTCGCGGTTGGCGCCTACCGCTTCGGCCACAGCCAGGTGCGTCCGTCATATCGCGCCAACTTCGATGGCAATCCAAGCGGCACCCCCTTCTTCGCAATGATCTTCAAAGAGCAGTCGCTACCTGCCGGCGACCCGGACGACCTGTCAGGCGGGGTCCGGGCTGCGCGGCGCTTCGTCGACTGGCGGACCTTCTTCGACTTCGGCGACAAGGAGGTGAAACCGAACAAGAAGATCGATACCACGCTGTCGACCGCGCTGTTCCGCCTTCCCGGCACCGTCGTTGCGCATGCCGATCCGAAGACCAACCCCGCCTCTCTCGCGCAGCGGAACCTGCTGCGCCACCTCACCTTCTCACTGCCCTCGGGTCAGCGTGTCGCCAAGGCGATGAAGATCGAACCACTCACCAAGGAGCAATTGTCCAAGCTCGCCCCATGGGGTCTCGACGATCATACGCCACTTTGGTTCTACGTGCTGCAGGAGGCCGAAAGCCTCAGGGCTGGTGAAATGCTAGGACCCGTCGGCGGCCGCATCATCGCCGAGGTCATGATCGGGCTTATCGAGGGCGATCGCACGTCCTACCTGTCACAAGAGCCCGAGTGGCAACCGTTCCTACGCACTATCGACCCCGCTCACACGAATGAGCGTTTTGCAATGGTGGACCTGCTCCGTTTCGCAGGCGTCGCCTGACGGCTATTCTCGAGTAGAGCGGGCTCGGCACGCGAGCAACGACGGCCTCAGTATCTGACATACCCGGCAGCGGAGCGTTCATCGCTTTCAACGGTGCTGTCAAGCAACTGCAAACGTCCAATCGACGGCGAGTTTCTTCCCCATTTGGCTATCGTTCAGCAGCCAGATCGGGGCAGCTCTCGGAAAATACCAAGCAAGTTTGCAGCACTGATCCCGGAGCCGGTACAGCGTAAGCGCTCGAAACTGCCAGCTCTACACGGCTCTGGGGTGCGCCGGTACGTTGCTTTGACAAGACCGATGGTTCGTTTGCCGCCATGGCGAGGCGGTGATCCTGAAACACTGTTTAGCCGCGAAGACATCTTTATGAGTTGACGAATTGAGGTCAGGCCTTCGCTGCAGCGGTTCGGGCCTGAAAGACCCAGAAATCGCCATTCAATGCCCAGTTCGGTGCTCGAAACCAGACGCTAGTTCATGTAAACATTGGGAGCTTGGCATCCTTTCGGACCCTGGACCCGAAGAGCACGAAGCTAAAAAAATCCAGCGCAACGTGTCACACCCGTACGCGCTGCCTCGTCCTGGAGATGAGCGCCTGAAACGTGGGCGCCATCCATCAGGAAGAAGCAACATGAAGATCGTAGTCATCGGAGGCACCGGGCTAATCGGCAGCCAGCTCGTTGCGCGATTGAACAGCTTGGGCCACGAGGTGATCGCCGCCTCGCCCAGGAGCGGCGTGAACGCCGTTACTGGCGAAGGGCTTGCCGCCATTCTGGCAGGTGCGGACGTCATCGTCGACGTCGCCAATTCGCCGTCGTTCGAGGATACCGCGGTGCTGGCCTTCTTCGAGGCATCCAGTAAAAACCTGCTCGCCGCCGAAGCCGTTGCGGGGGTTCGGCACCATGTCGCGCTGTCGGTGGTCGGCACCGAGCGTATGCAGGGCTCGGGCTATTTCCGTGCCAAGCTGGCGCAGGAGCGACTGATCAAGGCCTCTCCCCTTCCCTACACGATCGTTCGCGCCACGCAGTTCTTCGAGTTCATGGGCGGCATCGCGCATACGAGCATGCGCGAGGACGTCGTTTGGTTAAGCCCGGCCGCGATGCAGCCGATGGCCTCCGCCGATGTGGCCGAGGCGCTGGCGGACGCCGTCCTTGCAGCGCCGGTGAACGGCATGATCGAGCTCGCCGGGCCGGAACGCGCGCCGCTTGCGAAATTCGTCGCCACATGGCTCGGCGAAACGGACGATCCGCGTGCCGTCGCGGTCGATCCAGCCGCGCCCTATTTCGGCGTCGAAATCGACGATGCCTCGCTGACGCCCGGCCCCGCGGCGCGGATAATGCCGACGCATTTCGACGATTGGTTGGCGCACCACCTGCCTACGCAGGTGGCGGCATGATGCGCCCGGAGAAGGCGTGCCTCGCATTGGCGTCGCTGCTCGGCGCCGGGCTCGCCGCGAACGGCCTCTACATGCTTGCCGCGCCCGCCGCCTGGTATTTCGCGGTGCCGGGCGTGACGACGACTGGGCCGTTCAATCAGCATTTCCTGCGTGATATCGGGCTGATCTTCGTGCTGATCGGCGCCGCCTTCTTTCTCGGCATCGCGCGGCCCATGCAACGTGTGACGCTCTGGGGCGCGGCCGCGATATGGCTCACCGGGCATGCGCTGTTCCATATCTGGGAGGTCGCTGTGGGTATTTGTGGCGCATCCGCTTTAGCACGCGATTTCCCGGCCGTAACGCTGCCCGCGCTGATTGCCATCGCGCTTACTGTCTGGGCGGCTCTCCATGTCACATCCGCCCGGCCTGCCTCGTCTCAGCAATAGGCGCGCACATCGCGCGCACGGAGAAGACACATGACCCAACGTATCGCCGCCCCCTATGCGTTCGCCCCCGAAGCCACCAAGGCGATGTATGCGCTGGAGAACAGCTTCAAGGCCAGCGGCCTCGATTCCGTGCTGATGGAATTGGTGCGGCTGCGCGCCTCGCAGATCAACGGCTGCGCCTTCTGCATCCACATGCACACGACCGACCTGCGCAAGCAGGGCGAGCCGGAAATGCGCCTCTACATGCTCGACGCCTGGCGCGAATCGACGCTTTATTCGGATCGCGAGCGCGCCGCGCTCGGGTGGACCGAGGCACTGACCCGGCTTTCCGAGACTCACGCGCCCGATGCGGACTATGCAGTGCTGAAGGCGCAGTTCACGGAGGCCGAGCAGGTGCAACTGACTTTACTGATCGGCGCGATCAACACATGGAACCGGTTCTCCGTCGGCCTGCGTGTTGCGCATCCGGTGGATGCGCCTCGTGCCACGGCCTGACGAACGCCTTGCCGATTTTGAGGCGCAGCGGCCCCGGCTGCTGCGCCTCGGCTATCGGATGCTCGGCTCGTTTTCCGAAGCCGAGGACGTCGTGCAGGAGGCTTGGCTGCGCTGGGCGCGCGTCGCGGAAGGCGTCGATACGCCGGCTGCCTATCTCACCCGCATCGTGACGCGGCTGTGCCTCGATCAGATGAAATCGGCGAGGGCGAGGCGCGAAACCTATGTCGGTGCGTGGCTGCCCGAGCCACTGATGGGCACGGTCGATCCGCGCGACGAGCCGGTGGCGGATGATTTGACGCTCACGCTGATGCTGGCGCTCGAGCGTCTGTCCCCGCTCGAACGCGCCGCTTTCCTGCTGCACGACGTTTTCGGAGTGACGTTGGCCGACGTCGCGATCACGCTCGACCGCGATGCAAGCGCGGTACGCCAGCTTGCATCGCGAGCCCGCAAGCACATTCAGGTCGAACGCCCGCGCTTCGGCGTCGAGCAGGCCGATGCCGATCGTATCGCGCATGCCTTCTTCGCCGCATCGCGCGACGGTGATGTTGCCGCGTTGTCATCGATGCTCGCCGATACCGTTTCATTGCATTCCGATGGCGGCGGCAAGGTGCCCGCCTTCCTCAATGTCATCGACGGAATCGCAAAGGTGCTTCGTCTATTCGCGGGCTTAGCGCAGAAGAGTGGCTACAAGCCCGTGCTGTTGCGTTTGGCGACGATCGATGGTCTGCCGGGATATGTCAGCATGGATCGAGGTGTCCTGCAGACCACAGCCCTCGAAATTCGCGAAGGCCGCATTGCGGCGGTCTACATGACGCGCGATCCGGAAAAGCTCCTGCATGTCGCTCAGATGGTGAGCGACATCGTCTGACATCCAACTTCGCATATCGAACCACTATCGGACTTGGTTTGCCCGACAACTTAGCAATCGGGTGACTGCGGAAGCCTGACCTCCACTATCCCAGGGGAATGACGCTTCTTAAAAATGAGGCATTCGCATTCGAGCCGCCCAAGGACCTCGCCACTTGGCTCAGCGAGCATCACGCGGTCAGCAGCGAACTTTGGGTGCGCATTTACAAGGCGGGGTCGAGACAGCGTTCGGTGAGGTGCTGTCAAAGCAACTGCACATCGCCCAATGAGGGTGAGCTTCTACCCCATTTGGCTGCTTCTCAGCAGGCAAACGGCGGCCCATCTCGGAGAATACCAAGGAAGCTCGCGACGCTGACAGCGGGGCAACTATAGCTTAGTTCCTCGAAACGCCAGCCAAACTTGGCTCTGGGCGCGCCGGTACATTGGTTTGACCGGCCCCTCATGGCAGATGTCGATCCCACGCTCGAACAGCAGATCCTCGACATTCCGCAGGCTCAAAGGGAAGCGCACTTACATCAGCACCACCAGCCGGATCACCTCGGGCGACGAATTGAAGTAGCGGAAAGGCGAGGCTGGCTTGCGCGGGCGGGGCATGACCCCGCCCTACCCTCACCAAATTACCAGCGGGTGCATTTGTTTTGACGACGCCCGGCCGAGACCTCGTCATGCAACACGGCGGCATATGAGGCTAAATGGACGCCGATCAGATTAGTGAGAACTCATCAAACTTGATTGGATCGCGTGCGGGATATCGCGTGTCGAACGCGTAACTACTAATCGTACCGGCACCGGTATCGAGGATGCTGTACGCTGTGATGTCGTTGCTCGCCACGAACGGCACCGCGTTGGTGGCCCCGGCAAGCTCCACCATTGGCTGACGCAGCGTCGGCGTGAACATCACTCGATCGTGTGGATCGCCTTCGCGCGGATAATCGTCCTGGTTCCAGGTAACGCCGGTGACGCTCGTCAGCGCGGTCGGTGCCGGTACAGCGCTACGCCGCGGCGGCAGATTGTCGACGAATGCGCCATACGTGTTCCCAACGTTCGAAGTTTCGATGTAGTTCATCGTGCCGACTTTCGAGCGGCACCATAGGTGGGAATGGCCGACATGGACGAGCTGCACGCCGGCGCCGACCAGCATTGGCTCGATGTCGTTACGCCACAGATCCCCTGAGAGGGGATAGTCGTACTTCACAAAGCGCATACGGCCAGCATCGATGATCGGCTGAATCTGCCCGTTCCATGTCGCAGGATCGATCGGAAAGGGCAGCGGGCCAAGGACGCGGACAGCACCAGCGGCATCGACATACTCGAAGCTCGCCTGGGTCTGCGCCATGACCGGCGTTGCGTTGTCTCCAAGCCCGAACACAGACTGGTGTACCATCACTACCTTGTACTTGGCGGTGCGATACGCCTCGCTGGCGAGCACTTCCTGCAGCCAGCGATACTGGCGTGAGCCCTTGGCGAATGGGTGGAATTGGAAATCGCCAAAGCCCCACTCGGCGGGTTTATTCATCGAAGCGGCTGCTTCCGACAGCTTGCCCCGTCCGGTCGCGCCCCAGCTGCGCCAAATGCGGTTTCCGTCCATCGCGATCAGGAACAGGTCGCCGATGCGCTGCGCATAATAGCGCCCCCCCTCCGGCCCCTGCGGCAGCGAGAAAATCTCGTTGTACGAGACAATCTCGTAGGAATTGTCTTGCAGCCAGCGATCGCGGATCGCGGCGTCGCCAGTCGGGTTCACAGTCGCCTTGGCCTTTTCGTAGGCGATCTCGGCGTACCAGAGCGGCTGCGGATCGTTAAACATCGTGTTGAGGTTGTTCGCGGTGTTCCAGCGCCCCGAGTATTCATGGTTGCCCAAGATCGGGAATATCCAGCCGTTCTGAAGCAGTGCGCCGCCAGTGTAGGTCGAGGCGGGTTGCCACTTACGCATCGTGCCCTGCAGCGCTGCGAAGAACGGCGGCAGGTTCAGGACGCTGTTGTCGAACCATTCCGACGCGCGGTTCGGCACATTGACGAGATCGCCGGCGAAGAAGATACCGTCGATCGGGCCTTGAGTTTCAAACACGCGCTCGTAGTTTGCCGACGCCATCTTCTTGAGCTGGAGATCCGATGTCAGCAGGATCCGGATCTTCTGCCCCGCCGCGGGTAGCGGCTGGAGCGTGGCTTCCGCGCTGCGAAGCGCAGTCGCGCCATCGTCGCTGATTGCTACATACGGCACGCGCTCGCCCGGCTTCAGGCCCGTGATAACTGCCTCGTGTTTCCAGATGTCACGCTGCGTCAGCCCGGTGTAGGTGCGTCCGCCCACAGTCGATGACGCGTCCTCATACATCCGCGACATCGGCGTCGACGTCGCGACAACCTGCATCGCGAAGTTGGCGCCGTAGCGAACCGCGTGGTTGCGACCTTTAAACTCGGTGAACCAGACGACGCGCACAGAGTCGGCGGTCGGCAGCTGAAGCATCGGTTCGGTGAGCACGAGCGGCTCGGCGGCGAAAGTGCCTGTCGGCAACGGTGCCGCAGTGGGGGTCGGTGTCGGGGTCGGAACTGGCAGCGGCCTGTCGTTGCCATCATCACCGCATGCGGCCAGCATGCCTGCACCACCGGTGGCAATCGCAAGCATGCTCGCGCGTCGCGTAAATTCTCGCCTGTTCATGTCGCGTCCCGCCCCAGTTCCTGCGGGGCCTTTGGAGTAGCTTTGTTGCAGTGCCGCGGCGTTGCGATGACGATCGCGGGGCGATCTCGGGACACGCTTATGACATGGGTGCGAAAGCGCCTACGGCAGCGTAACTCACAACCCCACGCCTCCGGGAAACCCAGCGCGGTTCATTGGTTTGACAGCACCATTTGTGCTTAGGGCACTTCCGGAAACGCTTGAAAGCCGGGGCTCAGCGCCCGCCGTCCGCCGCCCGTTTTCCGGAATGGACCCGTAGCCTAGGGGGTCCGCGCTGAGCCGCTATCTTGCCTACCCACCGCAGCGCCTTGTGTTCGATCGTGGAGATGAGGTCCTCGTCAGAAGGCGGGCTTGAAGGCGATGTTCGTAGCCGATCAACGAACCGAGGCGTTCCGCAATCTCACATGCAGAGGATCGACAATGAGCGACCGCAAGCCGATGCCCGCCGCTGGCGGAGATGGACTGAAGGGCGCGCCAGACGGCGTGAACACCGACCCAAGCGGCCGAAGCGAGCAAGGCGAGAGCGGTGGTGGCAGCTATCCCAACGGCCGTGACGGCGACGACGACCGGAGCGGAGGCTTTCCGAAGCACGGCGGCCAGTCGAACATCGGCTACCATGGCGGCGGCCAGGCAGGTCAGGACGGCAGCGACAACCCCAACGCAGCGGCGCAAGGCGACGACGACTTCAGCGATCAGGGGGAGACCGGACCGAAGCCGGGTCCGCGTGGTCCCGATCAGGACGATGATGGATCGCGTGTCCGGACCGAAGTCATGCAGGGTCGCACCATCAAGGTCGAAGACACGTCCGGGATTGCCGCGGCTGAAGCGTCAGGGATGACCGGTGTCGAAGGGCAACATGCGTCTGACGAAGAGGCGCCAGGTTCTGGATGATCGACCATGCCGGATCAGGGCAGGCAAAGCCTTTCTCTGGCTCGCGCTGGCAGCCGTGTCTGCAATGGCTGTCGCAGTCGGAGCAGGCTTGATAAGCACTCTCCAGCTCCTATCGACTGCTGTGGCGCATGAGCAGCGCCACAGCGGTAGAGTCACTTGGTCTTGGTCTCGCGTGTGTCGCCCTTCAGATCCTCCGAGGTTAGGTCTTCTTGGTGCTTACCAATGATGTCCCGATCCTCATCGTTCTCGCCTGGGTCATTCTTGCCGCCTTCAGCAGCCTTTTCTTGGCCTCTCGTCATCACGCTCTCCCTAAGTCACGAATGGCTGATGCAACCGCTTCGAAACCGCCCGCGTCGTTCGTAGCTACCGAGAGCGGACGACCGTCGAGTTGATTGTTAGGTGTATTGAGAAAGGTCTGAGCGGCTTCTGACCCAAGCGCCGTAATCGCGATTCGCAGAATTGCTCCCTCTCGCGCGGCCGCTTCAGGAGAGATTTGCGGAGATTTGGAGGCCGGGCGGAAAGCGCGTCGCGGCTTTGACAATGGCGGCAAAACTTCCGGGTCCTCGCTCATGACGGCGAGACCAGCGTGGGATGGATGACGCCGAACGACAGCTGGCGCTTCGCGATCAGCGCGGCATACCCACTGGCACGTCCCGCGTGTGAGATCCGCGCCTCGATTGATGCCGCGTTCGCCGCTTGCGTGATTGAGATTTGATGGACGCGGTAGAGCTCGTTCATGTCCATGACACGCATCCTCGCTGGCAAGCGGGAGCGCTAGGTCTCTCAGCTGCCCGCGCTCGCAATATGGAAGCTGGCAGTTACGCTAACATGGTGCCGCCGCGGCTAAGGACAACCGGCACCAGCAGCGCTCACGCTTTCGAACACTTGCAGCCCCAATCTGTGCTGCGGATGCTCACGGGAGGTGGTATGGTGCGATGTGACCACCGCTGCTCCACATCGCTTCGCAATCGGCATCGAGTCGGCTGACATCGATTTTATGGGGCACGTGAACAATGCGAGCTACCTGAAGTGGGTACAGGCGGCGGTGCTTGATCATTGGCGCGCGCTGGCTCCAGCAGAAATTGCCGCCCAGCACCTGTGGGTCGCGCTCAAGCACGAGATCACCTACCGTAAGCCGGCGTTTCTCGAGGATGATGTGATCGCCACCGTCCTGCTGGAGAAGGTGCATGGCGCGCGCGCCTTCTACGAAACCGTGATCAAGCGCGGCGAGGAGGTTCTCGCAGAGGTGAAGTCGAGTTGGTGCTGTATCGATGCAGCCACCTTGCGTCCCGCGCGGCTCGCGCAGGACGTGATCGAGCACTTCTTTCCACCGGCTGACCTCCAGCCTGAGCGCTGATCACCGAGACAGCCTGTTGAGACAGGTCGCCAGCCAGATGCCGTGTAGCTTCATCATGGCGTCTTCTCGAAGTCACGATCGCCATAAATGAAGCGCAAAAAGCCTGCGGAATGTGTTCCCTTTCTCTAAACTAGCGGGCTAGCCCCGCTATTTTTTTACCTTGCTGAGGCGCTCATTCGAGGTGGGTGATCGCGCGTGATAGGCGCGCAACCTCATCAAGGCGTTTGTTGCCTCGCTCTCGGTTTTGTAGATGATGTCGAGCCAGCGCTTCTCATTGACGGCGTAGATCCCGAAGGCCCCGCCGTTCTCGCGCTCGGGTCGCATCAGCACTACGAATTGGGGAGTGGCATCCATGTGGTCCCCTTAAGTCGGCGAGGATCTTGGTGCTACATCGCCTCGCGTCTTCGGATGAGGTGGACGGCGATGTGTGTGCCATTTCGCTACTCGTCAGCTGATTTGTAGCGGCGACGCTCCCACGATGCTGCTGCTTGTTCCCTCTCCTCTGCCAGGCGCAGCATTACGGTTCGGTCGGCCTTGCTGCTCAGGCTCTCTGCAACCCGTCGACAACGAGCAGCCTCTGCCCGCAGAGAGACACCATCGGCCAGCTCCAGTTCGTCGGACATCGTGTGTAAGCCGCCTACAGCACTGGTTGGTAAGTGGCGTCTGGCTACCTGCTTTTCGCTACGAAGGCGACGTCGCAGGTCTCGCGTATGGCCCTGCTCATCGCGTTGGGAGACCAGCCGGCCAAGCTGTCCGCTACTTGCTTCGGCGAGGGGCTTGATCCTTTCTACTTAAATCAAACCCCCGCATCCACTCAGCGCGTTCATGCTCGACGAGTACGGATTGATAGGGGCAATCATCCCCGGTCAATCTGCCGCCTGCCCCGGCCTTCATGCCCTCTGCATAAGGATTCTGAACCATCTCGAACCCCAAACGGCTGTCATTACAGTAGCATCGGGCAAATGGCCTACATAGGTTACAGTTTCGGGGTTAACTGACCCTTTTTTACAAGTGCCAGCATTGCTGGCCCGTCCCCATCCCCGCCATGAACGCGAACGACGTGACAGATAAGTGGCGGCAGCGGCATCACGCGAGAGTTTGCTCCAGGTACCCTCACCAGATTACCAGCGGGTGCATTTGTTTTGACGGCGTCCGGAGAAGCGTTCCCACGAACTAACAGCCTGCAAGACGGCAAGGCGTTCCCATTGGAAGGATGAAACGGGAAGGCAAACGCTTTCCAATCTCGTCTGTGACGACGCCCAAACACCGCTTCCTTGACCGCTGGCGCGAAGCCGATGTGGCGCCCCGGATGCTGTGATGCCGCCTGTCTCAGTGCAGGCCACCTCGACGGGGGTTGATCCTCGGGTGGGCCTGGCATCGAACATTCATATTGAGCTCGCCACAATCGCGCAGGCTTGATCAAGAGGAGAAGAATGTGAAGCGAATTGTGGATTTTGCCGTGATCGTCGCCGGTGTCGTCTGTGCGATGCCCGCGAGCGCGCAGACCGCCGGCGCCTTCATGAACAATCCGGCGTTTCGTGATCCTCCGCCTGCCCGATGCACGTCGACGTTGGACATACAGCGTTGTGCGGCACACGACCTGCGCAGCGCCGATGCGCAGATGAGCGCTCGCTACGCTTCTCTGCGCGGCCAACTGCGCCCGGCCGCGCAACAGAAGCTGCTTGCCGAGCAGCGCGCGTGGTTGAAGTCACGGGATCGTGACTGCCTTGCCCGCGGCCAGAGCGGCGGATCGATGGCATCGATTGCCGTTGCGCAATGCTGGATCAAGGTGACCAGGGCTCGTACGGCGACACTCGGGGCGAGGCTGCCTCAGGCGAGCACCGCGACGCGCCTGCTACCCCCTGCCGCATTTGTCGGTCGATGGAGGGGCGGCGAAGGCACCTTTTTGAAAATCAGTCATCAGGACAGCGGCTTCGTGATTGACAACCAATGGGGGCTCGACGCCGATATGCACGGCAAATTCATAGGCAAGGTCACGCCCGCGGGCTTGAGCTTCCGCCGCAACGGCGTCACTGAAACCCTCCGTCCGAGCAAGGGGAATGCGATCAATCGCAGCGCCCTTGCCGGAAAAACGGATTGCCTCATGGTGTCCCATGATGAGGGCTATTGCCGCTACTGATGCGAGCCCGGGCATCACGGAAATGCCGTTTCGCCGCTGTTCGTGACGCCCGGCCATACCTTTGATGGGAATCGGACATGCCGATCATCGCTATATTGTTGCTCACCGTGTCGTCCCCGCTATCGCCACCTTGCCAAGCAGGTCAGCTTCGCCTGTCGCTCGACGCCCGCGATGGGGATTTAAATGGCACATCGCACTCGGGAACCGAGATATCGGTCGGCAATATGGGGCCGGATTGCACGTTGGCAGCTCTGCCGCAGGTCCAGCTACGCGATGCGCAAAATCGTATTGCCCCGGCGGTTCGGCAGGCACCGCGTGGGATGCACCCGGGCCCGGTGATGGTGCCGCTTCGGCTCGCGACCGGCCACCGCGCAGCGGCCGAGATCCGCTGGATCGCCAGCCCTGTCTTTCCTCGCAGTCGAGGCGTTCTCATTGCCCGTCTCACGCTTAACATTGGTATCGGGACGATCTCGGCACCACTCACGGCGCAGCTTTTCGGAGCAGTCGGACAGCCCGTCACGTTCGAGCAGACCCCGCTGCGCGCTGTCGAAGGCATGGCGGCGGGCTGACCTGACATGACCAAGACATTGGAGATTCTTGGCCACGCCATCATCGACATCCCGACATTTTATGCCGAGATCAATCGCCTCTTCATGGCTGACGAAAGCTGGTCGCTCGGCGAAAGCCTCGATGCGTTGAACGACATGCTTTACGGGGGCTATGGCGCGATCGAAGGGCATGAGCCGGTCAAACTGATCTGGCGGGACGTGGACGCCAGCAGATCGGCGCTCGGCTTCGCAGCGACGCGCACGTTCCTGACAGAAAAGCTGCAACGGCCCGGCACGTTCAACATCGACATGATCGCCCGTCAGTTGGATGCCCTCGAGCAAGGCGCTGGACAAACCTATTTCGATATCGTCCTCGAGATCATTGGCGATCATCCCAACATCGAGTTTGTCGCGGCTTGACGTGATGGGTCGGCGATCGAGATCCGAACATGCCTGGTGGGAGATGACAATGCGGTTGATGGGGTGGTTGGCAGGGACGACGTTAGCGCTGAGTGGATGCGCCACGACCGGGCACAAGGTGGAGCCGCAGGCCGTTGCATCTGCTCGATTTGGAATCCGCAGTCTGACCTATGCGACGACGCCATGCCATGGGTTCTGCCCGGTCTATAGCGTAACGATCGATGCCGATGGCGCCGGCGTCTTCAACGGGACGAGCAACACGGCCGTGGTGGGCGAGCGCCGCTTCACAGCGACACCGGTACAGGTCGCGAGTTTGTTCGGCCGGCTCCAACCCTATCTCTCCGTGGGCGAAGTGCTGCTGACCGGACCGGATACCTGCAAGGTGTACGTAACCGATCTTCCTTCGATCGACGTCACATGGACCGGCGATGGTGGCACGGGTCACCTCTTGTATGATTATGGCTGCGACCGCGACGCGCACCGGCCGCTGGCCGAGACGTTACGCGCAGCCCCCCAGACGCTGCCGATCGCCGAACTGATCAGCCAGCGCTGACCAGTACGATGCCGACTGCACCACTGCCGTTCAGCTTCGTTCGAGCACGATCCAGGGCCATGTTTGACGAAGGTAGTAGCATGCGAACCGACACCTCCTTGACGATGACGGCGCTAAGCGCCTTGGCTGCGCTCGGTGCTTGTACCACGACGGGCGAAAGCGCCCCGGCCCGGCTGTCGACCTGCAACCCAAAGGCGCCGCAGCGCTCGTCGGGCAGGTGGCGCCCGACGATGCGGCCATTCTCCGCCGTACGCACAGCTCGATCATCAGGCGTTTGGCGCAAGGCGATCCAATGACGAAGGATTACCGGGTGGAGCGCGTTACCGTCACCGTTGCCGAAGGCCGCATCGTGTCTGCATCCTGTGGCTGACCGTGTGGCGGGCATACGGGTCGCCGTAATGGCCTGCCTTCCGGTGATTGTCGCCGGCTGCATCTCTGTCCGTCCGGTCGAAGGACCGGTACGGCTGGGCAAGATCGCCGCGGTCAACGGCCCGCGTGTGCGCCCGGACCACGTCAGCGAAGACAGCCGCTGCCCTAAAGATGCTCAATGCGTTTGGGCCGGCCGCCTGATCGTGCGCGTGACGGTGCTCGGCGGCGGGTGGTCGAAGCGGATCGATCTCACACAAGGGATACCCGTCAACGTTGCAGACGGCAGTCTCGTTCTGGTCAAGGCAACCCCCTCGCGCAAAACCAGCGTGCCGCTGGTGCTGTCAGTCTAATGCGAACCGCTCTCTACACGATGCGATTCGGTCTTTGACGGCGGCGTTCAGCTGACGAGCGACTGCCACTCCGCCAATGCGGCGGAGCGTCGTTCCCGATAAGTCTGTCGATCGATGAGGTGGCGTTCGAGGCTGAAGTGGTTGTGGACGTTGGCATGGACAGAGGCGAACTTCTGCAGCGTCTTCATCTGCCGGAACCGCAGCATCGCCCGTTCTCGCCGTCGGAACGGCAGGTGTGAGTTTTCCACCCGGTTATTGGCCCAGCGGCCCACCTCCTGCTTGTCGCGGTTGCCGAGCTCGTTCATCGCAGCGCCGTAAGAGCGCAAGCCATCGGTGGTGATTGCCTCAGGTGAGCCATGGCGTTTGAGCGCCTTCTTCATGAAGCGGAGTGCTGCATCCTTGTCTCTGGTGCGGGTGACGTAACTCTCGAGGATTTCTCCCTCATGGTCGACCGCTCTCCACAGGTAGACCATCTCTCCGTTCAGCTTCACGTACATCTCGTCCAGGTGCCAGCGCCAATGACGAAAGCCACGCATCCGGCTCACGCGCTGACGGCGCACCTCGCCTGCGAACAGCGGTCCGAACCTGTTCCACCACAGCCGCACCGTCTCGTGGCAAATGTCGATCCCACGCTCGAACAGCAGGTCCTCCACGTTGCGCAGTGACAGCGGGAAGCGAACATACATCAGCACCACCAGCCGGATGACCTCCGGCGACGAGTTGAAGTAGCGGAACGGAGAGGCTGGCTTGCGGGGACGGGGCATGGTCTGCCCTACCCCACCCTCACCCGATTACCAGCAGGCGCATTTGGTTTGACGGTGCCCCGCAGCCCACTTAGCACCAACACCTAGGAACATGCAGCCAATCCGTTGTGCATTACTCGCGCAGGAAGCGGTCATACGTCAGCCTCAGCCGCGCAGCAGCCGCATCGCCATCGCACGCACTCGCGCGATATTCTCCCTGCCGGCGCTCAGGATGCCATGGCGCTCGTTCGGCAGGAACGCCAGCGGATGGCCGTTCGGGCGAAAGACGTAGTGATCGAACCACGCCCGCCACGCCGCTCGCTCCGGCGCGGGACGCGACGCGATCGCCGTCATCGCGAGCAGCATCGTCGTATAGGGCTGGTCCGGGCCGGTCGCGAACCCGTCCCACCAGTAATTGACCAGCACGTTGAACGATGCGGTGGCCTCCACCTGATGCCACCATAGCTTGGGCACATACAGCGCGTCGCCCGCCTCGAGCTCGACCACCAGCGCGCGGTGGCGGGCGCGCTCGAAAAGCGGATAGCGGCGGTCGCCGGGCGCGCTGCCGACCGCGAGCGCCACCGGCTGTCCGGCCATGTTATGGTCGATCGGACCGACGTAGAGGTCGGCGATCGCATCCGGCGGAAAGAGCGTGAAGCGGCGTCGCCCGGCCGCGACGCACGCGATATTGTCCATGGTGTCGTAGTGGCACGCCACGACCGACGCATGTCCGATCCAGAGGCGCGGTCGCACGCCCGCGGGGACGATCGGCAGCCGCACTTCCGCTTCGATGCCGGGGCAAAATCGCTCCGCGGTCAGCGATCCCATGTACAGGCTCGGGCGGTCCGGCAGATCGGCCGTCGTCAGGATCGCCGACAGCGCGGCGCCGAACGGCATCGTCTCTCTCCGGAAGTTGAAGCCTGCCATCGCATCGTCATAGTGGTAGCGCGCGCCGATCGCGGCATCGCCGACGAACACTTCAGCCATCTCTCCGGCATCATGCCGTGTAAGCGCGTCGATTACCGCCTGCGGGATCCCGGTATGCATCATCGGCCAGTGACGTGTCGCCCCGCGGACGACCACGGGATCGCCAACGGTCATGACACTTTCGCGGAAGCGATCGGCGTCGACGAGCGCCTCGGCTGGCGCGTCCCGGATCATGGCACCGGCTCGAACAACCGCTCGTTCCTGAGCCGTCCCAGGCGATGCAGATGCTGCACTGAGATCGCCTGCGCATAGGCGAGTTGCAGGTCGCCGGCGCGGAACATTCCCAACGCCGCGGCATCGTCGAGCCCGTGCAGCGCGTCCAGGCTGATCGTGTAGAGCCCCTCCAGCCGCACGGGTCGACCGTCGTCCGAATGGAGCGTCACGTCGATCGGTTCGATCAGCCCGTGCGGCGACAGGAAGCGGCGGATCAGGGCATCGGTCTCAGGAATGCCGCGCTCCAGCGTGTGCAACGCGTGCTGCACACGCTGGAGCGCCGGCTCTGGCTCGCCGTCGACGCCGAACAAGAGGCGGCCGTCCGGGTCGCCGAACACCGGGTGATCGGGGTCGATCACCACCTGGCCGTCCGCGACGAAGAATCCTTGCCGCTCCAGATCAGCCGGCCGGTAATCTGGCAGTTGTCCATCGACGGTCAGAAGGTTGCGACCAGGTTCCGTGCCCATCACGACCCCGGCGTAGAACGCGCCGGTCTGCGGGTTCTTAGTGAAAAGGATCGGGTAGTGGGCTGCCGCCTTGAGGAACTCGCCCGCCACGATCTGCGCAAAGTGCCGGGCCGAGTCGCGGCATCGCGACACGCGCAACTGGCCGTGCTGCACATTGTTCAACAACTGCCATTCGGTCATCGCCTCCCCCTCTCGTCGTCTCAGGCCCGCGCTGTTGTAGCCAGCGGTCGTTTGAGCGTGAAGATGATCGCTTAGCCAATAGCTTGCAATCATTCACGGCCAACGTATTGTGAGCGCTAACGTTCGATCACGCCAGACGCCAAAAAGCGCTGGCGGGATCTGCGACGTCATGAATCTGATCGTACATCCTGCCTGGCAGAGGCGGGAGTGCGTGTTGCAATGGAGGGGCTGTCGAAATGCATCCGAACGCATGTCCTGTCGCCGCGGAAGTCGGCAATAATACTATTAAATTACCTGTGCTTCGCGCGCTGGCTTGTGCGACCAGCATGACGGTGCTGGCTTGGGCGACGCCTGCGCTGTCGCAGGATCAAGGCAATCTTCAGAACAGCGTAACCGGTCAGCCCGCCGCGCCGCAGCCTGCAGTCCCCGCCACTGCCAACACGACCAGCGCGAACGAGGCCGGACAGCCTCAAGATACCGCTACCGCGCAGAATGCGTCGCAGGGCAATGCCGTTACAGGCGGCCGCGACGATATCGTCGTCGTCGGCCTTCGCGGGTCGCTGCAGCGCAACCTGGACATCAAACGAACGTCGTCGGGCGTGGTCGACGTGATCTCCGCGGAGGACATCGGCAAGTTCCCGGATTCGAATGTCGCAGCCTCGTTGCAGCGTCTTCCCGGGGTCTCGATCCAGCGCTCCGGGTCGCGTGGCGAGCCGACCGGCATCACGGTTCGCGGCTTCGGTGGCGACTTCAACACGACGCTTTACGACGGTCGTCGCATCTCGACCGCGACCGGCGGCCGCCAGATCGATTTCAGCACCGTGGGCGTCGACTTCATCGGACAGCTCAGCGTCCTGAAAACACCCGACGTTTCGCTGGCGTCGAGTTCGATCGGCGCGACAGTGAACATTCAGTTTCCCAACCCGTTCGATCATCCCGGCTTCCGCGTCGCGGCGACCGGCTCCGGATCGATCCAAGATCGCGCCGGCCACATCGTACCGACCGGCGGGTTGCTGATCAGCACCACGTCCGCCGACGAACGCTTCGGCATCCTGGCCGACGTGATCTACACGCGTCGCGACACGGACACGAACCGCGTCTATGTGTCGGGCTGGCCGGGTGGTAATTTCGCGCCGTGCCAGCTGACCGCGAATTGCACGTCTGCGCAACTGGCCAGCAAGACGCTGCCGGGCTGGTTCCCGCAGCAATATGGCGCGGAACAGCAGCGGGTCGAGGACGAGCGGTTCGACGCCCGCATCTCGTTGCAATATCATCCCAGCGATGACCTGATGCTGACGTTGGACAACAACTTCTCGCGTCAGACGATCTCGCAGGAGAATTACGGGTTCGGCGTCTGGTTCAACCAGGGCGACCTGCGTAATGTCACGCTCGACGACAACGGTACTGCCACCGACTTCACGCAAGCCGGCACGCCGACCGATTTCACGGCGGCCCTCAACAAGCAGATCCTGCAGACCAACCAGACCGGCCTGAACGTCAAGTACGACGCGACGGAGAACCTGACGCTGGAAATGGACACCGCCTATGCGAAAAGCTGGCTGAACCCCGGCGACGTCATCGGCAGCCGCAACGGCGACGTCGGTTATGGTGGGGATTTGGGCAACGTGCTTCGCTTCTCGGTCAACGGCGACAGCAAGGATGCCTTCCCGTCCATCAGCAACTTTGGCCCGGCCGGTAATGCGGCGCGCTGGGCGGACCAGTCGCTGATCGGATCGCATGTCACCGTAAACCAGACGCAGCACAATACCGACGAGCTAGTGCAGTTCCGCGGCAATGCCACGTGGAAGCAGGAGGATGTGACCCTGAAGGCCGGCGGGCAATTCTATCAAGATACGTTCAACTTTCGCAACCAAAGCACGTTCACCAACAACTTTTGGCAGGCCTATGCCGGCTATGGTGCGCCGTCCGGTCGCGCGACAGGCATCTCGCCGCTGCCTGCCAGCCTGTTCCAGGGTTCGGTCGGGCTCGACAACTTCATTCCCGGTTTCAAGGGCAGCCTGCCGCCGTCGGTCTTCGTCTTCGATCCGATCGCGTATCAGAGCTACCTGAGCGGGCTCGGCAATCCGTACGCGCAGCAGGTTCCTGGCTTCAACTATCCGTCGCCGACCAGCGGGGATGGCCTGCTCGGCTTCCGCGGGACGTTCGACGAGGCGGTCGACCCCGGCAGCGTGCTGCGCGTCCGCGAACGGACCTGGTCGCTGTACTTCAGCGCGAACTTCCGGACCGAGCTCGGCAGCATGCCGCTCACATTCAATGCCGGTATCCGCAACGAGGTCACTAACCTGCGCGCGACCGGGCAGGGTCGCCTGCCGACGTCGATCACAACCAGCGCCGCCGATCCGACGCTGCTCAGCATCCCGACCTACACGACGCTACAGGCGGTGACGAACAACAGCTCCTATTCGTATCTGCTGCCAAGCCTCGATGCGAAGCTGGAACTGACCAGCGATCTGGTGCTTCGTCTCGACGCCTCGCGTACACTCACGCGTCCGGGCCTAAATCTGCTCACGCCGGTCCTGAACGTCGGCAACGGCCAGCGCGTCGGCGCCCTCTCGGCAAGTGGCGGTAACTCCAGCCTTCGTCCGTACCTCGCCGATAATTTCGATCTGGGCCTGGAATGGTATTATCGTCGCAACTCCTATCTCGCCGTAAATTTCTTCCTGAAGAACGTCAGCAACTTCATTGTCGGTGGCGTGACACGGCAGGCGGTCAACGGCGTCATCGATCCCACCACCGGGCAGCCGGCCTCCTTTGCGGTGTCGCAGCAGGTCAACGGTCCCGATGCGACGGTCCGCGGTTTGGAACTGGCGCTGCAACAGGTGTTCGGGGATACCGGCTTCGGTTTCCAGGCCAATGCCACCTTCGTCAACACGAACCGGCCATATGACGACACGAACATCTCACAGACAGGCTTTGCCGTCACAGGACTGGCAAATTCGGCGAACTTCGTCGGCTTCTACGACAAGGCGGGTTTCCAATTTCGTGCCGCCCTCAACTGGCGTGACAAATATCTGCTGCAATTCGGCCAGAACCAGAACACCGGTTCGTTCGGTGCAGAGCCAACTTTCGTCAATCAGAGCTTCCAGGTCGATCTCACCAGCAGCTACGACATCAGCAAGAATTTGAGCGTCTTTGGCGAGGTACTGAACGTCAACAACAACCAGCAAAGTACGCACGGGCGTTACGACAACCAGTTGCTGGACGTTTTCGACTACGGCCGGCGTTATACCCTGGGCGCGCGCTACAGGTTCTGATCCCTCCATCGGCGATGACTGGGGTGCGATCCGTCGCATCCCAGAAGCCGTTCCGGCATGCAGTTCTGGGGGAGGGGCGTTCCGCGCCGTTGGACATGATTAGCCGACAAGGTGCGAACAGATAGAAGGGCGCTGTCAAAGCAAATGAATACGTCCGACAGACGGCGGATTTCTACCCCATTTGACTGCTGCTCGGACGACCCGCCCCGACGTTTGGTTGTAGGAGAGGATTGACGTGTCTATCGCCTTGTTGCTCGGTCTGGCACTTCTCACGCCAGTCCATTCTTCCCCTCCCGCCCGCGCTGCGGTTGAGACAGGGAGCGGCGCGTACCCTGCGGTGTTCGAAGAGCGGTCGAACCTGCCCGGTCACGTCGTGTATCGGCCGCTCAATCTGGCGGCGGTCACGCCTGGGTCGCTCGGCATCTACGTCTTTGGAAATGGCGGCTGCAGCGCGGATGGAACGAGTTCGCGCAATCACCTGCTGGAGATTGCCTCACATGGCTATCTCGTCATCGCGTCCGGCACGGTGCCGCGACCCGCGGGATCCGCGCAACGTGTGTCAGCACCGGGGAAGCTTGCTGCGGCAACGCCAACGCACGCGCTCACCGAAGCGATAGACTGGGCACAACGCGAAAACGCGCGCGCCGGCAGTCCCTTCCGGGGCCGGATCGATCCAACGGCGATTGCGGTGTCTGGCTGGAGCTGCGGCGGCTTGCAGGCACTGACGGCAGCGCAGGACCCGCGCGTGCGAACGGCGGTAATCATGAACAGCGGCTTCTTTCCGGATGGGACGAACCCTATCGCGGGCGTGGTGTCGGACAAGTCGCTGCTCTTCGGTCTGCATGGCTCGGTGCTCTACGTTCTCGGCGGCCCAACGGACATCGCAGCGGCGAACGGAACTGATGATTTCCGCCGTATCCGCCACCTTCCCGCAGCGCTGATCAACATTCCGGTAGGGCATGGCGGCACCTACATGCAGCCGCATGGGGGCGTAGCAGCGGAGGTCGTGACGGCATGGCTGGACTGGCGCATGAAGGGAGACAAGAGCGCCGCGGCGCGCTTCGATGGTGCGGCGTGCGGCTTGTGCGACGACAAACGACTTACACTCGAGCGAAAGGGCTTCGACTGAGACGTACTACTTGTTCTGCAGCCCTGAATTAACAGCGCGAGCTGTTCCGCGACCGACCGTCCTATCGGGTGACTTGACGAGACCGATGTCGCCGGGTCAGCGAGGCGAACCCCGCCATTCTCGCTCGGATGGCGGGGATTCTGTTGAACGGGTGCGAACTCCCGAGATCGCTGGCTCAGCGTTTCAGCAACGCAGCATCAGCCCACGTCGTTGGGAGAGGATCCGCAGCGCTGCCGGCAGCACGAGTGATGAGTTCGATGATCTTGATGCCAGTCACGTCGGCGGAAAGATCCTGACCCGGATCGCCCCACTTCATCGCCCGGCTCGACGCCAGCAGCTTACCGTCACCATAGACGGCGAAAGTCGCTGCGCGCTTCGTGTCGCGCGCGGAGTCATTTACGCCGACCACCGCCTTGAAGCGGCGGTAACCTTGGTTGCGCACCTCAAGGCGTGAATTTGCCAGCACGCCAACGCCCGTTTCGAAGCGGGCACCCTTGATCGCGAGCACTTCGCCGTACGGCGCGCGATCAGCCTGCACACCTCCCCAGCCTGCGTAGATCGGCCCTTCGCCGCTACCCCGAGTACCTTGCCAGCCAGTCGCCGAGCGGTGGATGGTTGGGTCCGGCGTCGGCTCGACCACCCCGTCGACAGCCGGATTGACGTTGCCGGGCTGCTCGGAAAGGTAGAGCCCGTCCATCAGGACGCGCTTGCCTTCCGCCTTGAACAGCAGCGTCTGATGGCCCTCGATCTTGAGCTTCGTCGTGTTGCGGAAGCTGCGCCTGTTGCCGCTCCACAAGTCGATGAGGCTCACGTCTGCATCACCACGAAGCTTCATCTGCGCCGCAGTCAGGTCGACGTTCAGCGCCGACGCGCCACGATTGAAGATCGCCACCGCCTTCTCACCCGTGCCGAGCGTCTTGACGAAGATCTGCACGTCGTCGCTGTCAAACGCGACCACCGACTGATGACCCGCGGCATCCTGATCGAGCGCGATGACCTGCGCATTCCCGAAAACGTCAAGCAGCGATTGGGGCGCCTGCCGCAGGTCCATGCCGATCATCAGCGGCGCGTTGATCATCGCCCACATCGTCATGTGCGACCGCGCCTCGGTCAGATGATCGGCGTCGAAGTCGCCCTTACCGATGAACAGCATGTCGGGGTCGTTCCACGATCCGGCGTGCGCATAGAACGCCCGCTTCGCCGCGGTATCGAAATTGGTTAGCATCCGCCCCCAAGTCGGATTGATGTCGTCGCTGGTGCGTGAAATGTTGCCGACATTCTTCCCCCACGACCGGACGTCGGCCGCCCCCCAGATGCAGAGCGACAGTAGATAGTCGCCGTCAGGGTTCTCCCGATCCAGCGCGGCGTTGATCTGGCCGAACAGCGCCTGCACGGCGGGGATGTCCGAGCGATTGACGAAATCCATGTTCAGGATCGGCGGCAGCGCACGATACTGGCCGGACCGCACCTTCGCGGCATCGGCACCATAGGCGCGCAGCCCGCATCCATCGACCTTGATGAAGTCGAAGCCCCAATTGGCGAAGAACAGTGCGATGTCCTGGTCGATATGCCCATACAGGCCGATCTCGCGTTCCCGTACCGATCCCTTGGGAAGGTCGGTGTCGTCGGGCGAATAGGCCTGTGAACAGGTGTTGCGCCCCAGATCGGAGTAGATGCCCGCCTTCAATCCCATCCCGTGCAGCTGGTCCGTCAATGGACGAAAGGTTGCATCACCGCCGGCGCCTTGCGCGATCGGAAAGCGGCCCGGCCGGATAATGAGCGCCCCGTCGCTCACGCGCCGCTGCAGCGCCCAGCCATCGTCGATGTTGACGTAACGATAGCCCTTGGCCGCCAACCCGTCACGAACCAGCGCACGTGCCGCCCCCAGGATCTTGTCCTCATCGATATCGGTCGCGAACGCGTTCCAGCTGCTCCATCCCATCGGCGGCGTGGCAGCGCGCCCCGCGGTGTAGGCGCTCCACCGGCCTGTGGGGGCAAGGGGATCGTCGGCCGCTTGCGCGTCCAGCGCGAGAACCGACGCCATGGCGGCGAGGGCCGAACCGATTGCGGAGCTAAACTTCATGCCAATCCTCTCAACTTCTTTGCGCTCATGGCCGCTGCGCAGGTTTCTAGCGGGAGTTACCGGGAGATCGACAGAACGGTGACCGACTTGGGCGGCAGGGTCATGACGACCCGCCCCCGCTCGACGCGCGCGGCGAGTGGGCGCGGGACGACCGTCTCGGGCTGTTCATAGCTGTTGATCGCATCGACGCGGTTCGCGGTCAGCACGGTGCCGTTTGCTGTGTGCGCGTCGATACCGTCGACCTGCGCGTCGATACGGACCGGCTGGTTCGGATCGACATTCGTCAGCGCCAGCCAGACCTTGCCGTCGCGGCCCCGCGCGGCGATGCCGTCGATACGTGGCAAGGTGACGTCGCCGAAGCGATAGGTGCCGGCATCGAAGGCGATCGGCAGCCGCGTCGCATTCTGGAACGGCACATACATTTTGAACAGGTGGTATGTGGGCGTTAGCACCATCTTCGGCCCGTCAGTCAGGATCATCGCCTGCAGTACGTTCACCATCTGGGCGATCGCCGTCATCCGGACGCGGTCGGCGTGGCGCGTGAACATGTTGAGGTTGATCGATGCGATGATAGCGTCGCGGATTGAATTCTGCTGGTGGAGGAAGCCGTCGCGGCTGCCCGGCAGCTTCGCCAGCCAGACGCCCCATTCGTCGATGACGAGCGGCACCTTCTTCTCGGGATCGTATTTGTCCATTACCGCCGAATGGATGCGGATCATGTCCTCCATCTTCAGCGTGTCCTTGACGAGCGTGGCATATTCGCGCTCGCCGAAGCCGGTGCTGGCATAGGCCGGCGGCCAGGCGACCCAGGTATATTGGTGCATCGACAATCCCTCGATGCTCCACGCCCAGTCGTGCGCCTTCCACGCGCGCATGACCGCTTCGGTATAGCCAGTGTCCGGCCCGCCCGGGCCGACCGCGATCCGCCGCATCGGGTCCGATCCGGCCACCGACCCGCCGGCCGGATTGTCGGTGCCGTTCTGCGCGAGGTTCAGGTTGCGCGCGAAGCGGGCGTAACGCTTCATCTCGTCGACATAGTAATCCGGAGTATAGGCGCCGCCGCAGCTCCAGCTTTCGTTGCCGAGCCCCAGAAACTTGACGCGATAGGGATCGCGATGGCCGTTGGCGGCCCGCTCCGCGCCGGCGGTCGTGCCGGGATCGGCGGTCATATAGGCCATCCAGTCGGCGGCTTCCTTGACGCTGCCCGATCCCATATTGACCGAGAGATAGGCCTCCGACCCGATCTGGCCGATGAAGTCGAAGAACTCGTCGGTGCCGAAGTCGTTCTTCTCGAGCGCGTTGCCCCAGCTGCCGTTCACCGTGACAGCGCGTTTCGCACGCGGACCGATGCCGTCGCGCCAGTGGTATTCATCGGCGAAGCAACCGCCCGGCCACCGGACGCTCGGCACCCTCAGCGCCTTCAAGGCCGTCACGACATCGGTGCGGATGCCGCGGACGTTCGGGATCGGCGAGTTCTCGCCGACCCAGACTCCGCCGTATATGCCGCTGCCGAGATTCTCGGCGAACTGCCCGAAGATGTTACGATCGATGCGGGGGCCGGAGCCGTTGCCCGCGATCGTCACCTTGACCAAGGCCCGCTGCGCCGATGCAGCGGTGCAGATCGTCATCGCAGCGATCGCCGCCACGCCCAAGAGCGTCCTCATTGCGTCCCTCCCCACGGTCGCCGTCTACGGCAACGATGTGCTTGTCGAATAGAAACAGGTGCCTGACAACGCTCAGGTGAGCGGCACACGAGGTTTGGCGGCAGCGCGCCCCCCAAAGATCCGGATCGTGCTCGCTTGGCCGCGGCGGAGCAGCCGCCGGCCGAGCCAGCGACGGACCGGCTCGTCGTAGAGCTTGAGGCTGGCGTAAGCCACCGCCACTGCCGTGACGACCAGCGCCACACCGACCGGTGCGCCGGTGCGCGCGGGGACCTTATGGTCGATCACCCAGGCGGGTGCTGTCAGTCTAATGCGAACCGCTCTCCACACGATGCATTTCGGTCTTTGACGGCATGTTCAGCTGACAAGCGCCTGCCACTCCGCCAGCGCGGCGGAGCGTCGTTCCCGGTAAGTCTGTCGATCGATGAGGTGGCGCTCCAGGCTGAAGTGGTTGTGGACGTTGGCGTGGACGGATGCGAACTTCTGCAGCGTCTTCATCTGCCGGAACCGCTGCATCGCCCGCTCTCTTCGTCGGAACGGCAGATGGCTATTTTCCACCCGGTTGTTAGCCCACCGGCCGACCTCCTGCTTTTCGGCATTGCCCAGGTCGTTCATCGCAGCACGATAGCTGCGCAGGCCATCGGTGGTGATCACCTCGGGTGAGCCGTGGCGCTTCAGCGCCTTCTTCATGAAGGCAAGCGCGGCAGCCTTGTCGCGGGTGCGGGTGACGTAGCTTTCCAGCACCTCGCCCTCGTGATCGACGGCTCGCCAGAGGTAGACCATCTCGCCATTCAGCTTCACGTACATCTCGTCCAGGTGCCAGCGCCAATGACGAAAGCCGCGCATCCGGCTCACGCGTGCGCGACGGATGTCGCCCGCAAACAGCGGACCGAACCTGTTCCACCACAGGCGCACCGTCTCGTGGCAGATGTCGATCCCGCGCTCGAACAGCAGGTCTTCCACGTTCCGCAGGCTAAGCGGAAACCGAACGTACATCAGCACCACTAGCCGGATCACCTCCGGCGACGAGTTGAAGTAGCGGAACGGTGAGGCTGGCTTACGCGGACGGGGCATGCCTGTGCCCTACCCCACCATCACCCATTTACCAGCAGGTGCATTTGGATTGACGGGGCCGTTCGAGCTGCTCGATCTCGCGGCTCAGCTTCTCGGACGAGGCACCGAACTGCATCCGCCGCAACCGCGCGATCTGCCCGCGCAGGGTGTCGATGAGCAGGTCGCGGGCGGCAAGCGCGGCATTGGCCCGGGCGAGCGACGCCTCCAGCGCGGCAATCCGCGCGGCGGCATCAGCAGGGGAAACGAGCGCTTCCGACACCCGGTTTCCATAGCAGATTGCGTGCGGACCGGCGAGCAAAAGCGACCCAAAACCGCCGTTCTCATCCCGCCAGCGTCGGCGCGAACGTCCGCTCGGGACGACGCCAGTCGATGCCCTCCAGCAGCGTCGACAATTGCGCCGGCGTCAGCACCACCGTGCCGGTCGCGGTCACGGGCCAGACGAAGCGGCCCCGGTCCAGGCGCTTGGAGAACAGGCACAGGCCTTGCCCGTCGAACCACAGCAGCTTGACCAGATGGCCCCGCTTGCCCCGGAACGCGAACAGCGCGCCGGAATGCGGGTTCTGCGCCAGCATCTGCTGCACCAACACCGCCAAGCCGTCGAACCCCTTGCGCATATCGGTCACCCCGCACGCCAGGAACACGCGCGTTGGGAGCGGCACCGGGTTCACCGCAGCACCGACAGCACCCGTGTCAGCGCGCCTGCATCCACCGCGGCATCCACGCTAACCCGCACGCCACCCGGCAGTTCGATATGGATGAACCCCGGTGGACATGGTGCCCGCTGCGGTGTCGGCGCGACCGGTTCGGCAACCTGTACCTCGGCAAACACCGGCAACGAAGGCACGACGCCCGCCAGCTTGCCCTCCCGCAACTGCTTGCGCCACGTGTAGATCAGGCTGCTCGACACCTCGCGGCGCGCGATAATGTCGCAGACCCGCACACCGGGCCGGAATGCCTCGGCAAGGATCTCCAGCTTCTCTGCGTCCGACCATCGCCGTCGACCCGACACACGGCCGACGACCTCCATCCGACCAGTCATACGAGTGCTCGTATGACTGGTCGTAGAACCAAAAACTTCCTGCACCGCTCGCGCCCTCGTCAAAGGCAACAAGCATCCTGACCGCCAGCGCTACCGCAAGGCGGTCTACCCGCCACGCTTACTCAAAGAGGACACTCCGCCATTTTCCGAACTCCGGTCATCCGTACAGGACCAGGCGATAAGGATGCCTGCGAACATTCTTCCTGCCCGCCAGCACGGGCGTCTCGCGGAAGATACCGGATGCAGGACCCGCCGACCCCATCTTTTGCGGGAGATATGGTCAAGGCGTCTGCACAGGCGTCGCGGAGCACGGCAAGGTCGCCGCCTTCCAGTCTCTCTCCGCGTCGATGTAGGTCGCGTCCAGTCCGGGATAGCGCGCAAGATCCAATGGCTCACCATCCTTCAGGTAGAGCTGGCCATTCCCGACCCTGCCAGCGATTTTTAAGGCTCGAAGCCAATTAAGGAGTTCGATCGCCTGGCCCTTGTCTGAGAAGGTCAGTGCCTGCTCTTCGCCGTCATCCCCCTTGAAGCTGAGCATGAGCGGTGCGGGTCTGCCTCCGATAGTGCGCGGAGCGACTATCTTCCATTTCTCGGGTGTCGCCGGGGGTGCGACATTCTCGATCGATTCGGATAGACCTCGATAGAAGAGAACTCGGTCGTTAGACTCCGAGGTCGATTCTCGACCTCTAGTTATGTGCCTGACGACGAAGTCGAGCCTCACGCGGGCGCATAGCGGTGCCGGCTTCGGCACGCGAACGAAGCGCTGCCCAAACATCACCTTGTCCGGGCTGTTCCACGGGCTAGCTCCTGCGGCAGGGCTTTTGATCTTAAGGTCTCCGGCGACCGTGAAGGCCTGCAGGTCCGTGTCGGCGGGCGATAGCAACACGCTCGCATCGAATGTCGAACTGCCGGTGAGATCCCGTCGCCAGCCGCCGTACTGCACGATGCGGGCGGCACCGCCCTTGATGCTGGCGAAGATGCTAACACGATCCTTGATGTCGGCCTTTTCCTCGCGAGTGGTGCTTATCTCGGCGCCCACCTTAGGGTCAGGACCCATTGATGTGAGCGTCGCGATCTGATTCAGGTTCCGCAAGGAGACCGGGATGAGTGACCTGTTTTGGCTGACGGATGAGCAGATCGAACGGCTGCGGCCGTTCTTTCCCAAGAGCCACGGGATGCCGAGGGTAGATGACCGGCGTGTGCTGAGTGGCATCGTATTCGTCAACCGCAATGGGCTGCGCTGGCGAGATGCACCCAGCGCCTACGGCTCGCACAAGACGCTGTACAATCGGTGGAAGCGTTGGGGCGAGGCCGGTGTGTTCACGCGAATGATGGAAGGTCTGGCTGCAGCCGGCGCCGAGCCGCAGACGGTCATGATCGACGCAACCTACCTGAAGGCTCACCGCACGGCATCGAGCCTGCGGGTTAAAAAGGGGGTCTCGGCCGCCTGATCGGCCGCACCAAAGGCGGCATGAACACCAAGCTCCACGCCATCGCCGATGCGAACGGGCGCCCCTTGAGCTTCTTCATGACCGCAGGCCAGGTCAGCGACTACACCGGCGCGGCAGCGCTGCTCGATGACATGCCGAAGGCGCAGTGGCTGCTTGGTGATCGCGGCTACGACGCCGACTGGTTTAGGGACGCCCTCCAGGCCAAAGGCATCCAGCCCTGCATCCCAGGCCGCAGGTCGCGCAACGAGCCGGTCCGGTACGACAAGCGCCGCTACCGGCGTCGCAGCCGCATCGAGATCATGTTCGGCCGCCTCAAGGACTGGCGCCGGGTCGCCACCCGCTACGACCGCTGCCCCACCGCCTTCTTCTCCGCCATCGCCCTCGCTGCCACCGTCATCTTCTGGCTGTGATCAACGAGTCCTGACCCTAGGCGAGCACTAATCCCCAGCACAAAGCATTCGACTTCGCCCGTCGCCCGAGCGACAGCACCCCCCATGATGCCGATCCGGCGGGATGCCCCGCCCTGCCCCGGGTGAGTCCCTCACCGGGGCTGTAGCTGGTGGGAACGGCATGGTGCCGCGTCCCGCATGGAAGACCAGCATCATGACCAGCCTCAGCGACACACAGGCCGTTCTGCTTTCGGCGGCAGCACAGCGCGACAATGGCAGTCTCCTCCCGCTACCCGCATCGCTCAAGCCGGGCGGCGGTATCGCAAAGGCCATCACTGCCCTTCTGAACCGCGGCTTCGCCGAGGAATGCGAGACGAACGATGCGTCAGCGACCCGCCGCACCGACGGCGACGTCCGCTACGGCGTCTTCGTCACGGACGCGGGCGGGGCTGCTATCGGCATCGAGATCGCGGGTGAACCGGCTCCGGCGGCGTCAGCGGGTGCCGTCCCGCCCGCGCCCACGACGGAACCCCGCCCGAGGAAGATCAGTGCGGTCCTCGTCCTTCTGTCACGCACCAACGGCGTGACGCTTCCCGAGCTCATCGCGGCAACCGGCTGGCTGCCGCACACCACCCGCGCAGCGCTGACCGGCCTGCGCAAGAAGGGCCATGAGATCACCCGCAGCAAGCGCGATGGTGCGACGTGCTACCGCATCGTGGCGGCGGCGTGATGCCGGTGTCGAACGATGTCGCAGCGCTCGAGGCGCTTGCACTGGGCGACCTGCGGGTACGCTGGACGCAGCTGGTCGGGACCCCCGCCCCGAAGGTCGGTACCAGCATGCTGCGGCTGGCACTCGCCTGGGAGATGCAGGCGTGCAGTTTGGGTGGTCTCAGCCGCGGGACCAGCCGCGCGCTGGATCAGCTCGCCCGCGGGCGCACCCGCACCGATGGCGTGCGCCCCGGCATGCGGCTGGTGCGCGAGTGGCAGGGGCGCGCGCATGTCGTCGAGGTCGGCGAGGACCAGGTCATCCGCTGGGACGGACGCGAATGGCGTTCGCTCAGCGAGGTGGCGCGCGCGATCACCGGCACGCGCTGGTCGGGTCCGGCGTTCTTCGGGCTGAAGAAGGCAGTGGCGGCATGAAGACGATCCGCTGCGCGATCTACACGCGCAAATCGTCCGACGAAGGGCTGGAGCAAAGCTTCAACAGCCTCGACGCGCAGCGCGAGGCATGTGCCGCCTACATCCTCTCACAGGCGAGCGAGGGCTGGACAGCGCTTCCCGACATCTACGATGATGGCGGCCTGTCAGGCGGCACGCTGGAGCGCCCTGCCCTCCGGCGCCTGCTCGCCGAGGTGGCGGCAGGCCGCATCGACACGATCGTCGTCTACAAGGTTGACCGGCTGACGCGCTCGCTGTTCGACTTTGCCAAACTGGTCGAGACCTTCGACAAGGCCGGAACGAGCTTCGTCTCGGTGACGCAGTCGTTCAACACCACGACCAGCATGGGGCGGCTGACGCTCAACATGCTGCTGTCGTTCGCGCAATTCGAGCGCGAGGTGACCGCCGAACGCATCCGCGACAAGATCACTGCGTCCAAGGCGCGGGGCATGTGGATGGGCGGCATTCCACCACTCGGCTATGCACCGAACGGCCGCAGCCTCAGCATCGTCGAGGAGCATGCCGTACTCATCCGCGACCTGTTTGCACGCCACCTGCGGCTCGGGAGTGTGCCGCGTCTCGAAGCAGAGCTGCTCGCAGAGCGGATCACCGTACCGAAACGCACGACCATCACCGGCAAACCGCTCGGCGGCGGGAGGTTCACGCGTGGTCAACTCTACCTGATCCTGAAAAACGTGATCTACACCGGTCGCATCGCGCACCGCGGTGTCATTCATCCCGGCCAGCACGATGCCATCATCGACGAAGCCAATTTCGCAGCAGTGCAGGCCTCGCTGGCGGCGAATGTACAGGGTGCACGTACCCGCGCGCGCGCCGCCAGCCCCGGTCTGCTCGCGGGCAGGATCGTCGATACAGGCGGTGAGCCGCTCCTCGCCACCCATGCCGTGAAGGGCAAGGTCCGGCACCGCTACTACGTCAGTCAGTCGCTGCATCACGGGCGCAGTGACACCGGCATGCGACTTCCCGCGCGCGAAATCGAGGGGCTGGTGATGGCACAGCTCAGCGAGTTCCTGGCCGACCCGCTGGCGCTGGCTGCGACCGCAGGGTTCGACCTGAGCTTTGACGATATGGCGGCATATCACGATCGCTGCGCATCCCTGAGCGCTGCGCTCGGCGACCACCGCTCGCCCGCGCTGATGCAGCTCACCCGGCGGGTGGAGGTCGCGACGACCGGCTTGACGATCCAGATCGATGCCGAAGCGCTGACCGGCTTGCTCGAAGCAACACGCTCTCCCGATGCACCTGCGACGATCTCGCTGACCTGCGCTGCTCGCCTGACCCGCTCCGGTCGCGCGCTGCGGCTGGTGCAGGACAATGGCGTTATGTCAACCGGGACACCGGACCGCGCGCTGGTCCGGCTGCTCATCCAGGCACGGGGCTGGTGGGCGGTGCTGCGTGCCGGTGAGATCAACACCAGCGAACTTGCGAAGCGCGAGGGCGTGACGCCGTCCTATCTGACCCGCGTCGTCCGCCTCGCCTTCCTTGCACCCGCCGTCACCGACGCGATCCTCGCGGGGCGGCAGCGGGCCGGCGTCACGGCAGGCCGCCTGACGCTGGGCGAGCCGCTGCCCGCCGACTGGCAGGCGCAGATGGCGCTGCTGCTGCCGGCATCAGCGCACCGCCACGGCGCGATGACGCGCCGTTGAGCTCGGGGGCGGGCCAGAGCACATCACTTCGGATCGACCAGAGCGATCAATGCCCAGCAGCGCCGACAGCCTGTGGCATCAGCGTGCCCCTCAACGGAATCGAGCTGCTGTCGCAGCGCTGGTTCTTCTCGCGACCGGTGCTGCGCTCATTCACCGTCTATGGCCGGCACTTTACTCTCCGACAAAGCAATATTCTTCCTAGCGCGACAGGCCCGCATTGCGCTTCAGCATCACGTCCTTGACGGTGTTGCCGGCCAGACCACCGGCTGCGAGCGACACGACCACATTCCCGACGAAGAAGTCCGCGATGCCGACGACACCGGCAAAGGCGATCAGTGCCGAGGCGGTGACCGGCATCGCCGCAGCCGCCCGCCCTACCGTCACCTTCGCCGATTGCCGGATCGCCTGTACCCGGCCGAGCACGCCAGCAAGCGGTTGTCCCCCGCGCGCAAGTTCGATCAGCTCACCAAGCGCCTGATGCAGGTCCCTGAGGTGCGACAATGCCTCCTCACGGTCATCCTCCACCGGGCCGCCATTGTCGCGGAGGCGCACTTCCTCGCCGATCAGCCGCTCGACCGCGATCAGCGCGGCGGGCGCCAGCGCGCGGACGAGCAACGCCTGCTCGCGCGGTGATGCACGACCGGTCCACCCCGCAGCGCTGACCGGACCCGGCGCGTGAACCTCCTCAAGCAACGGGGCGAACTGCGCCCGCACCATGTCGCGGCGCGCGCTGCGCTCACGCGTCTCGCGGAGATGGCGGACGAGCGCAGCGAGGTTCGGCTGCGCAGCGACGAAGGCCGGCGCCAGCGGGCGCAGGTCAATGCGGTTGAGCAGCGCGCGGCGCAGTGCCTTGTAGCGGCCGTCATCGGCAAGGTCCTGAGTGCCGTCGCACGCCCCCATGCACAGCGTCTGCAGGCGCTGCACCGCCTCCTCGTCCGACAGCCCTTCCGGCCAGCCGCTCGTGCGTGACCGCACGTTCTCTCCTCGCATCGGGTGACCTCCATTCCGACTCACCCCGTCGTTCCTACACGGCGCCAGCGATGTAGGACATATCAGGAACATAGCGGCCGCCGTAGGTCGTCAGCCGATCATCCCGCGGCCATGCGGATCGCGCAGAATGTCGGGCGACCGGCGTCGAATTGACTTGCCTCGCGGGCCGCGTCGAGCAAATTGGCCGGGCTCCCTGTGAAAGCCAGGGAGCGGGGCGTGGAAACCCCTTCTCGCAGGCTCGGTCACGACACTTGTCGGGGCCGGGTGGCATGCGCGCATGTCCAGCCGGCAACGGTAAAGGCGCATGCGCCTGCTCGCGAGACAGGTTTCCAACATCCGGCTTCGGGCCGTCGCTCCGAGAGGACATAGGTGCGACGAATGAAGCCATCGGCAACGGCGTCGCCCCGACACGGGAGACGTCATGACCGGTCTGAACACGATTTCCGATGCGCCCGCGACGGCGACAGCCGCGCGCATCCGCCAGCTGACGCATCACTCCTCGATGCACGAAAACATCCTCATGCACCTGCTGCTTGCGCAGCTCGGTCTCGAATTGACAGCGCGCGGCATCGAATATGACGAACTGCATAGCAGGGTCGACAAGGAGGGCTTTGACGTACTCCTGGAAGCTGGCGGCGTCGCACGCCACATCCAGCTCAAGGCAAAGACGCTCGGAAGGAAAGGCCGGGTGATCTCGGTCAACACCGGCCTTGCCGCCAAACCATCCGGCTGTGTGGTATGGTTGACCTTTGACCCTGATGAACGCAGGTTCTGCGATATCCGCTGGTTCGGCGCCGCGCCGGGCAAGCCGCTGCCCGATGTCGGCACGAAGGTCGCGAAGCACAGCCGGGCCAACAGCCATGGTGTGAAGGCCGAGCGCCAGAAGCATCGCGTGCTGTCGCTTAGCCGCTTCAAACGTCTCGACGACATCGCCCACCTCGCCGACCACATGTTCGGTTTGCAATCTACCGATCCGGTCGCCTTCCTCTGCTCGCGGCTTCACGCTGACGCTCCTGCGCAGGCATGGCTTCAATCCGTCACCGCCGGGCGCTTCGGCGCGATCCCGGCCGACGTATCATGGGAAAACGGTGGTGCAGAGCTTGCCGCGCTCATCAACGGCTACCCGCTGCTCGAGCTGATCAGTGACGAGCAGCCCGCCGCCTTCCTCGAGCGGCAGCGTGCGGAATGGAACAGCACCGGCCGCTGGTCGGGCGATGGGATCACGCTATGGACCACGCTCTTCCTCGAGCTGCGCGCGGACCGCTTCGGCGCTAGCGACGTTGCGACATCGTACGAACGGCTCGATGCGCTGGCACAGCAGCTGCGCCAGGCGCTCATCGAGCTCGAGACCGCCGATGCGTAAGGCCCTCATGATGGCGGTGGCGATGATCACGCCGCTGACCGCGGCACACGCGAAGAAGAAGCCGCTCGTGATCTGGGAGGTCAGCCGCAGCAGCGATCCGATCACCGGTGCCACGAGCTGCATCGTTGCTCCTTCCGACCGCGCTGCTGGCATGAGCTTCACGCGCTCGGGTACCCTCTACCCGTTCGTCGAGAACAGCAGCACGCATGGCCTGCTCGTCGGGGTCAGCAGCGGCGGGAAATGGCGCCTGCCCACCGGTACGATCATCTGGCGGGTCGACACCCAGCCGTTCCGCACCATCACGCCCGGCGACGGTCCCGTAACGCCGCTCGCCATGCCGGCAGGTGCCAGCGCCGCGATGCAGACGCTGGTCGAGCAGCAGCAGCGCATCATCGTAGCGGCAACCAGCACCAGCACCGCCGCTGCCGGCGACACCGCGCGCCAGATGCTGCGCGAGCTGCTCGCCGGTCGCACGCTGCTGTTCCGGCAGGCCGAGGCTGCACAGGGCTTCGGCATCCCGGACGGCGGTGAGAAGAACGTCGGCATGATCACGAAGGACGGGCTTGCCCCGATCCCGCTTGACGACAGCCTGCGCGCGGGGCTGACAGCGTGCGGGATCAACCTTGAGCCGTGACGCCACCATGACGCGGCCTAAAGCCAGTAGCTATTTCTACACGGCCTACTTTACTCACGATCTCACTCCGGCTACTGGCGTCTCCGCAACCAGCGGGGATCAGCATGGACCGGGACGAACTCGAGCGCATCGCCGCTCCACATAACAGCAAGGCAGCAAAGGTCCGCGCACTCAACGAGGCCGGGGTCAGCACCACCGACATCTCGAACTTCCTCCAGATCCGCTACCAGCACACCTACAATGTGCTGCTGCGCGCTGGCCGCATCACCCGCCCCGAGCCGAAGGAGGCTGATGCCGGCGCACCGTTGCTCATGCTTGAGGTGGATGCACGAGGCGCCGTCACCCTGCCCGACGAGATACTCCGCTCCTTCAACGTCACCGATGGCGGCCGCATTTTTTGCCGCCAGACGCCGCAGGGCTTGCTGCTGATCCCGCACGATGAAGCGGTCGCCGAGCTGCGCCGCCTGGCTGCCGAACGTATGCCTGAACATGCCTCGCTCCTCGATGTCCTCCTCGGGTCAAAGCCAAGAAGTTCGTCAGCTGAACTTCTTGGTTAGTCCACATGGAGATGTAGTATGAAGAATGACACCAACAAGCTGATGCATCACATCATCGACCCGCTCAAGGTCGAGCTGCGTCCGATTGGGACGCTCAAGCCGGCGAAGCGGAACGCCCGCCGCCACAGCGAGCAGCAGATCGAGCAGGTCGCCTCCTCGATCCGTCAGTTCGGGTTCACCAATCCGATCATCATCGATGCCGGAAGCGAGATTGTGGCCGGGCACGCCCGCTATGAGGCTGCGCGGCTGCTGAAGATCGACGAGGTGCCGACGCTGCCCGTCGCATGGATGACGCCTGCCGAACTGCGCGCCTATCGGCTCGCCGACAACAAGATCGCCACCAATGCCGACTGGGATCCCGAGATCCTGAAGATGGAGTTCGAGGATCTGCAGCTGCTAGATCTGCCGTTCGAGCTGGAAGTCACCGGCTTCTCCACTACCGAGATTGACCTGGCGGTCGACTTTGTACCCTCGCAGCCAAAGCTGGACGCGGTGCCCGAGCTTGCGCGCAGGGAAGTGACCGGCGTCGAGCGGGGCGACCTGTGGTTGCTCGGACCGCATCGACTGCTCTCCGGCGACTCCCGCGATCCGGCGAGCTTCGAGCTTTTGATGGACGGTACGAAGGCACGAATGGTGTTCTCCGACCCGCCGTTCAATGTGAAGGTCGACGGGCATGTCGGTGGCCTCGGGCAGACGAAGCATGAGGAGTTCGCGTTTGCCAGTGGCGAGATGAGCAGCAGTGAATTTACCGGCTTCCTGCAGACCGTCTTCGCGAACGCCGCGGCAGTCAGCCAGGATGGTGCCATCCACTACCAGTGCATGGACTGGCGGCACATGGACGAGATGCTGATGGCCGGGCGGCAGGTGTATTCCGGCCTCCAGAACCTGTGCGTCTGGGCCAAGGACAATGGCGGGATGGGCAGCTTCTACCGCTCACAGCATGAGCTGGTGTTCGTCTGGAAGGTCGGCACTGAGCCGCATCTCAATACCGTGCAGCTCGGCAAGAATGGCCGCTACCGCACCAATGTCTGGAATTACCGCGGTGCCACGAAGACCGGGAAGGACGCCGAGCTTGCCATGCACCCGACCGTCAAGCCGGTCACGATGATCATCGATGCGATCAAGGATACCTCGAAGCGTGGCGAGATCGTGCTCGACCCGTTTGGGGGCTCCGGCTCCACGCTGCTGGCCGCCCACAAGGCCGGCCGCCATGCTCGGCTCATCGAGTATGAGCCGAAATTCTGTGCCGTCACCATCCGGCGCTGGCAGGATCTCGCCGGGGCTGATGCCATGCTCGCCGCGACCGGCGAGACCTTTGAGATCGCCCATGCGCGGCGCAACGCCGAGATGGACCGGATCGCTGAAGAGGCTTTGGCATGAGCGACAAGGTGAAGCGCACGAGCAGCGGCCAGTTCGCGCGGGGCCAATCGGGTAACCCTGCCGGTGCAAGGGCCCGAAAAGCGCCGATCATGACTACTGCGGATATCAGTCGCACGCTCATGAACATCGCCAACCGGAAGACGCAACTCAGGACCGAACGAGGTATTGAAACCGTCAACATGGTTGAGCGGAACGCGCTTGTGCTCGGATCCGGAAGCAAGGTCGGCACTGCGCCGCGCACGTTTATCGAGCTCATCAAGGCAGCCGCCATGGACCTCGAACGGCGGCGCGAGAAGGAAGAACAGAAGGCTCGCGGCGGGGGACCGCGATGAGCGGTTGCGACGCAGCCGGGCGCCTTGCGCCCGGCTTCTCACCGGATCGTGGACACCGTCGACAGCCGTCTCTCCGGCGGGCAAGCATGTCCGCGCAGTTTGCTTCTTCCATCATGGAAATTGCCAATCTGCCGGTGAAGATCAGGGAGCCCGGTTATCAGCGTCGGCGAACCGTGTCGCTGTTCGAAATGATGGTGCTGCGACTTGCCACTGGTCAGACCAGCCGGCGCCGGTCAGTGGTGCCGTTTATCCGGCTGGTGATCTATGCCGCCAGGATCAATGAGATCCCCGCCCTGCTCACGCCACCTCAAGCGCCTGCTCCGATGCTCGATCAACAGCTACGTCTCGTGAAAGCGACCCTTGACCTTGCCATGGCTCACGGGACCAATGACGAGATCGACCGTGCCCTCGACATGTATCTCGCGATGCTGAGGCGGTCTGCCGGCGGCAAAGCAGGCGCCTGAAATCGAGTTGGCGGGCGGTCGCTCGGCTATACGAAAAGCGCCATTCAGGCTCTCAAAAAGTCAAACTGGGCAAACGGCGGTTGCAGGCCTGCAACCGCCGTTTTTCGCGTACCACGATCCTGCAATCGCGCTAAGTTTGCCTGCAGATCGACCTGCCAAGGATTTCGGCGAGTTGGCGCTGCCACTACCAAAACCCTGAATTTCCGCCAATTTTGCACCTCAGGTAACGAATATTTGTTCGTAAGGTGGCGTGTTTGTCCGGCATCTTGCAGTGCGTAAGGCTGAATGTCGTTGATAAGGCGCACCGAACGACGGCGGCGGCACCCTTGTCCTCTTGGGCGCTCGGAGCGCTTCCGTACTGCCCCGCTCCTCCGCAGAGAATGCGCGGGCAAATCGCCTGATATCTGGAAGAGCCAAACTCTCCTCGATACGCTTGCGCACGCCGTGCGGCGCAGAAACGCGCCGCTCTCACGCGTTTGCAGACACAAATTCAGATATTTAGGACTGGGTGGCGGAGCGGGAGGGATTCGAACCCTCGATACGCTTTTGGCGTATACTCACTTTCCAGGCGAGCGCCTTCGACCACTCGGCCACCGCTCCGCATAGCATGGAAGCGCTCGCCCTAGTGGCTGGCGCGGCCGGACGCAAGCGGCTCGATTGCGTCTATGCCGATGATCGGCCAGCGTGTGCCCATGACGCTCATTGTTTCGCTATTCCTCGCGCTTCAGGCGCCCGTTGCCCTCCCCGCACCGCACGACGCGGCCGCGCAGGATTGGCGCGCGATACCCGATGACGAGGTCATGATCATGCGGCTGCCGGGCGATCGGACCGTGGTGGTCCGCTTGGCCGCCGCGCTGGCGCCCGCGCATGTCGCCAACATCCGGCGGTTGATCGCGGCGGGGTGGTGGAATGGCGAGACCGTCTACCGCGTGCAGGAAAATTGGGTCGCGCAATGGGGCGACGCAACCGAGAAGCGGGCGCTGCCGTCCGGCGTCGCAGCCAGCGTCGCGCCCGAGTTCGAGATCGCCCGTTTCGCGCCCGCACAGCGCCTGATGCGTGCGGACACCCATTCCGCGGCCTCCGGGATCACCGCCGACGGCTGGCCGGTGGCGAGCGACCGGCAGGGCCATGCGTGGCTAACGCATTGCTACGGCACGGTCGGAGTCGCGCGCGACGAGCCGCCGACGTCGGGTTCCGGCGCGGAGCTGTTCACGCCGATCGGGCAGTCGGCGCGGCGGCTCGATCGCAATTATGCGGTCGTTGGGCGCGTCATCGAAGGGATGCAGTATCTGTCTGCACTGCCACGGGGACCGGCGCCGATGGGCGTGATCGCCGATCCCGGCGCACGCACGCCCATCCTGGCGGTTACCCTGGCCAGCGACCTGCCCGCTGATATGCGGCCGCGCTTCCAGTATCGCGCGGCCGACAATGTGCGCTTCGCCGCGCTGATCCACCACCGCGAGAACCCGCCCGCGCCGACGATCGGCTCGGGTGGCGCGGATGTTTGCGAAATACCCCTGGAAGTGCGTCGCACGCCGTGATCAGCGTTGTGCGGCGACCCAGTCCGAAACCTGCTGCGCGACCTGGTTGGCGGCCTGGCTCAGCCCGACGCCGGATTGCGCGGCGTCTATGGCGGTCACCGGGATACGGGCCTCGAACCGCTGTTTCTGGACGGCGGTCCTGCCGGCCGGAGTGAAGGAGGCATCGTAGATCACCACTGCCTGTCGCTGACCGGCATCGACGCCGAAGGCGCGCAACTCGCCGCCGATGGTTGCACTGGGATCGTCGAATGATTGTACAGGCGACAGCACCAGCATCCTGGCACGGGCGGTAAGTGTGTCCGACAGCAACCGCGCGAACAACCGTGCCGGCGGCTCGGCCCATTGCGCGTCCTTGACGTAGGCGATCGACGTATCGGTCGCCTGCACCGGCACGCGCGTGCCCGCGATCGACTGCGGCACCGCCGGGATCTCGACCACGATCGAGCGCGCACCAGCGGAGTTCTGCGCCGCACCGACCGTCGGCTGCACCTGCGGCGCGATCGTCAGCAGCGACGGCGGTGGCGACGCGCCGAAGCGGATGCATCCGGCGAGCGGCACCAACGCGGCGGCGATCAGGAGCTTGTTCGCGAAAGGACGCACGATCATTTCCCCTTATAGTCCGGCAGCGCGGGTTGCCCCACCAGCGAGCTGGCGCCGCCCTGCTCCACCCGCTCCGAAATCGACTTCAGCGACGAGGCGGTCACGCGCAAATCACGCACCAGCTGGTTCACTTGCGGGATCGTCTGCTTGCTGAAAGTGGTCAGCCCCGGCCGCGCATCGCCGATCGCGGCGTTCAGGGTGTCCGCGCTCTGCTGCGCCGAGCTGATCGCCTTGTTCAGATTGGCCATCGCCGGCTGCACGTCGTTGGCGAGCATCCCGTTCGTCGTATGCGCCAGCGAACCGATCTGCTCGGCGGCATTGCCCGCCTGCTGGATCGCGATCCGCGTCTGCGCCAGCGTCGCGGCGATCTCCGGCCCACGATCCGCCAAGGCGTCGGTAAGCCGGTTGGTGTTGTCGAGGATCCCCGCGATCGACGCCTGGTTGCGGTCGCTGAGCATCCCGGTCAGCCGCTCGGTCAGCGTCGACAGTCGCTCCAGCAACTGCGGCGCGGAATTCAGGATCGCGCCGATGCCGCCCGTCTTGGTCGGGATCACCGGCACGCCCAGCGGACAGACGCTCTTGGCCGCGTCCCCCTCCGGGCAGGTGATCGGCTGCGCCCCCTTTGTCGCGCCATCGAGGCTGACGGTGCTGGTGCCCGTGAAGCTGCCCTGGATCGTCGCGGTGGTGCCACGCAGGATCGGGGTATCATCGTTCACGCTGATCCGCACACGCACATATTGCGGGTCCGGCTTCCACAGCGAGATGCTCTTCACCTGCCCGGACGGCACGCCGGAGAACGTGACCGACGATCCCTTCGCCAACCCGTCCACCGCCTGGCGGAAGAAGATGTCGTAGTCGCGCTCTTCCGCGCCGCCGATCCGCGCGATCCACACCGTGAAGATCGCGACCAGCGCCAGCAGGATCAGCACCACGGCGCCGACGAGGACATGGTTCGAACGCGTTTCCATCTTCTCAGCCCTTCTCGCCGGGGTCGACGCCCGGCTTGGTCAGGTCCACCGTATCGGCGCGGCGGGCATAATCGTCGGCGGTTCCGCCCTGCGAGCGCTGCCCGGTCTGCGTCCGCATCACCTCGGTAGGATGCGCGGCGACGCGATCGGCCTCACGCTCCTGCGACGCAACGGCCGCACGCCCGCGCGGGCCGTTGAAATATTCCTGAATCCACGGATGGTCCAGCGCGAGCAGTTCGTCGATCGTGCCGACCGCGATCACGCGCTTGTCGGCCAGCACCGCCACCCGGTCGCAGATCGCGTAGAGCGTATCGAGATCGTGGGTGATCAGGAAAACGGTGAGCCCCAGCGTCTTCTGCAACGCCTTGGTCAGATCGTCGAACGCCGCCGCACCGATCGGGTCAAGCCCCGCCGTCGGCTCGTCGAGGAACAGCAATTCCGGGTCGAGCGCCAGCGCGCGCGCCAGCCCGGCGCGCTTCTTCATGCCGCCCGACAGTTCGGCGGGAAACTTCGGCCCGGCATCGCCGGGCAAGCCCGTCATCACCACCTTGTACGACGCGATCTCGTCGAGCAGCGCAAGGTCGAGTTCGGGGTAGAATTCACGCAGCGGCACCTGCACGTTCTCGGCGACGGTCAGCGTCGAGAACAGCGCACCACCCTGGAACAGCACGCCCCAGCGCTTGCGGATCTCCACGGTCTCCAGCTCGGTGCGCCCGAGCGTCGGCTCGCCGAACACGTCGACCTCGCCGCGGCTCGGCGATTGCAGCCCGATGATCGAGCGCATCAATACCGATTTGCCCGTACCCGACCCGCCGACCACGCCGAGGATCTCGCCGCGCCGCACCTCGAGATCGAGATTGTCGTGAATCACCTGATCGCCGAAGACATTGCGCAGCCCGCTGACCTTGATGATCGGCGCATCGTCGGGTTGCGAGCGATTGTGCTGCGGCATCAGATCCAGCCGATCTGTTCGAAGAACACCGCGAAGAAGGCGTCGACGACGATTACCATGAAGATCGCCTGCACCACCGCCGAGGTCGTCTTCAATCCGACCTGTTCGGCATCGCCCTTCACCTGCATCCCCTGAAAGCAACCAGCGACCGCGATGATCGCGCCGAAGACCGGCGCCTTGATCAGGCCGACATAGACGTCGGTGATCGGCACCACTTCCCGGATGCGCGCCACGAACGCGATCGGCGGAATGTCGAGCGCGAACCAGCACAGCAGGCAGCCGCCGAGCACCGACAGGATCGACGCATAGAAGCCCAGCAGCGGCATCAGGACGATCGCAGCGATCGTGCGCGGCAAGACGAGCGCCTCCATAGGAGACACGCCGATCGTGCGCATGGCGTCGATCTCTTCGGTCAGCTTCATCGTGCCGAGTTGCGCCGCAAAGGCGGAGCCGGAGCGCCCGGCGACCATGATCGCGGTCATCAGCACGCCGAGTTCCCGCATCGATATGCGCCCGACGAGGTTGATGGTGAAAGCCTCCGCACCGAACTGCCGCAACTGCACGGCGCCCTGCTGCGCGATCACCACGCCGATCAGGAAGCTCATCAACCCGACGATACCGAGCGCCGAAACGCCGACCACCTCGAACCGCTGCACGGTGGCGTTGAAACGAAATCGGCTGGGATGGCGGACGACGCCCCAGAAGGCGATCACGGTCTCGCCCATGAAGGCGAGCAGGCCAAGCGCCGTGCGGGCGGCGTTCGAAGTCGCTTCGCCCATTTCGCCGAGCACGCGGCGCAGCGGCGAACTGGATTGCGGCCGCATCTGCACCGGTTGATCGGCGGCCTGAACCTGTTCGAGCAAGTTCTGCCCGTTGCCGCTCAACCCCTCGATCTGCGCATGCCGTTCCCGCGCGAAGCGGTGGATCACCCAGGCGCCGATCGTGTCGATCCGCTCAACCTGCGACAGGTCGATCGTCGCGACCTGCCCGTCCTGCCGTTCCAGTCGTGCGGGGAGATCACCGAGCCGCGCGAGCGACAGGTCGCCTGTGAAGCGCAGCACCTGGCCGTCGCCATCACTATCCACGCTGAAGTCGGCTGCCGCGGTCATCGATCGGTCCATGCGGCAAAGCTCATCCCGTCACAAGCACCGAACCTCACGATCGTTCCGCGCGCGTACCACTTTTGTGATCGTGCGCTCACAAAAGCACATCGATGGTGTGGATCACCACGCCAACCAGCCCGCCGACCAGCGTTCCGTTGATGCGGATGAACTGCAGATCCTTGCCGACCGCATTCTCCAGCCGCGAGGTAACGGTCTGCGCATCCCAGCCGCGCACCGTCTCCGACACCAGTCGCACGATCGCGTCCCCGTAATCGGCCGCCGCGCCAACCGCAGCCCGGCGTACGAAGCGGTTGATGATCCGGCCCAGCCGCGGGTCTTCCTGCAACGTCGAACCCAGCTGGTGAAGCGCCTCGCCGAGCTTGCCGTTCATCAGCGCGTCGGGATCGCGCGCCGCGCGCAGCATCGCCGCACGCGCTTGTTCCCAGAGTCCGTTGATCCAGTCCTGCATCGCCGGGTTCTCGAGCAGTTCGATCTTCAGCGTCTCGACGCGCGCGCGCATCTCCGGTTCGTGCTGGAGCCGGTCGGCGATGCTCGCCAGCGCTTCCTCGACCTTCAGGCGCAGCGGATGCTCGCGATTGTCCGCCATGTCCGCGACCAGCTTGTCGAGCCCGTCGATGATCTTGTTGGCGAGCGTCTCGTCCAGCCCGGTCCAGCGCAGCACCGCCCCGGCGCGATCGTGGACCATTGCGCGCACGAGATGCTCGTTGGCGGTCAGCGCCGCGCGCATCCACCGCACCAGCGAGTCGATGACCGGGCGATGCCGCTCCTCCGCGATCGCCGCGGCCAGCGCCCGGCCAAGCATCGGCGACAGCTCCGCCTCGCGCACGCGCGTGACCAACATCGCGCGCACCATGCCGCCGAGCCGTTCCTGGTCGAGCGCCTGCAGCACTTCCGTCGCCATGCGCGAGATACCGCGCGTCAACCGGCTGCCCCCCGCCCCGCGCGGGTTCGCGAGCCAGCGGCCGGCCGCGGCGGCGACGTCGATGCGCTGCATCCGTCGCGCGACGACCGCGGGGATCAGGAAATATTCGCGAAGGAATTGCGCCAGCTGGTCGCCGATCCTGTCCTTGTTGCGCGGGATGATCGCGGTGTGCGGGATCGGCAGGCCGAGCGGGTGGCGGAACAGCGCGGTCACCGCGAACCAGTCCGCCAGCCCGCCGACCATCGCCGCCTCGGCAAAGGCGCGGACGAACCCCCAGCCGGGGTGCCGTGGCTCCAGCGCGCGCGAGGCGAAGAACGCCGCCGCCATCAGCACGAGCAGGCCGGTCGCGACCCGCCGCATCCGGACGAGGGCGGCGGGCGGAGGGGCGGCGCGAACGATCATCGCCGTAACAATCCTTCATCGCCGCCGAAGTTCAAGCGGCGATGTTCACTCCGCGGGATGCGAACCCTCGCCGCGGAACGGGATCCGCCCATGCGGCGCGCCGATCGCATCCTGCGGCGCATGATCGATCAGCGCACCATCGTCGCCGGGGCGATAGGTGAGCAGGCGCCGGCCGAGCCACGGCCCAACGCGCCGCTCCACCCCGATCGCGAGCGAGAACGCCGCCGGCACGATCAACAGCGTGAGCACGGTCGACACGATCAGCCCGCCGATCACGACGATCCCCATCGGCGCGCGCGATGCCCCGTCGCCCGACAGCGACAGCGCGGTCGGCACCATGCCCGCGACCATCGCGACCGTCGTCATCACGATTGGCTGCGCACGCTTGTGCCCGGCGTCGACGATCGCATCGTAGGACGGAACGCCGGCCTGCATCTCCTCCAGCGCGAAGTCGATCAGCAGGATCGAGTTCTTCGCGACGATGCCCAGCAGCATCAGCAGCCCGATGAAGACCGGCATCGACAGCGGATTGCCGGTCAGCCGCAGCGCGATCAACCCGCCCAGCGGCGCCAGCGTCAGCGACGCCATGTTGACGAGCGGTGGCAACAGGCGGCGATACAGCAGCACCAGGACGGAGAAGACCAGGAACACGCCCGCGGTGACCGCGACGATGAAGTTCTGCAGCATCTCCATCTGCCACTTCGCCTGGCCGACGTTCAGCTCCCCGACGCCCAGCGGCAGCGTCTTCATCGCCGGCAACTGCTTGACCCGGGGCAGCATCGTGCTGATCGTCTGGCCGGGGCTCAGATCGGCGCCGATCGTCAGCTGGCGCTGCTGGTTGATACGCTGGATGCGGGTCGGCCCGGAACCGAAGCCGATCTCGGCGACCAGGCTCAACGGCACCGAACCGCCGGTCAGCGTCTGCACCGGCAGGTTCTGGATCGTCGCCAGCCGCGAGCGCGAGCTCTGTTCCAGCGCGACGCGGATCGGGATCTGGCGGTCGTTCAGCGAGAAGCGCGCGCTGTTCTGGTCGATGTCGCCGATCGTCGCGATGCGGATCGCGTTCGACAGCGCGGCGGTGGTCACCCCCAGGCTGGCGGCGAGATCGAGCCGCGGCTTGATGATGATCTCCGGGCGGTTGAGATCGCCGGCGATACGTGGCGCCAGCAGGCCGGGGACCGTCCCCATTTCCTTGACCAGCCGGTCCGCCGCCTGCCGCAAGACGACCGGATCGTCGCCGCCGAGCGTAATCGAGACGTCGCGATTGTTGTCGCCCCAGCCGAATTGCGACTGAAAGTTGACGCGCGCATCCGGGATCTTCGCCAGCTCGGGCGCCAGCGCACGCTCGAACTCGGTCGAGGTCGCCTCGCGCTTCTCGCGAAGCTGCGCGGTGACGCGGCCCGATCCGACCAGCGTGCGGGTGTAGACGCTCTCCACCTCCGGCTGGCGGCGCAGCAGCGCATAGACCTGGTCGACCACCGCCTGCGTCGTCTGCAATGTGCTGCCGGGCGGCATCGTGATCGTGACCGTCGAACGCGGCATGTCGCGCGCCGGCTGGAAGGTCATCGCGGAGGTGGCGAACATGGCGATGGTCGCGACGAACGCCGCCACCCCGGCCCCGATCATCCACAGCCGATGATCGCGCCAATAGCCCAGCACGCGGTGCATCCCGCCCTTGGCGCGGGCACGCGCCGCGGCGGTCCCGTCCAGCGTCCAGACCAGCAGGCGCTGATACCCGTTGAGCAGCGGCCCGCCGCCATGCTCGACATGCCCGCCGGCCTTGAGGAAATAGGCCGCGACCATCGGGGTGATCAGCCGCGCCACCGCCAGGCTCATCAGCACCGCGGCGACCACCGTCAGGCCGAAATTCTTGAAGAACTGCCCGGCGATGCCCGGCATCAGCCCGACCGGCAGGAACACCGCGACGATCGCCATCGTCGTCGCCAGCACCGCCAGGCCGATCTCGTCGGCGGCGTCGATCGAAGCCTGATACGCGCTCTTGCCCATGCGCATGTGGCGGACGATGTTCTCGATCTCCACGATCGCATCGTCGACCAGCACGCCCGCCACCAGGCTGAGCGCCAGCATGGTCATGTTGTTGAGCGTGAAACCCATCAGGTCCATGAACCAGAACGCCGGGATCGCCGAGAGCGGGATCGCCAGCGCCGAGATGATCGTCGCGCGCCAGTCGCGCAGGAACAGGAAGACGACGATCACCGCGAGGATCGCGCCCTCGATCATCGCGTCGATCGCGGAATTGAACTGCTCGAGCGGATATTTCGACCCGTCGAGCCGCATCTTGAAGCGCACCTGCGGGTTGCGCTTCTCCAGCGCCTCCAGCTTCGCCTTCGCCTCGCGGAAGACGGTGACATCCGACGCACCCTTGGCGCGCGTGAAGTCGAACGACAATGCCTGTCGCCCGTCCACCGAGGCGGCGGAGCGCTGTTCGGCATAGAGATCGCGCACCGTCGCCACATCGGACAGGCGGACGGTGCGGCCATTGCCGACGTTGATCTGCAACTGGCCCAGATCGTAGGCGGTGCGGGCATTGCCCAGCACGCGCACCGACTGCTCGGCGCCCGCGATCTCGGCACGGCCGCCGGGCGCGTTGAGGTTCACCTGCCGCAACTGCGCGTTGATCTGGCTGGCGGTCAGCCCCTGCGCGGCAAGCCGTGCGGGATCGAGGATCACGCGGATCTCGCGACTGACCCCGCCGTTGCGCGTCACCCCGCCGATGCCGGGAACCGACATCAATTCCTTGGTCACCGTATTGTCGATGTACCAGCTGAGCTGTTCCAGCGTCATGTCGGTGCCCACCGCGGTGTAGCTGCCCAGATCATTGTCGTTGATCTTCACCCGCGCGACCTGCGGCTCGAGGATTCCCTCAGGCAGGTTGCCGCGGATCTGCGTGATCGCATCGCGCGCCTCGTTGACGGCGCGGTCGATCGGGGTGCCGATGTCGAGCTGGACGATCGTGGTCGACGTGCCCTCGGACACGAACGACTGGATTTCGTCGATCCCTTCCAGCGATCGCACCGCCGCCTCGACGCGCTGCGTCACCTGCGTCTCCAGCTCACTGGGCGCGGCGCCGGGCTGGGTGATGTCGATCGACACGATCGGGAAGTCGATGTCGGGCTGTTCGTTGATGTCCATCCGCGCGAAGCTGACGATCCCCGCGACCGTCAGCATCAGGAACAGGACGATCGACGGCACCGGGTTGCGGATCGACCAGGCGGAAATGTTGCGAAAGCCCATGCGATGCGTCCTCTTACCGCGCCGCTACCGGCGCGGTCGCCTTGGCACGCTGCGGTCGCACCGTCTGGCCGGGGTTCAGGAAGGCGCCTGCCGATTGCACGACGCGCTCGTCGCCGGTCAGCCCGCTGGCGATCGCCACGCGTTCGTCCGCGACGCCGCCCAGCGTCACCGCGCGACGCTGCGCCTTGTTCTGCGCATCGACGATATAGACGTAATTGCCACGATCGTCGCTCAACAGCGCGGACTGCGGCAATTCGGGCTGCTGCGCGCCGCCGGCGGTGATCGTCGCCGAGGCGAAGCCGCCGGGGCGCAGTGCCGGATCGTAGGACAGCTTGATGCGCGCGATGCCCTGCCGCGTCTGCGGATCGATCACCGGCGCGACCTGCCACACGCTGCCCGGGAAGGCGCGCGTGTCGCCGACCGGGACGACGCGGGCGGGCGACCCGACCCGCACTGCCTGAAGGTCACCCTCGGACAATTGCGCGCGCATCTCCATCTCGCCACCCTTGGCCATGCGGAACAGCATGCCGGTGCCCGAACTGACGATCTGCCCCGGCTCGACGCCGCGCGTCAGGATCAGCCCGGCGGCGGGCGCGCGTATGTCGAGCCGCGCATTGCGCGCGCGCTGCTCAGACAAGGTCGCCTGCGCTACCTGCAAACGCGCGCGCGCGGCATCGCGGGTCGCGATCCGGCGCTGCACGTCGGCCTTGGAGATGAAGCCGCGGTCGACCAGGCTCTGCGCGCGTTCCAGCTCGGATTGCGCCAGCGTCAGGTCGGAGCGGGCGACGTTGATCTGTGCCGCCAGCGATTCGGCGGTCTGCACCTGAACCGATCGATCGATCGTCGCCAGTACCTGACCGGCGCCGACCCACTGCCCGGGCTCGACCAGCACGCGGCTGACCATCCCGCCCTCACCCGCGACGCCGACCGGCATCTCACGCGTGGCAGCGAGCGTCCCGGTCGCGCTGACCGTGCGCGCGACCGATTGTGCGCCGGGTACGATCACGGTGACGGCTGGCGCCTGATCCGCGGCGCTGGGAGGCGCGGCATCGGCGGATTTTTTGTGGGTGACGAACCAGGCACCGGCGGCGACCAGCAGCAACACGATGCCGCCGATCAACAGCCAGCGGCGACGCCGCTGCGGCGATCGATCCTCGATCACCAGCTGCTCGCCCTGCATCTCCCCACCCTGATACGTCATGATTCCCCTTTCGCGCCGCGTGTATTACACGCATATGGCACCGTGGCAAGCGGTGGGCGTCGCGGGGTTTCTTACAGACATACCAACGGCCTGTCCCGTTCATCTTGCATTCCGGCGCACCCCCGCAGAAGCGCCGCCACACGGGGATCAAGGGAGAACTCCACATGAATCGAATGCTGTCCGGCATGGCGCTGATCCTGGGAAGCGCCGCCGCGCTGCCGGCCGCTGCGCAGGTCGCGCTGCCGATGGCAACCGTCGTTCCCGATGGAACGGTGCTGGACGTCAACGCCACCGGCCGCGTCTCCCGAACGCCGGATCTGGCGACGATCACCGCCGGCGTCGTCACGCAGGCGCCCGCCGCGGCCGCCGCCTTGTCCGACAACGCCCGGCGCATGGATGCCGTCGTCAAGGCATTGAAAGCGGCGGGCATCGCCGCGCGCGACCTGTCGACCAGCAACGTCGGCCTTTCTCCGCAATATCGCTATGCCGAAAAGCAGCCGCCGGTCATCACGGGGTATCAGGCGAGCAATTCGGTGGCGATCCGCTTCCGCGACATCGGGCGGTCTGGCGCCGTGCTCGACGCGCTGGTGCGCGCGGGCGCCAACCAGATCGACGGTCCCAATCTGTCGCTGTCCGATCCGGAGGCGGCGCTCGACGAGGCGCGGACCCAGGCGATCACCAAGGCGCGTGCGCGTGCCGAACTCTATGCGAAGGCCGCAGGGCTTACGGTCGCGCGGATCGTCGCGATCGGCGAGGCCGGGGAAAATGGCGGCGATCGGCCGCGCCCGATGCCGATGATGCGCGCCAGCATGGCGCAGGCGGACGCCGAGACGACGGTATTGGCCGGAGAGACCGACGTCACCGCGGCGGTAAACGTTCGCTTCCTGCTGAAATAACGAAAGAGCGGCCGCCCGGTTTTCCGGACGGCCGCTCTTGTTTGCGTTAGCGGTGGCGCTGGATCAGCGCACGCGGCCGCGGCGCGCCAGATTGACGATTGCCAGCAGGACCACTGCACCCAGCAGCGAAACCAGGAACGAGTAAATCGTCAGCGGCTGATTATTGATCGACCCGCCCGAGAAGACCAGCCCGCCGATGAACGCGCCGACGATGCCGACGATGATGTTCAGGAAGATGCCCTGCTGTGCGTCGGTGCGCATGATCATGCTGGCCAGCCAGCCGATGACACCACCGATAATGAGCCACAGAATGATACCCATAATATAACTCCCCTCAGATGCGCCCGAAATGGCTGCTCTGGTGGGAATTACTCACGAGGCCGGCACATTGTTCCGGCACCGTAATTCCGATATTTTTCAAATCCGCACCGGCCGCGCGGCGATTGTTCCACGACGGGACAACCGCCGGAGCGCGTCAGAACTTCTGCTGTCGCTCGTATAGCGACTTGTAATGCTGGATCCGCGTCACCCGCAGCCCCGGCATACCCGACCGATCGATCGCGCGTTGCCAGCCGGCGAACTCCTCGACCGTCAGGCCATATCGCGCGCAGACGTCGTCGACGCTCAGCAGCCCGCCGTTGACGGCGGCGACGACCTCGGCCTTTCGACGGACGACCCAGCGCGTGGTGCTGGACGGCGGCAGCGAATCCAGCGTCAGCGGTTCGCCGAGCGGACCGATGACCTTGGCGGGACGGACAGTGTTGTGTTGTTCAATCATTCCAAACCTCGGTTCGGGGCCGCGACCCCATCTCCATGTCGTGACTGCTGCGTAACGGGATGGATTGAACGGCGCCTAAAGCGGCGCGGTAAACGACCTCTTCATTGCTGCTTCCAGTGGGTCAGCTTCGCCGCGGCATCGGCGTTGAAGGCGCCGCCGACGGACTTGGACGGCACGTCGAGCGCGCGCGCGAGCTGCGCCGTGCGCGACGCACGCTGCCGGGCGCGCAGGCTGTCGAGAAGCGGCGTCTCTGGGGAGGGCGTTTCGGAGGTCATGCCCCGACGTAGCCGCCACGGTCTGAAGGCCGGGTAAAGCGCAAGGCAACGCTTCGTTCATTTCGGTTTACGCGGCACCCCCCGCGACTGTATGACGGCGGCATCATGGACAGCGGTGAATTCCAGCTCGCGCCCGGCGCGCGGCGCATCGTCGTGGCGATGTCGGGCGGGGTCGACAGTTCGGTCGTCGCCGCGCTCGCGGCGCGTAGCGGCGCCGAGGTGATCGGCGTCACGCTCCAGCTCTACGATCATGGCGAGGCCACCAAGCGCGCCGGCGCGTGCTGCGCCGGTCGCGACATCCGCGACGCGCGCGCGGTGTGCGACAAGCTGGGCATCGCGCATTATGTCTTCGACCACGAAAGCAGCTTCCGTGCGAACGTGATCGATCGCTTCGCCGACGAATATCTCGCCGGACGCACCCCGATCCCGTGCGTCCAGTGCAACATGGGACCGAAGTTCACCGACCTGCTCGCGCTCGCCCGCGATCTCGGTGCGGACTGCCTCGCCACCGGACATTACGTCCGCCGAGTGGAGGGCGCGGCCGGCGCAGAATTGCACCGCGCCGCCGATCCTGCGCGCGACCAGAGCTATTTCCTGTTCGGGACCACGCAGGCGCAGCTCGATTTCCTGCGCTTCCCGCTCGGCGGGCTGCCCAAACCGCGCGTCCGCGAGCTCGCCGCCGAACTGGCGCTGCTCGTCGCCGACAAGCCGGACAGCCAGGACATCTGCTTCGTCCCCGACGGCGACTACGCCTCGCTGGTCAGGAAGCTGCGCCCCGAAGCCGCGGCCGGCGGCGATATCGTCGATCTTTCGGGACAAAAGCTCGGCGAGCATCGCGGGCTCGTCCATTATACCGTCGGGCAGCGGCGTGGGCTGGAGATCGGCGGCAGCGCCGAGCCGCTCTACGTCGTGCGGCTGGAGGCGGAGGCGCAGCGCGTCGTCGTGGGGCCCCGCGCCGCGCTTGCGGTCGCGGCGGCGCGGCTCGACGGGATGAACGTGCTCGGCCCGCTGGACGGCGCGCTCACCGCCAAGGTCCGCTCGATGGCCCGGCCTGTCCCGGCGCGGATGATCGGCGACCGGCTGGTGTTCGAGGCGCCGGAATATGGCGTCGCGCCGGGCCAGGCCGCGGTGCTCTACGCCGGCGACCGCGTGCTCGGCGGCGGCTGGATCGCGGCAACCGAACCCGCCCTCGCCGCCGCCTGACAAAAGGTCCGGCGCCGCCGAGGCGGGACCGGACCAGTTTCGTCTAGGGAGCAACTCCAGACGGTAAGATGCGGCGGACGCGCCCGCAGGTGCGTCCGCGAATTCGTCAGAGCGCGTTGGTCGTCGCGGCGGTGCCGTTGCCGTCGACCGCGTTCAGCGGCAGCGCGCCGGCATCGCCATTGTCGATCCCCGCACCGTTCTCGTCGGCCGGCAACAGGTCGTTCAACGCCGCGTCGTTGCCGAGTTCGGCATTGATCGCACTGTCATTGGCGGTGTCGGTCTTCGATCCGCACGCCGCCAGCGAAAGCGCCAGCGCGACCGCGGACATGCCCGCAACGATCTTCTTCATCAACGCACATCCCCTTCAAGCTCGATGGCGATGCGCCACCGTCGCCGTGAATGTACATCGATTCAGTGGGAGATCAACCCCGATCCGTATCACCCCTGCCAGCCAGGGCGCAGCGCCACCCGCAGCACGCGATCCGACGCGGTGAGGAACAGCGCGCGACCGCCTTCCCCGAACGCGGCATTGGCGGCCGACACGTTCGTCTCGATCATCCCGATCGGCTCGCCCTCCGGCGTCAGGAATGCGATCCCGCCCGGCATCGAACAGACGAGCGTGCCGTCGCGCGCCACCTTCATCCCGTCAGGCAGCCCCGGCTTGCCCGCATCATGCGCCGCCTTGGCCGATACCAGCACCCGCGACGCGGTGGGCATACCGTCGCGGCCCAGATCGTACGCCATCACGCGCGGATCGGCGCCGTCGGACACCGTAACGTAAAGCCGCCGCTCGTCGGGTGACAGCGCGATACCGTTCGGGCGCGACAGCGAGCCGTCGATCAGCACCGCTTCGCCGCCCTCGCGCCAGCGATAGACGCCGTTGATGCCTTGCTCACGCGCCGGGGAGGCGTCCTCGCCCTTCAGGCCATAGGGTGGGTCGGTGAACCAGATCGCGCCGTCACGGGCGACATGCATGTCGTTGGGACTGTTGAACCGCTTCCCCTTGTAGCGGTCGACCAGCACCGTACGGCGCTTGTTCGTCAGGTCGACGCGATCGATCGAGCGGCCGCCGCTGTTCGCGATCAGCAAGCGCCCGCCATGATCGAGCGCCAGTCCGTTCGCACCCGGCTCGCGATAGATCGCCGGGTCGGCGCCGGGCGCCCCGGACGGCGACAGGAACGTCGCTGTCCCCTTGGACCGCGACCAGCGCCGGACGATATTGGCGGGCGGATCCGAGAACAGCAGATAACCGCCGCCCTGCGGCACCCACAGCGGACCCTCCGCCCATTTGATGCCGGTCGCGATCACCTCCACCGGCGTACCCGGCGCGACGATCCGGTCGAAGGCGGGCGTCAGCCGCCTCACCCGCGCCGCGAAGGCATCGGCAGCAAACCCCGTCAGCATCGCCCCTGCCAGGCCACCCAGCACCGCTCGCCGCCCCGGCCCATCCGCTCCCACGCGCATCATTCCGTATCCCCTGCCTTTATCGATTCCCGACAGCCTACCGCATTTCGCGCGACCATCTACATTCGTTCGCACGGTGACCGGACCCTACCACCCCCCGCAAGGGTTGGGCGGGGATGGCGCACAGGAAACCGCATCTCCCGGAGAAAATCTGCGCAAGCTGCCACCGTCCGTTCGCGTGGCGCAAGAAATGGGCCCGTGACTGGGAGGCGGTGAAATATTGCTCCGACCGCTGCCGCGGCATCGGCGAGCGACCCGCCTAGAACCCGAACTCCCGCCTAGAACCCGAACTAGCGCGCGCCGCGCCGGTCGATCGTCGGCAAGGCCGATAGAAAATTGACGATCTCGCGCCGCCGCCCGTCCTGATCAGCCAGTTCGCCATCCACCCCCAACCGCCAGCGCAGCGATCGCCGCTGCGGCGCATGATGCAACGCCTCCATGACGTCGGCGCGTTCCTCGACTTCGCGCTCGTCGTCCGCCAGCCCCGCCTCGACCAGATCAGGGGCCTGCCGCCGCAGCGCGATCGCGATCTCCTCCAGCGACAGCTCGGGGTGATATTGCACGCCCCAGAACACCCCCTTGTCGAAACGGATCTCCGCCGCCTGCACCTGCGTCACGTCGTTACCGGCCAGTCGCGTCGCGCCGTCGGGAAGTGTCGCCACCTCGTCGCCATGGATCGCCGGGGCGTCCCACGTCGTCGGCCGCCCGGCAAGCAGCGGATGCTCGCGACCTGCCGATGTCGCGACGATCCGCCGCGAAAGGCCCGCCTCCATCCGCGCCGGCATCTTGCGGACGCTGCCGCCCGCGGCCACTACCGCCACCTGCAACCCCGCACACGACCCGAACGACGGCGTGCCGGACGCGAACACCGCGCGCATGAACGCCAACTGCCGCCGCACTTCCGGGCTGTCGTCATAGACGTGCAGCGGCGAGCCGGTAAGGAACACCGCGTCGAAGCACGCCAGTTCGTCGGGGGTGAACACCGGAGAGTCCGCGTCCGCGGGCTGACAGATCTCGATGTCGGCCGCGGCGTCGAGTTCGCGCAACGTGTCGGCATAGGTCTCGCCCGAGCTTTGACCGGTGCGCGCGCGCCGCGCTTCGCGCTCGTCGGGGGTTTCGCTCTGGGCGACGAGGAACTTGCGCACGATCGATCACCATAAGGATGTCGGGAGGGAACCGCGCCAACGCACGACTGCGCGACCGGTTCGCCTGCTGTCATGAAGGCTGCACAAACCGCGCCCAAGCGCAGCGGGTTCGCGACCTTTCCGGGAAGTCCGCCTGTGCTCATCGATCGCCGCTCCCTCCTCGTCGGCGCCGGCGCGCTGACTGCCGCCAGCCCGCTGTTCGCCGCCGGAGGGGTAGCCGAACACGGCTTCACCCATTCCGTCGCCAGCGGCGAGCCCGCGGCCGGCTCGGTGCTGCTGTGGACGCGTTGCGTGATCCCCGGCGGCCGCGCGGGCGAGGTGACGGCCGAGATCGCGGAGCAACCGGACATGAGCGGCGCGCGGCCCGCCGGCGCGCAGATCACCGGCCCGTGGCGCGACTATACCGTCAAGCTCACCGCCGACGGGCTCGCGCCCGATCGCTGGTATTGGTTCCGGTTCGTCGCACCCGACGGCACGCGCTCGCCGATCGGGCGGACCCGCACGCTGCCCGCCGACGGAACGCGGACGTGGCGGGCGGCGATCTTCTCGTGCTCGAACCTCGGCTACGGCTGGTTCAACGCCTATGCCCATGCGGCGGCGCGCGACGACCTCGATTGCGCGGTCCACCTCGGTGACTATTTCTACGAATATTCGCCCGACCATTATCCCGCGGCGAAGGAGACGATCCCGGGCCGCCTGCCGATGCCGCTGGCCGAGACCGTCCACCTTGTCGACTATCGCCAGCGCTTCGCCAGCTACCGCGCCGACCCCGACCTCCAGCGGCTGCACGCGCGCTTGCCGATGATCGCGCAATGGGACGATCACGAAAGCGCCAACGACAGCTGGGAAGGGGGCGCGCAGAATCACGACCCCGCCACCGAAGGCGACTGGAACCAGCGCCGCGCCGCCTCGATCCAGGCGTATCGCGAGTGGATGCCGGTGTCCGACGAGCCGTGGAAGGCCTATGACATCGGCGCGCTGGCCACGCTGTTCCGCACAGAGACGCGCCTGCTCGGCCGCACGCAGCAGCCCGACCTCGATGGCCTCTTCAGGTCCGCCGATCCCACCGCCGCGCTGCGGGCGTTCCGCGATGGCGCATGGCAGGATCCGGGCGCGACGATGATGGGCTGGCAACAGGAAAGCTGGCTCGATCACGCGCTCGCCGCCTCGGTGCGCAGCGGTCGGACATGGCAGGTGGTCGGCTTCGGCACGATCATGGGGCAGACCGACATGCCGGCCGATGCCGCGACGTGGATGCGCGGCAGCACTGACCGTGGCAGCAGCTATGTGCGGAACGGCATCGCCGCCGCCGCGGTCGGCCTGCCGTTCAATGTCGACAATTGGGGCGGCTACCCCGCCGCGCGCACGCGCTTCCTGCGACAGGCGCAGGCGCTCGGCGGCAATACCGTGCTGATCTCCGGCGACAGCCACAATGCCTGGGCATACGACCTTGCGCACGATGACCATGCCGCCGCTGTCGAGTTCGCGGGGCACAGCGTCACCTCCCCCGGCTTCGAAAGTGCGACCAGCTACGATCCGAAGCGCATCGCCGCCGACCTGGTACGCACGAATTGCGAGCTGAAATGGTGCGACACCGCGCGCCGCGGCTACATGGCGCTGACGCTCGCCGCCGACGCGGTACGCAACGACTGGATCATGGTCGACACGATCCTGAAGCACACGCCCGCCGCGACGATCGGCCACACCGCCACGGTTGCGCGCGGCCGAAACGTGATGGCCTGATCCGTTTGCAAGCGTAGCGGCACCAACCGCTACGCTCGCGCCGCCGTCGTCCCCGCCGCCACGAGGCGGCCTACACGAGACTGCCTGCCGGGTGCCGTCACGAAACCGCCGCGCGACCGTCACACCCCGGCAACCAAACGGTCATGCGCCCGCAAACAGCGGCGCGCAGGGGGATCGGCAAGGCCGCGCCAAAGAGACGCGGCGTCAAAGGGAAACCGAGATCATGCTTCGTTCGATGCTGCTCCCCGGCAGTGCGCTGCTCGCCATCACCGCCATTCCCGTACAGGCCGAGGATGTGCCCGTCGCACCCGTCGCCAGCGCGGATGCCCCCGTCCCCGCCTCCGCCCCTGCGCCGGCCGATGCGCCGACCGAGACCGAGGGCAACGAAGTCGTCGTACTCGGCTTCGGTCAGGCACGGCAGGTGCAGACGATCACCGCCGCCGATCTCGGGCGCCTCACCCCCGGGACCACGCCGCTGAAGGCGCTGGCGAAGCTGCCGGGCGTCAATTTCCAGTCCGCCGATGCGTTCGGCGCCTACGAATGGTCGAGCCGCATCAGTCTGCGCGGCTTCAACCAGAACCAGCTCGGCTTCACGCTGGACGGCATTCCGCTGGGCGACATGAGCTACGGCAACGCCAACGGCCTGCACATCAGCCGCGCGATCATTTCGGAGAACGTCGGCGCCACTACGGTTGCGCAGGGCGCCGGCGCGCTGGGCGAGGCATCGACGTCCAACCTTGGCGGGACGCTGCAATTCTTCTCGCGACGGCCGTCCGACGCGTTCGGGATCGCGGCGTCGGGCACCTATGGCTCGAACGACACCTATCGCGGGTTCGTGCGGGTCGACAGCGGCGACCTGACCGGCGGCGGGCTGCGCGGGTATTTGAGCTACGGCTATCTCGAGGCCGGCAAGTGGAAGGGCGACGGCGTTCAGCGCCAGCACCAGGCGAACGCCAAGCTGGTGCAGGATATCGGCGAGCGCGGCTCGATCAGTGCCTTCTTCAACTTCTCGGACCGGCGCGAGAACGACTATCAGGATCTCAGCCTCGATATGATCCGGCGGCTGGGCTATGATTCCGACAATCTCGCCCCCGATTACGCCCGCGCGTTGCAGTTCGCGCAAATCTACAGCAACCAGCGGACCCGCAAAGATTCGGCGACCGCCGCGCTGCCTTATCCAACCGCCGGACTGACCTTCCCGTCGCCTTATGCCACGGTCGACGATGCCTATTACGACGCCGCCGGGCTGCGCCGCGATTACCTGACCGGGATCACGCTCGATGCGCCGCTGACCGAGGCAGTGACGCTGACCATGACCGGCTATTACCACGACAACCACGGCCAGGGCGTGTGGGTGACGCCGTATGTCGGCACGCCGGGCGGGGCACCGCTGTCGATCCGCACCACCGAATATGACATCGCCCGCGGCGGCACGATCGCGCGGCTGAAGGTGGAGACCGGCGCCAATCATCTCGAGCTGGGTGGCTGGTACGAATCGAACAGCTTCCGCAATGCGCGACGTTTCTACGGCCTGGCCAACCAGTCGACGCTCTCGCGCAATGTGCTCGGTTTCCAGAAGAACCCGTTTGCCACGCAGTTCGACGCCGATTTCCAGACCGACACCAAGCTGTACTACGTCAGCGATCGCCTGACGCTGGGTCAGCTGACCATCAATGGCGGCTGGAAGGGGTACGAGGTCACCAACCAGGCGACGCCGATCGTGGCCAGCGGGCTGGCCGCCGGCAGGATTTCGGCACGCGACTGGTTCCTGCCGCAGGTCGGCGCAGTCTACGGGCTCGGCGCGGCCGAGGTGTTCGTGAACTATACCGAGAACATGCGCGCCTTCACCGCGGCGGCAGTCGGCACCTCGCCGTTCGCCACGACGCAAGCCGGGTTCGACACGATCCGCGACCGCCTGCGTCCGGAAAAGTCGAAGACCGCCGAGGCCGGACTGCGCTTTCGCGCCGGCGGGTTCCAGGGATCGCTGGCGGGCTATTACGTCGATTTCACCAACCGACTGCTCGCGCTGACCAGCGGCGCGGGCATCGTCGGCAATCCGGTGACGCTCCAGAACGTCGGCGGCGTGGAGAATTACGGCGCGGAGGCGACGGCACTCTACAAGATCGCGGCCCCGCTCTCGATCTTCGCGTCTTATTCCTACAACCACTCGCAATATAAGGACAACGTCCTGGGCGCTGACGGTGCGCTCGTCACCGCGACCCGCGGCCGGACCGTCGTCGACAGCCCGCGCCACATGGCCAAGGGCGAGGTCGTCTACGACGATGGCCGCTTCGTCGCCCGGGTCGGCGCCGATTACATGAGCAAGCGCTACTTCACCTATACCAACGACCAGTCGGTCGGCGACCGGGTGCTGGTCGATGCCACGATCGGCTACACGATCGGCGATCTCGGCGGCCTACACGGCGTCCGGATCGAGGGCAGCGCCACCAACCTGCTCGACAAGCGCTACGTCTCGACCATCGGCTCGAACGGCTATGGCGCCAGCGGCGACAACCAGACCCTGCTCGCCGGCGCGCCGCGGCAGTTCTTCGTCTCGCTGCGTACCGGCCTGTGATCTTCTCCTCGCGAAAGTACCTCAAGATGCGTCATCTCCTGATCGCGGGCGTCGCCCCGCTCGCCCTCGCGCTGCCCCTGCCCGCACGCGCGCAGAACGTCGCCACCACGCCGGCCCCCACCGATGCGGCCGCGGCGACCGACGCCGCCGCGACGCCCGGCGACGACATCGTCGTCACCGGCACCGCGACACGCTCCGTGGCGCAGATCACCTCCACCGAGATCCAGAAGATCCTGCCCGGTATCAGCCCGCTAAAGGCGCTGCAGACGCTGCCCGGCGTCACCTATCTGACCGCCGATCCGTGGGGTAGCAACGAGCAGAATATTTCGCTGTTCGTGCACGGCTTCAACGCGCAACAGCTTGGTTACACGCTCGACGGCGTGCCGCTCGGCGACCAGCAATACGGCAATTACAACGGCCTGAGCCCCCAGCGCGCAGTCATTTCCGAAAACGTCGGGCGCGTGCTGCTCGCATCGGGCGCGGGCGACCTCGGCACCGCCTCGACCAGCAACCTCGGCGGGACGATCGACACCTTCACCAGCGATCCGAAAGCCACCTTCGGTATCTCCGCGGCGCAGACCGTCGGCAGCTACGACGCGACGCGCAGCTACGTCCGCGTCGATAGCGGGGACATCGGCCAGAACACGCGCTTCTACGTGTCGGGCGTGCGCCAGCGCGCGCGGGCGTGGGATTTCGAGGGCTATCAGAAAGGCTGGCAGGCCAATGCCAAGCTGGTCCACGACGATGCCAACGGCAAGCTGACCGCGTATTTCGCCTATTCCGACAAGGCCGAACCGAACGAGGACGCCACCGTCGTCTCCGCGTCGCAGACCTATCAACCGTATATCCGGCCGTTCCTGTATCCCGATTTCACCGGAATGCAGGCGTATCTCGCCAATCGCCTGCCCTATAACAACGCCGCCAGCTATGCCGCGTCGGGTGCGAACTACAGCAACTACTACAGCGCCGCGCTGCGCACCGATTACCTCGGCTACGTCAAGTACGACTGGAACGTCACCGATCGCGTGACCTTCTCCAACCAGGCGTACTTCCACCACAACGACGGCGTCGGCATCGTCGCCGGCCCGATCACCGTCGCCGGGCTGCCGCAGCTCTTCTCCTTCTACTACCCCGGCGTGGCCGGCAGCAGCCCGACCGCGCCGACCAACCTCGCACGTCTCTCGACGATCTTCGGCGGCTCGGGCCTCGCGACCCGCACCACCGAATATCGCATCGACCGGGTCGGCGGAATCTCCACGCTGCGCGCCGAGCTCGGCAATCACACGTTCGAGCTGGGCGGCTGGTACGAACATCAAAGCTCGTCGGCGTATCGCCGCTGGTATGCGCTGGACGTCGCCAACCCGTCCTCGCCCTACGACCGCCCGCTGGACCTCGCCGATCCGCTGATCACGCAATACGGCAGCGAAATCCGCGTCACCGAGATCCAGGCGCACATCCAGGACGCGTGGAGGGTCATCCCCACGCTGACGCTCCAGGCCGGCTTCAAAAGCACGTTCCAGCATGCGCGCCAGCGCGTGCCGGTGCAGCCGATCCCAGGCTCGTTCTCGGGTTCGCGCGAACTGCCGGTCGGGCGGATCAACACCGACGAATGGTTCCTGCCGCAGGCCGGCGTCCTGTGGGACGCGACCGACCACGAGCAGGTGTTCGTCAACGCGCAGAAGAACATCCGCCAATTCCAGACCAGCGCCGCCGCCGGCCTGTCGCCGTTCGCGCTCGGCAGCCAGACGCTGTTCGAGTTCTTCAAGGATAACGCCAAGCCGGAGACGAGCTGGACCTACGAAGGCGGTATCCGCACGCGCCGTGCGCTCGATCTCGGGCCGTTGACCGGATTCGAGGGGCAGATCAGCTACTACCACGTCGACTTCTCGAACCGGCTGCTCGCGATCAGTCCGACGCAGACGATCACCGCGATCATCAGCGGCGCACCGATCATCGCCAATGTCGGCAGCGTTAAGACCGACGGCGTCGACGCAGCCGCGACGCTGCGCTTCGGCGACCGCTTCTCGCTCTACAATGCGCTTTCCTACAACAACTCCCGCTATGCCGATGACTATACGGTCGGTGCGGCGCAGACAGTGGTGCCGACCGCGGGCAAGAAGGTGCCGGGCTCGCCGGAATGGCTGAACAAGACCGTGGCGACGCTCAGCGGCGACGGGCTGGAGCTGCAGCTGATCGGCGATTATATCGGACAGCGCTATGCCACGTTCACGAACGACCTGAAGGTGCCGGGCTATTTCACGCTGTCGGGCCGCGTCGGCTTCGACCTGCCCGTCTCCGGCGAAGGGCTGGCCAAGAAGCTGAACGTCAGCGTGAACGTCACCAACATCACCGACAAGCGTGCGGCATCGACGCTCAGCATCGCTGCGGCGTCGGGCACGTACAATTTCTTCCCGCTCGCCCCGCGCCAGGCGTTCGTCACGCTCAGCGCCGGCTTCTGACCGTGATGACGCGCCGCGCCGCCATCGGATCTGCCGTCGCACTGGGGGTGGCCTCCACCGCCGGTGCGGCGCCGGTCCGCCCGAAGCCGCTGGTGTTCGCGCACCGCGGCGCCTCGGCGCTCCGCCCCGAGCATACGCTCGGCGCCTACGCCAAGGCGATCGCGGACGGCGCCGACTTCATCGAACCCGATCTGGTTCCCACCAGGGACGGCGTGCTGGTGGCGCGGCACGAGAACAATATTGCCGAGACCACCGACATCGCCGACCATCCCGCCTTCGCAGCGCGGCGCACGACCAAGACCATCGACGGGGAGGCGCAGACCGGCTGGTTCACCGAGGACTTTACCTTTGCCGAGCTGAAGACCCTGCGTGCGAAGGAACGGCTAGGCGCGATCCGACCCGAAAGCCGCGGCTACGACGGCGCGTTCCAGATCGTCTCGTTCGAGGAGATCGCGGACTTCACCGCCGCCGAAGCCGCGGCGCGCGGGCGCACGATCGGGCTGGTCCCCGAATTGAAACACTCCACCTATTTCGCGGGCGTCGGCCTGCCGGTCGAGGATCGCTTCCTCGCCTTGCTCGCCGCGCACGCGTACACGCGCCGCCATCCGGTGCAGGTGCAGTCCTTCGAGGTCGCAAACCTGCGTTACCTCCGCGGCAAGCTGCCGCAGGGCGGCAACGTCCGGCTCGTCCAGCTGATCGGCGACCCCGCGCAGCATCCCGCCGACGTCGCAAAAAACGGCGGCACACTCGATTACCGCACGATGACCACCCCTGCCGGGCTGCGCGAGATGGCACGCTATGCGGACGTCATCGCGCCCAACACCCGTGCGCTGATCCCGCTCGGCGCCGACGGGCGGCTTGCCGCCGCGACGACGCTGGTGGCCGACGCGCATGCCGCGGGCCTGCAGGTCTGCCCATGGACCTTTCGGCCCGAAAACCGCTTCCTCGCGGCCGACTTCCGCAACGATGCCGGTGAAAGCGCGCGCAACCCGGCCGGCTCCGTCGCCGAAATGCGCCGCTACATTGCGCTGGGCGTCGACGCGTTCTTCACCGACGACCCGTCGCTGGGACGGCTCGCGCTCGACGCCGGATGATAAAGCGGTTGCGCCGCGTGGCACATCCGCGTATTGCCTGCGGCCGACGGTGTAGCGGCTAGGCTCACCAGCTTTCCCGACGGCTCCGCAGCGATGCGGGGCCGTTGTGCTATTGGCCGTTCGCGGCCGTTCGACCCCCAGAGGAGACCATCCCGGCATGGCAGGTTACAAGGCCCCCGACTTCAACGAACGCGCCGCGGCAGCTCGCGACGCGAAGCAGCGCGCGCTCGAAGCATTGAAGAACAAGGCCGCCCCCGATCCCGCCGAAGTCGCCGCGCGCCTTGCCGCACGCGAGGCCAAGGAAGCCGCCGAGGCCGACAAGCGTGCGCAGCGCAAGGCTGCGATCGACGCAGAAAAGGCCGCCAAGGAAGAAGCCCGCGTACAGGCCGCTGCCGAGGCGACGGCCGCGGCCGAGGCCGCCGCGGCGTCGAAGCGTCCGCCGGTTCTGCCGACCGCGGCGGAGCTGAAGGCGGCACGCGACGCGCGCTACGCCGCGCGCAAGGCCCGCCAGAAGAAGTGATCCGCCCCGAACTGGTCGGCGTGGCGGAGGTGCCGGATGGCCCGCCGCTCCGACTGTTCCGGCGCGGCGCCGACTTCATGATCGTGCTCGAGCGCAACGAGCTGATGAGCACGCGGATGAGCGGCTCGGAAGTTGCGCTCGGGACGATGACCTGCGACCGTCTGGCCGATCGCCCCGCCCCACACTTGCTGGTCGGCGGCTACGGCATGGGCTTCACGCTCCGCGCGGTGCTCGCGCAGCTCGGCCCCGACGCCAGCGTCACGGTCGCCGAACTGGTGCCCGGCATCATCGAATGGGCGCGCGGCCCGATGGCAGCGCTGGCCGACGGCTGCCTCGACGATCCGCGCGTCGCGCTGGTGATCGGCGACGTTGGTGCGACGATCCGCAGCGCGGCGCGACGCTACGACGCGATCCTGCTCGACGTCGACAATGGACCCGACGGCCTGACCCGCCCCGGCAATGACGGCCTCTATGGCCCGCGCGGTCTTGCCGCGGCGCACAGCGCGCTGCGCGCCGGCGGGGTGCTCGCCGTGTGGTCGGCCGCGCCCGATCCGCGCTTCGCACGCAGGCTGGGCGACAGCGGGTTCGACGTAGAAGAAGTGAAGGTCCGTGCCCGCGAGAATGGCAAGGGCGCGACCCACGTTATCTGGTTCGCCACACGCCGGTGACCTCTCCCCTCGGGGAAGCTTCGATGATAGAGGCGGCGCATGGGGCATGGGCATCATCACCAGGATAACGGACATGACCACGGGCACGGCCATGGGCATAGCCACGGGCACGGCCATGCGCACGGCCACGTCCATGCCGCCCCGCCCGAGCGCTGGGACCACGTCTTCGCCATCGGCATAGCGCTCAACCTCGCCTATGTCGTCGCGGAGGCGAGCGCCGGATTCCTGTTTGGCTCGGTCGCGCTGCTTGCCGATGCCGGGCACAATCTGTCCGACGTGCTGGGGCTCGCGGTCGCCTGGGGCGGCGCGGCGCTGGCCCGCAAGGCGCCGTCGAAGCGCTTCACCTATGGCCTGAAGAGCTCGACGATCCTCGCCGCGCTCGCCAACGCACTGTTGCTGCTGGTCGCGATCGGCGCGATCGGGCTGGAAGCGGTACAGCGCTTCGGCGATGCACCGGCGGTCGCCGGGCTGGACGTGTCTGCGGTCGCCGGGCTCGGGATCGTCGTCAACGCGGTGACCGCGTGGCTGTTTGCGCGCGGCCGAAAGGGCGACGTCAACGTCCGCGGCGCCTATCTCCACATGCTGTCCGACGCACTGGTCTCGGCCGGGGTCGTCGTTGCGGGCATTGTAATCTGGCTGACCGGCAAGGCATGGATCGACCCGCTGACCAGCCTCGTCATCGCGGTGGTGATCTTCTGGCAGACCTGGGGGCTGCTGCGCGAGACGGTGGAGATGGCGCTTGCCGCCGTGCCGCGCGGGATCGACTACGATCGGGTCAAGGAGGCGCTGGCCACGCTGCCGGGCGTCGCCACGGTCCACGACCTCCATATATGGCCGATGTCGACCACCGAGCCGGGCCTGACCGCGCACCTGGCGATTCCCGCCGGTCACCCCGGCGACACCTTCCTGCACGACGCGCAGGCGATGCTCCACGAACGCTTCGGGATCGGTCACGCGACGCTACAGGTCGAGACCGGCGCACATTGCGTGCTGGCGGACGACACGCGGGTGTGACGCCACCGCCGCGCGTGTGGACGCGTGGCTATTTGCCCATCAGTTCGCGGCGCAGGAACGCGTCCAGCAACGCCGCGCGCCGTGCATCTTCGGCGTGGTCGGCACCGACGGAATGCCCGCCCTCCAGATATTCGTGGAAATACACACTGTTGCTGTTCTGCTTCAGCAGCGCCGCCAGCTTGCGCGCATGTCCCGGATGGACGCGATCGTCCTTGGTGGAAAGATAGAAGAACACCGGCGGATAGCGGACACCCACCTTTACGTTCTGGTACGGCGAATATTTGCGGATGAACGCCCAGTCCGCCGGCTTTTCGGGGTCGCCATATTCGTCGATCCACGATGCACCCGCCGACAGCTGCGCATAACGCTGCATATCCTCGAGCGGCGACCCGGCGATCACCGCGCCGTACAGGTCGGGGCGCTGCTGCATCGCGACGCCGACCACCAATCCGCCATTCGAGCGCCCCGAGATCGCGATCCGCCGCCTGGCGCTCACGCCCGTCCGCACGAGGTCGTCACCGACGGCGTGGAGGTCGTCGAACACGTTCTGGCGTTTCTCGCGTAGCCCCGCACGGTGCCAGCGCGGCCCGTATTCGCCGCCGCCACGCAAGTTGGCGAGCACATATGCCCCGCCCTGCTCGACCCAGAACAGCGCCAGCGGCCCGGCGCGATACGGTTGCCCGGTCAGGTAGGTCGGCGTCTGCGCGCTGCGGAACCCGCCATATGCATGGATCAGCGCCGGGGCCGGGGCGGTCGCACCCTTCTTCGTGACGAGGAAATACGGCACCCGCGTGCCGTCGCGCGACGTCGCGAAGCGCTGCACCACTTGGTATTTCGTCGCATCGAAGCGCGCCGGCAATGCCTGCACCGCGCGCGGCGCCTCGTCCGCGCGCACCAGGAACAGCGTCGGCGGCGTCAGCATCCCCTCGACGGTCACGAACGCCGCGTTGCGCTGGCCCGCCGTCGCGCCGAGATGCAGCGTGCTGTTGTCGGGCAGCGCGACGGGCGTGGGCGCCCAGCGCCCGTCGGCCTGCCGCCGCAAGCCGACCAGTCGCCCCGACACGTCGTCGAGCAGCTTGACCCACAGCACGCCGTCGCTCGCCGAGACTTCCTCGATCGCCTGCCGCTCGCCCGGCACCATCACCAGTTCGCCCTTGGGATGGCGTCCTGCGACGATCTCCGGCAGCGACCATGCGACCAGCGCGCCGGCCGGGAAGCCATCCGCCGCCTCGTTCAGCTTCGCCACCGCGCGCCCGCCGATCACGTCGACCACGTCCGCGCCCTTCGGCAGCCCCAACGGCACGAACCTGCCCCTCGTATCTTGCACCAGCAACTCGCGTTCGAAGAAGGTGTGCCCGACGCTCACCACCGGCCAGCGCCGATCGGCATCGACGAACGACGCCGCACTCACCTCCACCGCGGTGGCCGGCGATTCGTGGACGGTCGTCGCGGTGGCCAACGGGGTGCCGCGCTTCCAGAGCTTGGCGATCCGCGGATAGCCCGAGGTGGTCAGCGAGCCCGGCCCCCAATCGGTCGTGACCAGCAACGTGTCACGATCCACCCACGCCACATCGCTCTTCGCGGCGGGCAGCACGAAGCCGTCATCGACGAAGCGCCCCGTCGTCATATCGAACTCGCGCACCACCTGCGCGTCGGTGCCGCCCGGGCTCAGCCGTACCAGGCAGCGCGCGTAATCGGGCTCCAGGCAGCTCGCGCCGTGCCAGACCCAGCTCTTGCCCTCCGCCTTGCCGAGCGCGTCGACATCGATCAGCGTCCGCCAGCGCGGCTTGCCCGCGGCATAGCCATCCAGCGCCGCGATACGCCACAGCCCGCGCGGATTCTTCGCATCGCGCCACAGGTTGGTGACCCGGTCGCCCAGCACCGCATCGGCATCCGCGATCTGCGCCTTATCATCCAGGATCGCCTTGGCACGCGCGCGGTCCTGTTCGTATCGCCGGTCCTTGGTCAGCAGCGCCTCGGTCTCGGCGTTCCACGCCTTCACCTGCGTCAGCGCACGGGTGCCCTCGATGTCCTCCAGCCACAGATACGGGTCCGCGGCCGGCGCAGCGGCGAGGACGACGGGGGCGAGCGCGAGCGGGATCAGGCGGTGCATGGTGATGTGGTAACCACTGCCACGATCGAGCGGAAGGGGTGCGGTCAGCACGATTGAATGCGGCCGCGCTGACTTCCAGCCGTTCACACCATACGCCCGCTATGAAGAGCCTCGGCATTGAAGGCGTAGCGCCGCGAAAGATCGCGTACCGCGGCAGCCCCACTCCCGCCGCGATGCCGGCCCGCAGACCGGCGCCATCGCGATCACGGACGGCGAAGCTTCAGTCGCCCGTCACCTTCGCCGGTCCGAGGTCGCCCTGCCCGACGGTGGCGCTCGCCATCGCCAGCATTGCGTCGAGGCTCTTCTTGGCCTGCAGCCGCAATGATTCTTCCATTTCGATCCGCGGGCTCAGGTCACGCAGCGCGACGTACAGCTTCTCCATCGTGTTGAGCGCCATGTACGGGCAGATGTTGCAGTTGCAGTTCCCGTCCGCCCCCGGCGCGCCGATGAAGGTCTTGCCCGGCAAAGCCTTTTCCATCTGGTGAATGATGTGCGGCTCGGTCGCGACGATCAGCGTGTCGCCCGGCATGGCATACGCGTATTCGAGAATGCCGCGCGTCGAGCCGACATAATCGGCGTGGTCGAGGATCACCGCCGGGCATTCCGGGTGCGCCGCGATCGGCGCGTCCGGATGCTGCACGCGCAGCTTGAGCAGCTCGGTTTCGCTGAACGCCTCGTGGACGATGCATACGCCGGGCCACAGGATCAGGTCGCGCCCGGTCTTGCGCGCCAGATAGCCGCCGAGGTTGCGATCCGGCCCGAAGATGATCTTCTGGTCGACCGGAATCTTCGCGAGGATCGCCTCGGCCGACGACGAGGTGACGATCACGTCGCTCAGCGCCTTCACCGCCGCCGAGCAGTTGATGTAGGTGAGCGCGATCGCATCGGGATGCTGCGCGCGGAACGCCGCGAATTGATCGGGCGGACAGCTGTCCTCCAGGCTGCACCCTGCGTCCATGTCGGGCAGGATCACGGTCTTCTGCGGGGACAGGATCTTGGCGGTCTCGGCCATGAACCGCACGCCGCAGAACGCGATCACGTCGGCATCGGTCGCCTGCGCCTTGCGGCTGAGGTCGAGGCTGTCGCCGACGAAGTCCGCCAGATCCTGGATCTCGGGCTTCTGATAATAATGCGCGAGGATCACGGCGTTGCGCTCCTTGCGGAGGCGGTCGATCTCGGCGCGCAGGTCGAGGCCCGCGAGGTTCGTCGGCTGTTCCATGGCTGAGCAGATGGCCCGCCCGCGGCGCGCAATCAAGCGGTTCAGTGTACGCCCGTCAATGTGCGTTGCCGAGCACCTCCTCCAGCGAGCGCGTCATGTCCCAACGGTCGCGATTGTCGGGGCGCGGCTCGCCCGCGAAGCGTACCTCGACGCGCACCGGCAGGTTGGCCGCCTCCAGCGTCCCTTCGAACAGTCGCTCCAGCGCGGTGCGGCCGTTCTCGCGCGCCTTGCGCATGTTCTCGGGCTCGCGCGCCTTCGCCGCGACGACGGTCGTCGCCTTCGCCGACACGCGCTTCTGCAACTCCGCCATCGCGGTGCGCGACGGCATGAAGCCCGACGTGGTATCGACGGTGACGCGGCTCTCGTCGATATTGGGTGCGCCCAGCGTGACGTCGGGCACCTCGACCAGCAACGTCCGCCGCCGTTCATCGTAGCGGAAGTCGCGCGGACGCAGCGCGCCGAGCGGGACGAAATAGTCGACGTCGTACGGCGCCTTGATGAGCCGCACGTATTTCAGCCAGCCCCACATCCGCGTCGTGGCAGCGGTCGACTGGACGGTGCCCGAAAGATGGCTGACGCGCAGTTCGTTGCTGCCATACAGCCGCCCCGCGACGACGCGCGCCACCGCGACGCCATTGTCGTCGGTGGCGATGGCATATCTTTCCGTGAAGTAGCGATAGCCGGCGAAGGTAGCGACCACGATCGCCCCAGCGATCGCCAGCGACACCAACAGCCGTCCGAGCCCGGTCAGACGATCCGTCGCCATGTGTCCCCCTCCTGCATCACCAACCCGCGCCGTGCGAGATCGAGCAGGTGCGCCAGCACCGATCGCCCCGCCGCACCCGCCAGCCGCGGATCGATCCCGACGTACATGCGCTCGACCAGCCCCGACACCGCGTGCGGTGCACCCGCCAGCAGGCGCAGGATCTGCCCCTCGCGCTGCTTGCGGTGCCCCAGCATCCCGCGCACCAGCCGCTGCGGCCGCGCCACCGCGTCGCCGTGGCCGGGATAATAGACGCGGTCGTCGCGCAGCAGCAGTTTTTCGAGGCTCGCCATATAGTCGCCCATGTCGCCGTCCGGCGGCGAGACGACGCTGGTCGCCCACCCCATCACATGGTCCCCGGAAAACAGCGCCTTCGTCTCGGGAAGCGCGAAAGCGAGATGATTGGCGGTGTGGCCGGGCGTCGCCACCGCCTCCAGCGTCCAGCCCGCCCCGGTCACTTGCTCGCCCTCCGCCAGCACGCGATCGGGTGCGTAACCGGCGTCGAACGCAGCATCGGCCTGCTCGCCTTCCTCGCGCACCACGATCGGCGCGCAGCCGACGATCGGCGCAGCGGCGTCGCGCGCCAGCCGGATCGCGCCCGGCGAGTGATCGCGGTGATGATGCGTGATCAGGATCGCGCGCACCGGCCGCCCGGCGATGATCCTCAGCAGCGCGTCGTGGTGCGCGGGGTCGGCGGGACCGGGATCGATCACCGCCACGTCGTCGGCGCCGACGATATGCGTCTGCGTGCCGGTGTGGGTGTAGGCCGAGGCATTGGGGGCCAGCACGCGCGTCACCAGCGGTTCCAGCGTCACGCCCGCGCCGGTGGGGAGGTCGTTGGCCATCTCCCCCTCACATGGCCGTGCCGCCCGGCGGGTGCAAGTCCCGCGCGGGCGGCACGGCGTCCGGTCAGTCGCGCGTCGCCATCCGCGCGCGCAGGTTCGCGATCGCCTTGTCGATGCCGGCCAAGGCGCGGCTGCGATGCGCATCCGGCAGGTCCGCATTGGTCAGCATCCCGGCGCGCGCACTCTGCAGGCCGGTCAGCGCTGCGCGCAGCGACTGGCGCTCGATCTGTCCCGACTGCCGTTCCATCGCCAGCGCATCGCGGCGCAGCTGCGCGGCGTCGATCCGCGCCACCTGCCGTTGCAGTTCGGCGGCCTGGCGCTGCAACCGCGCCGCGTCGACCGTCGCGAGGTGCTCCGCATCGCGCTGGAGTGCGGCGGCGTGGCGCTGCAACTCGGCACCTTCGGCACTCATCGCGGCGCTGTGCCGATCGTTGCAGGTCACCGTGATGCGGCTCCCTTGCGCCACCAGCGACGATCGCTTGCCGCCCGCCGCGCAATCCACGGTCATCGCGCGTGCGCTCGTTCCCGGCATCGGCGGCACCGGGGGCGCCGGGGGGACGGGACCGACTGGAGGCAACGGCGGCGGCGGTGGCACCGCGCCGACCGGAGGCAAGTCCGGCATCGGCGGCACCGGGGGTGCAGGCGGTGCCGGATGTGCGGCAAGATAGGCTTCCGCCGCTTTCCCGGTGTAGGTCGTGGTGCGCCCGTCGGTGGTCACCGTTACGATCGTCTCGCGCCCGCGCTGCCGATCCGCGACCACGTGCCGCGTGCCCAGCATCGGCTCGGGCGTCGTCTCGGACATCAACTCGGAAGATGACATTTCGACCCCTGTGGCATCCTCGACGCCCGCACGCACGCGCTCCGCCGCCTGCGTGCCCGAGGCGGTGAATGCCAGCCCGCCGACCGCGAGCATTGCGATCGCCGCGCTGCCCATCGCCACCTGCGTCCGCGACGCCTTCTTTTTGCTCAGCATCTTCAGCCTCCCTTTCAGATCCTTCACGGTATTCAGATGGCACGCCGGCGACATCGCGCGCCCGTGCGCCGCCTTCACGATCGCACAGCCATAGGCGTGGCGCGCCGCGCCGCCGGTGCGGGCCAGCACCCGCGCGTCGTTGGCCATCTCCTGGTCGGCGCGGAACTTGCGAAAGGCGACCCACGCCAGCGGATTGAACCAGTGCAGCGCCAGCACGACCAGCGCGACCCAGTTCGCGATCAGATCACCACGCGCATGGTGGCCCAGCTCGTGCTCCAGCGCGAGCGCCCGCTCCTCGGCATCGAAGCGTGCTGCGAAGTCGCGCGGAAACGCCACGACACGGTCGAACACCCCGAATGCCAGCGGCCCATCGGTCGCGGCGCTCTGCACGACCGTGATCGACCCGACGCGGTCGACCGCGATCCCGTGGCGCAGCACCTCGTAGCGGAAGCGCAGGTAACCGACCGCCTGCCACGCCAGCAGCAGCGCCGCGCCGCCCAGCCATATCGCCAGCGCGACCGGCGGCCAGCCGATCGCATGGGCGCTGGTCTCCACCGGCAGCGTCGCTACCGGCCGCCCCAGCGAAATGATGATCGGCTCGGCCAGCGGCAGCGTCGGCAGCGCCTCGCCACGCCAGCCCGCGGGCAGCGGCGGCAGCAGCAGCCGCAGCGCCGGCATCGCCCACAACGCATAGGCCACGCGCGCCCCGAACGCGCGCCGCACCGGTCCGCGCAGCACGATGACGGCCAGCATCAGCAGCGCCGACGCCAGCATCGCCTCGATCGCCCAGCCGGTCATTGCTTCAACGCCTTCAGCAGCGCCTCGATCTCGTTGATGTCCTGCGCGCTCAGCGCGTCGCGCTCGGCAAGGTGCGCGACCAGCGGGGTCAGCCGCCCGCCGAACAGCCGATCGATCAGCCGGTCGGATTCGCGCGCGACATAATCCTCGCGCTTGACCGCCGGGCTGTAGAGGTAACGACGCCCGTCGATGTCATGGCGCACCGCCTCCTTGCCAAGCAGCCGCCCGAGCAGCGTCTTGACGGTCGCCGCGCTCCAGCCACGCTCCGGGTCCACCCGCTCGGCGACATCCTGAGCGGTGAGCGGGCTTTCGTCCCACAGCACCTCCATGACCGCATGTTCGGCATCGCTGATCCGTTCGACCACGATTCGCTCCCTCGTTTTCAGCTTCGATTACACATGTAATCATCGATTACGTTTGTAGTCAATGCGGATCGCGCGGCACGCCGATGGTGTTTCTTACAAGTTCCTCCAGCGGCGTCGCGGCGTCCGGTCCTGGCGAAGCGAGGCCGCGCGCGTTATCGGCATCGCATGATCGATCGTCGTGCGTTCGCCTTCGGCCTCGGTGCGAGCGCACTGCTTTCCGGCCCGACCGCCGCCCGCGCGGCGCGGGTCGATCCCGCCGCGCGCCTGCGTGCGCTGGAGCGCTCCGCCGGCGGCCGGCTGGGCGCGTTCGTACTCGACACCGGCAGCGGGCGCCACTTCGGCTGGCGCGCCGACGAGCGCTTCTGCCATTGCTCGACGTTCAAATTGTCGCTGGCCGCGCTCGCACTGCGCGAGGGCGATGCCGGCCGCCTCGATCCCGCAGCGATGCTGGCGTTCGGACAAGCCGATCTCGTGGACCATTCTCCCGTGGTGGAAGCGCATCTCGCCGCGGGCCGCCTCCCGGTGCTAGCGCTCGCCGAGGCGGTGCAGGTGACGAGCGACAACGCCGCCGCGAACGTGCTCATGCGCCGGCTGGGCGGGTCGGCGGCGGTGACGCGCTTCTGGCGTGAGATCGGCGATGAAATCAGCCGGCTCGACGGCTACGAGCCGACCATCAACGAAATCCCGCCCGGCACGACGCAGAACAGCACCACGCCGCGGGCGATGGCCGAAACAGTGCGACGGATCGTACTGGGTGACGTGCTCGCCACGGACAGTCGCGAGCGGCTTCGCGGGTGGATGGCGGCGACGCGCAGCGGGCTGGGTCGCATCCGTGCGGGTATACCGGCGGGCTGGCGCGGTCTCGACAAGACCGGCACCGGAATGCGTCCATCGATCGGCAACAAGACCAACGATCTGGCGGTGCTGCTTCCGCCGGGTGGGCGGGCGCCGCTGATCGTGACCGGCTATTTCGAAACCCCGTCGTTTTCCGCGGACGTCCGGCCGCAAGACGAGGCGGCGCTCAAGGCGCTCGGCAGGCTTGCGATCGAGTGGCGGGGTTAGTCGTATTTACCACGCCCGGACGGAAGCAGCGGTGAGCAGGCTCCAGCGTCAACGCCCGCCTCGAAGCGCGGTCAGCTTCTTCGGGAAAAGCTCAAGACGGTAGTCCGGATGGTACACCGGGTGACGAGTCGGACTCCGGTCTCGCGCATCCGGCGATGCTCGAGCGGTTGCGCCCCGATCGTCGCTCGACAACCACCGTAGGCGGCGATCGGGGCGCAACGCACCCCGATCCCGCCCGTGCGCGTCACTACGCCTGCGGCGCTTCCGCTGCCTTGGCAGCGCCGGCCTTCTGGAACAGCTCACCCAACTCGCCAGCCTCGTACATCTCCATCATGATGTCCGATCCGCCGACGAACTCGCCGCCGACGTAAAGCTGCGGGATCGTCGGCCAGTCCGAATAGCTCTTGATGCCCTGCCGGATCGCCTGGTCCTGCAACACGTCGACGCTCTCGAAATCGACGCCCAGCCGCTCCAGGATCGCGATCGCACGGCTGGAGAAGCCACACTGCGGGAACAGCGGCGAGCCCTTCATGAACAGCACCACCGGGTTGCTCTTCACCAGCGTGTCGATGCGGGCGTTGGCGTCGTCGGTCATTTCGATCATCCTTCTTGGCGCGGGGTCGCGCAGCAATGCTGCGGCTTACTTCGGGACGGCGGTGGTCAACTGCAAGGCGTGCAGCACCCCGCCCATGCGCCCGCCCAGCGCGGCATAGACCGCCTGATGCTGCTTGACCCGTGGCATCCCGGCGAACGACGCCGCGGTGACGCGCGCTGCCCAATGGTCGTTGTCGCCGGCCAGGTCGGTCATCTCGACCTCCGCATCGGGGATCCCCGCCTTGATGAGCGCGACGATCTCGCTTCCTTCCATCGGCATCCGCGTTACTCCGGCTGCATCAATTGACGGCGCGCCTCGACCAGTTGCTCATCCAGCGCGCGGCGCACCACCGCTTCCTCGACATCGACGTTCGCCGCGGTCAGGTCGCCATAGATCTTGCGCACGACGTCGTCGTCACCGGCTTCCTCGAAATCGGCCTGCACCACCGCCTTGGCATAGGCATCGGTTTCGGCGGGAGTCAGCTGCATCAGCTGCGCGGCCCATTGTCCGACCAGCCGATTGCGCCGTGCGATGATCCGGAACGCCACCTCCTCGTCACGGGCGTATTTCGCCTCCTCTGCGCGTTCACGATCGTCGAAAAGGGTCATGTTGGCTCCCGTCGGTACATCACCGATGGATAGTGCGCGCAGGGGCCGCGCGCAACGGGCGCTCAATCCGCGACACGCACCACCAGCTTGCCGATCGCGGTGCGCGCGCCCAGCCGCGCGATCGCCGCCCCGCCCTGCTCCAGCGGGAAGACCTGGGTGACGCGCGGGCTGATCCGCCCTGCGCCCCATAACGCCAGCAGTCGCTCGATATGCGCGCGGTTCGCCGCCGGGTCGCGTCCCGCAAACGCCCCCCAGAACACCCCGCACACGTCGCAGCTCTTCAGCAAGGTCAGGTTGAGCGGCAGCTTCGGTATGCCGGCCGGGAAGCCGACGACGAGATAGCGGCCCTCCCAGCCGATCGAACGCAACGCCGGCTCGGCGTAATCGCCGCCGACCGCATCGTAGATCACCTGGAAGCCGCCAGCGCCGCCAGCGGCCTTGAACCGGTCCGCCAGCGCCTTCGATGCCGGCTTGTCGAACGGCGCACGATCGTAGACGACCACGTCGTCGGCACCCGCATCGCGCACTGCCTGCGCCTTCTCCTCGCTCGACACCGCACCGACGACATAGGCCCCGAACGCCTTGCCCAGCTCTACCGCTGCCAGCCCGACCCCGCCGGACGCGCCCAGCACCAGCAGCCGGTCGCCGTCGGCGATCCGCCCGCGATCGACCAGCGCATGGATGCTGGTGGCATAAGTGAGCAACAGCGCCGCGCCTTCCTCGAAGCCGCGGTTTTCGGGCAGCGGGTAGAGCGCGTCGGCGGCGACCGCGCGCCGCTCGGCCAGTCCGCCCATCAACACGGTACCCATTACGCGGTCGCCGACCTGCCAGCGCGTCACGCCGTCGCCGACCGCGGCCACGACGCCCGCTATGTCACCACCCGGCGCGAAGGGACGGGGTGGCTGGAACTGGTAGCGATCCTCGATCACCAGCACGTCGGGATAGTTGATCGAGCACGCCTTGATCGCGACCAGCACCTCGCCGGGACCGGCGGCCGGATCGGGCAGTTCGCCGATCTCCAGAGTTTCAGGTCCGCCCGGCGCCCTCGACAGCAATGCTCGCATGTGCCGCATCTCTCCTGATCCAGGGCCGCTCGTCGTCGAGCCGCTCCTCGAATTTCGAAATCGCGGTATCCTTTGCCAGCGTCAGCCCGACTTCGTCTAGCCCTTCCATCAGACAGCGGCGCCGGAAGGCGTCGAGCTCGAACGGGAAACGATCCTGATAGGGCGTGGTGACGGTCATCGTCTCAAGGTCGACGGTGACCGGGCTGTCCTTGGCGACCTCGACGAGCCGGTCGATCGCCGCCTGCGGTAGCACGACGGCCACGATGCCGTTCTTGAAAGCATTGCCCGAGAAGATGTCGGAGAAGCTCGGCGCGATCACGGCACGCACGCCCATATCGCGCAGCGCCCAGGCGGCGTGCTCGCGGCTCGACCCGCATCCGAAATTGTCGCCGGCGATCAGCACCGGCGCCCCGGCATAGCGCGGGTCGTCGAAGATGTTGCCGGGCACGCTGCGCACCGTCTCGAACGCACCGCGCCCCAGCCCGGAGCGCGTGATCGTCTTCAGCCAGTGCGCCGGAATGATGACGTCGGTGTCGACGTTCTTGGCGCCCCACGGATAGGCGGTGCCCGAAACGAGCGCGACCGGGTCCATCAGCGGGTCGGGCGGCTGGCCGGGATCGCAGGGCGCGCGATCGCGGCATAGGCAGCGACACCGCTCAGCACCGAACCGGCGATCAGGAACATCAGCACCTTCTTCATCTCACGTCCTTCCGTCTCAGCCCATCAGCTCGCGTACGTCGGCCAGCCGTCCGGTGACCGCCGCCGCCGCTGCCATTGCCGGCGACAACAAGTGAGTGCGGGCGCCAGGTCCCTGACGTCCCACGAAATTCCTGTTGCTGGTCGAGGCGCAACGCTCGCCCGGCGGCACCTTGTCGGGGTTCATCGCCAGGCACATCGAACAGCCCGGCTCGCGCCATTCGAACCCGGCCTCGGTAAAGACGCGGTCCAGCCCCTCAGCCTCGGCCTGCCGCTTGACCAGCCCCGATCCGGGAACGACCATCGCGCGCACGCCATCGGCGACGTGCCGCCCGCTCGCCACGCCGGCGGCGGCGCGCAGATCCTCGATGCGACTGTTGGTGCAGCTGCCGATGAAGACGTGCTGGACCGGCACGTCCTGCATTCGCATCCCCGGCGCCAGCCCCATATAGTCGAGCGACTTGCGCGCCGCTTCCTGCTTCGACGGGTCCGCGAAGCTCTCCGGCGCCGGAACCACCCCGGTGATCGGCACCACGTCCTCCGGGCTCGTGCCCCAGGTCAGTACCGGTGCGATCGCGCTGCCATCCAGCAGCACTGTCCGATCGTAGCGCGCACCGGCGTCGCTCGGCAGCGTCCGCCACCACGCAACCGCCTTGTCCCAGTCCGCGCCCTGCGGCGCCAGCGGGCGCCCCTTCAGATACGCGAAGGTCGTTTCGTCCGGCGCGATCATTCCGGCGCGCGCGCCGCCCTCGATCGACATGTTGGCAATCGTCAGCCGCCCCTCGACCGACAGGTTGCGGATCACGTCGCCGGTGAACTCGATCACATGGCCGGTGCCGCCCGCCGCGCCGATCTGCCCGATGATCGCCAGCACCACGTCCTTGGCGCTGACGCCGTAGCCGAGCGTACCGTCGACGCGCACTTCCATCGTCCTGGACGGCGACAGGATCAGCGTCTGCGTCGCGAGCACGTGCTCGACCTCGCTGGTGCCGATCCCGAACGCCAGCGCACCCAGAGCGCCATGCGCGGAGGTATGGCTGTCACCGCACACCATGGTCGTGCCCGGCAGCGTGAAGCCCTGCTCCGGCCCGACGACGTGCACGATGCCCTGCCGCGCCGACAGCGCATCGATATAGGGCACGCCGAACTCGGCGACGTTGCGGCGCAGCGCACCGAGCTGCTCCGCGCTCTCGCGGTCCGCAATCGGCAACTCGTCGCCCGCCGCGTCGACGCGCGCGGTCGTCGGCAGATTATGGTCCGGCACCGCCAGCGTCAGCTCGGGCCGTCGCACCCGCCGGCCGGCGGCGCGAAGCCCCTCGAACGCCTGCGGGCTGGTCACTTCGTGGACGAGGTGACGGTCGATATAGATCAGGCAGGAACCATCGTCGCGACGCTCGACAACGTGAGCGTCCCAGACCTTCTCGTACAATGTGCGGGGGGCGGTGGACATGATGGGCGGCTGTTAAACGAAAAGCATCGTCGCTCCAAGTTCGCACGACAGGAAATGTCGCGCTGGCTTAGCGGGCGCGGCGATCCTCGATCACCTCGCCGACCGCAGCGACCTCCGCTTCGTGCGCACGCTCGCGAAACGTCTCGGCCAGCGCCTGCCGCTCCCACTCGCGCATCGCCGGTTGCTCCAGCATCCACGCCACCCAGCGCGCGCCGGCCGCGCCGACGTCGATGCCGTAACTGCGCACCCGGAACGCCACCGGCGCGTAGAAGGCGTCGACGACCGTGAACGCCGGTCCGGCAAGCCACGGCCCGCCGAACCGCTCCAGCCCTTCGCTCCACAACTCGGCCAGCCGGGCGACGTCGCGCGACAGCGCGTCCGAACCGGCAGTGGGTGCCACGCGCTGTCCGACGGTCATCGTACGCTCGTTGCGGAGCGCGCCGAACCCGCCATGCATCTCGGTCACTGCGCACATCGCCCAGGCGCGTGCCGCCGGATCAGCGGGCCACACGCCGTCATGCCGCTCGGCCAGGTACAAAACGATGCCCAGCGAGTCCCATATTGTCCGGTCGCCGTCGATCAGCACCGGCACCTGCCCGGTCGGCGAAAAGGCGCGGAAGGCGGCATGATTGTTCATGCTCGCGAACGGCTCGATCCGGTCGGCGAAGGGTATCCCGAGCGTGGTCATCAGCACCCACGGGCGCAGCGACCAGCTCGAATAATTGCGGTTCGCGGTGACAAGCGTGTACGCCATGCGCGCTACACCTCGTACCGCGCCGTCGTCTTCGCCGCGACCTCGTCCGCCGTCACGCCCGGCGCGAGCTCGACCAGCCGGAACGGCGCGTCATGGTCGGGACGCTGGAACACCGCGAGGTCGGTCACGACCATGTCCACCACATTGCGGCCGGTCAGCGGCAGCGAGCATTGCGGCAGGAACTTCGGCGTGCCGTCCTTCGACACGTGTTCCATCACCACGATGATCTTCTTGACGCCCGCGACGAGATCCATCGCACCGCCCATGCCCTTGATCATCTTGCCGGGGATCATCCAGTTGGCGATGTCTCCCCCTTCGCTGACCTCCATCGCGCCCAATACGGTCAGGTCGATATGGCCGCCGCGGATCATCGCGAAGCTCTGCTCGCTTCCGAAATAGGCCGAAGACGGCAGCTCGCTGATCGTCTGCTTGCCGGCGTTGATCAGATCCGGGTCGACCTCGTCGTCATAGGGGAACGGCCCTATCCCGAGCATCCCGTTCTCGGACTGCAGCGTCACCGTCATCCCCGCCGGAATGTTGTTGGCGACCAAAGTCGGGATGCCGATGCCGAGGTTGACGTAATAGCCGTCCTTCAGCTCCCGCGCCGCACGTGCCGCCATACCGTTGCGGTCCCAGCCTTTTGCTTCCTGCGACATCAGTTCAGGCTCCCGTCCTGGATGGTGGTGAGGTCGGTCGCCTGTTCGCGCAGATGCGCAGTCAGGCCGCCGACGATAGCTTGCAAGGCAGTGTCCTCGGGCATGTCCCACGTCCCGGCATACGCACGCGCGGCATGGCGCACGGTGTCCGCGATCAGATGCGCGAACACGTGCGGATCCTCAAGGATGCGCGCATCGATCCACGCCGTGCTCCCCGCGCGGTCGGTGATCCACGCCCGCGCGATCTCGGCAGAGCGCGCGCCCGATACGTCGGCATCCACCGCGATCGCGCCGGCCGGTTGCTCGCTCATGGCGTGTCGCTCCAGCGCTTGTCCTGCGGGAAGGTCTCGTCCCACCCGGTGCCGAGCCCGGTGCCGTAGATCGGGTTGGGCAGCATGAACCAGCCGTTGCCCCAGCGCCCCTCGATCGGCGCGACCGCGGTCAGCATCCGCCGCCCGATCGCCGGCGCCGGGCCGGGCGGATTGAACAGGTCGGCGAAGTCGCCCAGTTGGTCGCCGGCCAGCGCCAGCACGCAATATCTCGCCGCAATCGCCGCGCGCCGCCCGTCCTTCCCCGACCGCCCATCGACGTCGCCCTTCAGGAACAGCGTGTCGCCGTGCGTGAACGCACCGAGCCCGGCGTTGGAGAGCGCGAGCGCGGTCTGCGCGGCGTTGGCGGCGGAGCGGTTGGTGTTGATGACCATCGTCACCCCCATGCTGCGCAGCGCACGGAACGCCGCCACCGCGCCGGGCACGGCGACCACCTTGTCGGCGCCGCCCTGCTCCCAGCGCTCCCACCGCTTCTGGTCGAATTCGCGCGGGTGCTGCCCGTCGTCATATTCATAGCCGAGGTTGAGCACCGCGGTCTCGTCCATGTCGAGCACCACGGCCGGCGGCAGCACGCCGCACGGCAGCGTTTCGGCCGTCGCCGCGGTGGCGCCCGGCGCCAGCACCGCGGACGCCGGCCAACGCGGCAGCGTACCCTCCTTGCGTTGCGATGGCAGCCGCCCGCGCCGGTCGCGCGCGGCGCTCAGCACGCCGCCGACGTAGCGCACCATGCCGTTATAGGCCTGTTCCGACAGTGCCGCGGCTTCGCCCGATCCATAAAGCCACGCCATCCCGGGCGGCACGGCGAGCGGCGGCGGCGGATCGGCCGCGACGGGCGGCGTTCCCGGCCGCCCGAGCAACGCCTGACGCTGCACCGTGCACCCGCCCAGCGTCACGGCGAGCGCCAGCAGGACGCCCGCCCGCCTCACGCCGCGGCGCGCTCACGCACGGTGCGGAACTCGATCTTCTTTTCATACGGGCTGCCGACGATCATCCGCTTCACGTAGATACCGGGCAAATGGATGTGATCGGGGTCCAGGCTGCCGACCGGCACCACTTCCTCGACCTCGGCGACGCAGACCTTGCCGGCCGTCGCCATCGGCTGGTTGAAGTTGCGCGCGGTCTTCCGGAAGATCAGATTGCCGCTCTCGTCGGCTTTCCAGCCCTTGATGATCGACAGGTCGGCACGGATCCCGCGCTCGAGGATATATTCCTCCCCGTCGAACTCCTTGACCTCCTTGCCCTCGGCCACCTGCGTGCCGACGCCGGTCTTGGTGTAGAAGCCCGGAATACCCGCCCCGCCCGCGCGGCAGCGTTCGGCCAGCGTGCCCTGCGGGCAAAATTCGACCTCGAGTTCGCCAGCCAGGAATTGGCGCTCGAATTCCTTGTTCTCGCCGACGTAGCTGGAGATCATCTTCCTGACCTGCCGCGTGCGCAGCAGCTTGCCCAGCCCCTCGCCATCGATGCCGGCATTGTTGCTGGCGATCGTCAGCCCGGTCGTCCCGGCATCGCGGATCGCGTCGATCAGCCGTTCCGGGATGCCGCACAGCCCGAACCCGCCGGCGCAGATCGTCATGCCATCGAACAGCAGCCCGTCCAGCGCGGCGGCGGCATCGTCGTACACCTTGTTGACCACGGCTTGCGCTCTCCCTCGTCAATCGGCCGCGCCGCTTCACCCGCCAGGCGGACAGCGGAACTGCCGGGCGGGGACGCGGTATCGCGAACGTCCGTTCCTTAGCGTCGGGCACGGCCAAGGCAACGGTCGCGATGCCGCGCCCCCGTACGAATACGGGGACGCGGCGCCGGAGATACGCGCTTCAGAGAGGCAGCGCCGCGCGCGTCTCCGCCCCGACCACGCCATCGACGGCCAGCCCGTGCAGCGCCTGGAAGGCGGCGACGGCGTCGGCCGTGGACGGGCCATAGACGCCATCCTGCGGACCCGGATCGATCCCGGCCTGCTTCAGCGCCTGCTGCACCGCGAGCACCGCATCGCCGCGCATGAACGGCGATCCGAGGTGCAACAGGTCACCGGGCGGCGCGAGCACGACCACCATGCCGGCGTCGCTGACGTAAGCGATACCGGGGACGACGGCGCCGGTGGTCCACAGGCGCGACGCCGCATCCTTCACGACCAGCACACCGTCCTTCGCGCATCGTGCCTCGATCGTCGTGCCGTCTCCGCGCGAGATCGCGACATGCCCGACCTTCATCCCGAACGCACCGGGTTTGCGGATCAGGATCGCGCCCGGCGTGGCGATCGCCTGCTCGACCGGGATCAGCAGATCGCCGGCGGCCGCATCTTCATACCACCAACCCGAATACGACTCGCCGGATTGGATGTTCGGCGGACGCACCGCCATCACCGTCAGGTACGTGTGATAGACGCACCACGCCGCGAACTCCGCGCAATCCCATGGCCCTGACCAGTCCGGATTGGCCAGATGAACCCGCGCGCCCAGCACGTATCGTTGCCCGTCGCGCGTCATGGCGCGATCGACCAGATCCTGTCCGACGTACATCCTGTCTTCCCCCGTGACGGCAACGAACCCCCCGGCCGGATCGGTCGGAGCCGGCGCGCCTCTCGTCGGGCGGAATGCTATCGACAAAGCGGGCTGCGCGGCGTTCAGGTAGGTCCGGACTGGATCGGTCGCCCCCCCCCCCGGGGAACGCGTGCTTTTCGGGTCGACCGCGTCGGCCATGCGTCATATCAATGGGCCATGACCAACCCACGCACCGGCGGCCGCCTGCTCGTAGACCAGCTCGTCGCACAAGGCTGCGACCGGGTGTTCACCGTGCCGGGGGAAAGCTTCCTCGCCGTGCTCGATGCGCTGCACGACACGCCGGCGATCCAGGTGGTTACGTGCCGGCAGGAGGGCGGCGCGGCGTTTATGGCCTGCGCCGACGGCACGCTGACCCACCGCCCCGGCGTGGCGTTCGTCACGCGCGGGCCGGGCGCCACCAACGCATCGATCGGCGTGCATGTCGCGATGCAGGATTCGCAACCGATGATCCTGTTCATCGGCGACGTCGATCGCGGCACGCGCGATCGCGAGGCGTTTCAGGAGGTCGATTTCGCGGCGATGTTCGGGCCGCTGTGCAAATGGGCGGCACGGATCGACGATGCGCGACGCATCCCCGAATATGTCGCCCGCGCCTATGCCACCGCGATGAACGGCCGCCCCGGCCCGGTGGTGCTCGCACTGCCCGAGGACATGCTGCTCGACACCGTCGAAGCGGTCGACCGGCCGCGGATCGAGCGCGCGCGCCAGGACGTCGACTCCGACACGCTCGACCGCCTGCGTGATCTGCTCGCCACCGCCGAAAATCCACTCGCGATCGTTGGCGGCGCCGGCTGGGACGTGACTGCCGCCACCGCCTTTGCCGACTGGGCGACGCGCGCGGGGGTGCCGGTGGCCGCCGCGTTCCGTCGGCAGGACGCGATCGCCAACGACTGCCCGGCCTATGCCGGCAACCTCGGCTACGGTCCCAACCCCGCGCTTCTCGAACGGGTCCGCACCGCCGACCTGCTGCTGGTCGTGGGCGCGCGACTCGGCGAGGCAACGACCGATGGCTATGCGCTGGTCCGTCCCGACCATCCGGGGCAGCGGCTGGTGCACGTACATCCCGATCCCGAAGAGCTGCACCGCGTCTACGCCACCGATCTCGCGATCTGCGCCGGGATGGCCGAGTTCGCCGAGGCGCTCGTCCCACTCGACGGGCCCGCACATCCGCATGCCGAGGAGGCGCGCGCCGCTTTCGAGGCGTGGCGTACGCCGCGCCCACGCGACGGCGTCGCACTCGATCTCGCGCCGTGCGTCGCCGCGATGCAGGCCGCGCTGCCCGCCGACACGATCATCTGCAACGGCGCGGGGAATTTCTCGGGCTGGTGGCACCGTTACTGGCAGTATGCCGGACCGGGGACGCAGCTCGCGCCGACCGCTGGCGCGATGGGCTACGGCCTGCCCGCCGCGATCGCCGCCGCGCTGCGCCGCCCCGGCCGCAGCGTCGTCGCGGTGGCCGGAGACGGCGATTTCCTGATGAACGGGCAGGAACTCGCGACCGCGCTCCAGCACGAGGTGGACCTGTTGGTCGTGGTGGTCGACAATGGCACCTACGGCACGATCCGCATGCATCAGGAACGCGAATATCCCGGCCGCCCGGCCGCGACTCGGCTCCGCAATCCCGACTTCGCCGCGCTCGCACGGGCCTATGGCGCCACCGCCGAGACGGTCGAGCACACCGCCGACTTCGCACCCGCGCTCGATCGACTACTGGCCGGGTCGGGCGTACGCCTGCTCCACTGCCGGACCGATATCGAGCAGATCACCCCCGCCACGACGTTGTCGGCGCTACGCAACCGCTAGGCGCGCACACGGGTTCACCATATCGATGGCGGACGAACCACATAGTGTCGGCGACATCCTCGACGCGATTGAGGAACTTGCGAAGACGAACGACGAGGTCGCGGTGGGTGACGTCGTGGAGGCGCTCGGCAGTCGCGGTTTCGGACCGTTCCTGATCGTCATGCCGCTGATCGACATCTCGCCGATCGGCAGCATCCCCGGCCTGCCGACCGCGATGGCGCTGGTGATCGCACTGGTCGCGGTCCAGATGGCGCTCGGGCGCGAGCATCTGTGGCTGCCCGGCTTCGTGAGACGCCGCGCGATCGGCGCGGACAAGGCACGGAAGGCGGTCGCGAAGACGCGCGGCGTCGCACGGTTCATGGATCGTTGCTTCCATGGCCGGCTGCCGGTTCTCACCAACCCGCCGTTCGTGCGCGCCGCAGCCATCGGGGTGATACTGCTGGCGTGCGCGGTGCCGCCGCTGGAATTGCTGCCGCTCGCCACGACCGCACCGATGCTGGCGATCGCGGCGTTCGGGTTGGCGATCACGGTCCGTGACGGCGCACTGATGATCGCCGCGATGGTGCTGGCTGCGACGGCGATCGCCGTGGGCGCGGGGTTGTGGAGCGGACGTTAGACGCGCCGGCTTCCCGATCGCCGTACGCCGCGGTCCGATCGAAAGTGGGCGACCGTCGTCCGCCCGGTTGTGCAGCGTTACGTCATGTCCGCGAAACGACACAATCGCGAGCAGGATCAGGGCGCCGTGATTTGTGTCGCTGCGCCCGCAACCACGACTATCCCCGCCCACACATGTAGAGTGGAATATTAAAAGCGGAGTTGCCCGCCGCTGCTCGGCCTGAGGAGATTACCTACCAAATGAAGAAAGGGACCACCCCGGCGCACCGGGGCAGTCCCAATTCTTCGTCAGGTACAGTCGATCAGATGTCGTCGCCGAGCGCGCCCTTGACCTTACCCTTTACCTGCTCGCCCTTGCCTTCGACCTGCTGGGCCTTGCCCTCGGCAGCAAGATCGGCATTATCGGTATGGGTGCCGAGGGCCTCCTTGGCCTTGCCGATAGCTTCGTTGACATTGCCCTTGATCTTGTCGGTCAGCTCGCCCATCGTCGATCTCCTCAAGTAAAACCCTGTGATGACAGAACGGTGCTGCAACAACGCGGTTCCGCCGCCACGTCGATTCTCTTGCCTCAGATCAATCCGGACAGCGGGCTGGACGGATCGGCATAGCGGCGCTTGCCCATCCGGCCGGCGCGGTAACTCATCCGTCCGCCCTCGACCGCGGCCTTCATCGCCGCCGCCATCAGCACCGGGTCCTTCGCCTCGGCGATGGCGGTGTTCATCAGCACGCCGTCGCAGCCCAGCTCCATCGCCACCGCCGCGTCGCTCGCCTGGCCAACGCCGGCATCGACCAGCACGGGCACGCCCGCCCCCTCGACGATGAGCCGGATCGTCACCTGGTTCTGGATGCCCAGCCCCGATCCGATCGGCGCGCCCAGCGGCATGATCGCCACTGCGCCCGCCTCTTCCAGCTGCTTCGCCGCGATCGGATCGTCGACGCAATAGACCATCGGCTTGAATCCCTCACGCACGAGCACCTCGGTTGCGGTCAGCGTCTCGCGCATGTTGGGGTACAGCGTCCGCGCCTCGCCCAGCACCTCCAGCTTCACCAGGTCCCAGCCGCCCGCCTCGCGCGCCAGCCGCAGCGTGCGGATCGCGTCCTCGGCGGTGAAACAACCTGCCGTATTGGGCAGATACGTCACCTTCTTCGGGTCGATATAGTCGGTCAGCATCGGCGCGTTCGGGTCGCTGACGTTCACGCGGCGCACCGCCACGGTGACGATCTCGGCCCCCGATGCCGCGACTGCCGCCGCGTTCTGCGCGAAATCCTTGTACTTGCCGGTCCCGACGATCAACCTTGAGCGGAAGGTGCGGCCCGCGACCGTCCAGCTATCGTCCGCGGTCGAGGCCATCGGATCCGCCGCGACCGGATGGTCGCCGCCGCCGACGAAGTGGACGATCTCCAGTTCGTCGCCGTCCTCCACCGTCACCTGCGCCAGCGTGGAGCGCGGCACGACCTCAAGGTTGCGTTCCACCGCTACCTTCTCGGGAACCAGCCCCAACGATTGCGCCAGTTCGGCGATGGTGATCCCGGCGGTCACGCGCTTGTGCTCGCCGTTCACGGAAATGGTGATGGTGCCGTCGGTATGTGCCATGCCTGCCATTTAGGCGCGTAGGCGCGACGGGGCAACGTTGCGCAGGACGGCGCAGGGTGCGATGGTGCCCACAATGACCGACACCGTCTACGTCCTGAACGGCCCGAACCTCAACCTGCTCGGCACGCGCGAGCCGGAGATCTATGGCCATGACACGCTCGACGATATCGCCGGGGCCCTGGAGGATCGGGCGCGCGAACTGGGTCTGTCCATCGACATGCGTCAGTCCAACCACGAAGGACATCTGGTCGACTGGCTGCACGAGGCGCAGGCACACGACGCGCGCGCCGTGATCCTGAACGCCGCCGCCTTCACGCACACGTCGGTGGCGGTGCACGACGCGATCAAGGCGATCCGCACGCCGGTGATCGAGGTGCATCTGTCCAACCCGCACCTGCGCGAGGAATTCCGTCACGTCTCGTTCGTCGGGCGTGCTGCAAAAGGCACGATCGCCGGGTTCGGCGCTCTGTCGTACCAGCTCGCGCTTGAAGCCGCGGCCCGCTTCTGACAGGAGGCGCGCCCTAAGTCAGGGAAATTGGGGTTGCATGGCTGACATCTCTCACAACAGCGGCGCGATGCAGGTCGACGTCGAGCTGGTCCGCCAGCTGGCCGAGCTGCTCGATACCACGCAGCTGACCGAAATCGAGGTCGAGGACGGCGATCGCAAGATCCGCGTCGCGCGCAAGGCCGCCGCGATCAACGCCGCGCCGGCGATGCATTACGCGCCCGCGCCGCTCGCCGCCGCGCCCGCTACAGCTGCGCCGCCGCAGGTCGACGTCGCCGGCCCGTCCGCCGCGTCGGACGCGAACGCGGTACGCTCGCCGATGGTCGGCACCGTCTATCTCGCCGCCGAGCCCGGTGCGAAGCCATTCTCGACCATCGGGCAAAGCGTCGCCGCCGGCGACACGCTGCTGATCGTCGAGGCGATGAAGGTCATGAACCCGATCATCGCCCCCTCCGCTGGCGTCGTGAAGGCGATCCTGGTCGATAACGGCCAGCCGGTCGAGTTCGACCAGCCGCTGGTGGTCGTCGAATAACATGCCGCAAATCAGGAAGCTGTTGATCGCCAATCGCGGCGAGATCGCGCTGCGCATTCACCGCGCTTGCCACGAAATGGGCATCAAGACGGTGGCGGTGCATTCGACTGCCGACGCCGACGCGATGCACGTCCGGCTCGCGGACGAGGCGATCTGCATCGGGCCGCCGGCCGCCGCCGACAGCTATCTCAACATCCCCAACATCATCTCGGCTGCCGAGATCAGCGGCGCCGACGCGATCCATCCCGGCTACGGCTTCCTTAGCGAGAACGCCAAGTTCGCCGAGATCGTGGAGCTGCACAACCTGATCTTCGTCGGGCCGAAGCCCGAGCACATCCGCATCATGGGCGACAAGGTGGAGGCCAAGCGCACCGCCGGCGCGCTCGGTCTGCCGCTCGTCCCCGGCTCGGACGGCGCGGTGCACGACATCGACGAGGCAAAGGCACTGGCCGAGTCGATCGGCTATCCCGTGATCATCAAGGCCGCGAGCGGCGGCGGCGGGCGCGGCATGAAAGTGTGCCACTCCCCCGACCAGCTCGAGACGCTGATCGCGCAGGCCGGTACCGAGGCGAAGGCGGCGTTCGGCGACGCCACCGTCTACATGGAAAAATACCTCGGCAACCCGCGCCACATCGAATTCCAGGTGTTCGGCGACGGCGAGGGGCAGGCGATCCATCTTGGCGAGCGCGACTGCTCGCTCCAGCGCCGCCATCAGAAGGTGCTGGAGGAAGCACCCTCCCCGGTCATCACGCCGGAGGAGCGCGACCGCATGGGCGGCATCGTCGCCAGGGCGATGGCCGACATGGGCTATCGTGGAGCGGGGACGATCGAGTTCCTGTGGGAGAACGGTGAGTTCTACTTCATCGAGATGAACACCCGTCTGCAGGTGGAACACCCGGTAACCGAAGCGATCACCGGGCTGGACCTGGTGCGCGAGCAGATCCGGATCGCCGAGGGCCATGCGCTGACGTTGCGTCAGGAGGACGTGGTCTTCCGTGGCCACGCCATCGAGTGCCGCATCAACGCCGAGGATCCGCGCACCTTCATGCCGTCGCCGGGGCTGGTGAAGCAATATCATGCGCCGGGCGGGATGCACGTGCGCGTCGATTCGGGGCTATATGCCGGCTACAGGGTGCCGCCTTATTACGACAGCATGATCGCCAAGCTGATCGTCTACGGCACCACCCGCGAAGGCGCGCTGCGCCGCCTGCGCCGCGCGTTGGAAGAGTTCGTGATCGAGGGGATGAAGACCACGATCCCGCTGCATCAGGCACTGCTCGACGACCCTGAGTTCCGCGAGGGGACGTACACGATCAAGTGGCTGGAGGAGTGGCTCGCCCGGCAGGATTGAGGTGCATGTCCGGCGATATGCACCGCCTGCGCAGCCAGCGACCCTGCAAGGCGGAGGGCGAGAAAGTCCTCCTCCTCGGGATGGCCGCGGGCGACTTGCATCAGCGCGTTAGACCGTTCGAACGGCGCCTCCAGAACGTGACCTTCAGTATCGCTTTTGCTCTCCACAGGCGGGACGGGCCGCTGGCGCCACATCTCGGATAGCCCTTATCGGGCACGAGTGAAGGTCGGCGTGTCCGCGGACCTGATCAGACGCGTGGCGCAGTATAAAGCTGGCGATCGGTCCGCCTCGTGCGTGCGTTACTGGCGGATCATAAGCTGATCCCGTCGCTGCGGCCCTCGCCTGCCGCGGATTTCGCTACCCCTCTGCGATCCTGACGGGGTCGATCGCTCCCTTCCCCGCTAGCTGGCCCCCTGTATCCGTCGACCCGACGCGCCGCCTTGCGACGCTTCCACCCCGCCGCGCGATGCTGCTATCGTTGTCGCAGGGGGAGCCGTGCGACGATGGGGATGATGAACAGCACATTGTCGGACCGGCAGGCAGTTTGGGCGTTCGTCGCCGGCTGTATCGCGGTGACGATCGGGGTGTGCGCGCACCTTCCGATGTTCGCGATGGCGCGCGCCATGCACTACCGGCTGGCGGGTATGCCGATGGATACCGGGATGATCGTCGGAATGGCGCTGATCGTTCTGGGTACGCTCGTCGCCGCTTACGGCCTGCTCCCGCGCAACGTCGCGGCGCAGCGCGCGGCCGCCGCGGACATCGTCGTCGCCGCGCCGGAAGATGCCGCGCTGGGGCCTGCGCACTGGGGGCTGATGGCGGTGCTGGTGGTCGCGCTGGTCATCGACGTGATGAAGCCCGCCTCGCTGGGCTTCACCGTCCCCGGCATGATCTCCGAATACGGCGTACCGAAGAAAACGGTCTCGCTGGTGCCGTTCTTCGCATTGGCAGGCACGGTGACCGGCTCGGTGCTGTGGGGCTGGATCGCCGACGTCTATGGACGCAAGGCATCGATCCTCCTGTCGGCGGTGATGTTCGTGGGTACGTCGATCTGCGGCGCGATGCCCAGCCTCGCGTGGAACATCGCGATGTGCTTCATGATGGGCGCGGCGGCGGGCGGCATGTTGCCCGTCACCTACGCGCTGCTCGCCGAGATGATGCCCAGCCGCCACCGTGGCTGGAGCCTCGTCCTCGTCGGCGGGCTGGGGGCAGTCGGCGGCTATTTCGCGGCGAGCGGCCTTTCGGCGGTGCTGCAACCCATCTTCGGTTGGCGGATCCTCTGGCTCGCCAACCTGCCGACCGGGCTGAGCCTCGTACTGCTCGGCGCGCTGATCCCCGAATCGGCCAAGTTCCTGCTCGCGCGCGGCCGTGTCGAGGAAGCCGAGGCGGTGATGCGGCGCTTCGGCGCCACCGCCGTGTGCAGCGCTCCCCCGCCGCCCCGGCGCACCGGATCGCACGCGCTGACCGGTGTCGCGCTGTACGGCAAGCTCGCCGCGCTCAGCATGTGCGCGCTGTCGTGGGGGCTCATCAATTTCGGGTTGCTGCTCTGGCTGCCCGCCGATCTCGTCGCGAAGGGTCATTCGGTCGGCGTGTCGAGCCGCTTGCTGGCGGAGAGCGCCCTGATCGCCTTCCCGACGGTGTTCGTCGCGGCGCTGCTCTACAGCCGCTGGAGCACCAAAGGGGCGCTGGCGACGATGATCGCACTGACGCTCGCCGGGCTGCTGCTGGTGCTGCGCCTGGAACTGGCCGGCAGCGGCAGCCCGGTGCTGCCGGTCGCATTGCTGATCGTCGGCACCAACGGCATCATCGCGATCGTCCTGCCCTACGCGGCGGAGAGCTTCCCGCTGCGCGTCCGCGCGCGCGCGACCGGGTGGGTCGCTGCGTGCACCAAAGGCGGCGGGTTGCTGGCACAGGCGCTCACGATCGGCGGGATTGCGCTGTCGATGGGACGCGCGGCATTGCTGGTGATGCTGCCGACGGCGCTGGCGCTGATCCTGGTCGCGTGGTTCGGCCGCGAGACGCGCGGCCGCGACCTGCGCGATCTGGACTGAGTTCAGCGGCCCGCCAGCGTCGGCGCAGCCGCGCCATCGGTCATCCGTACCGGCAGGATCCGCCCGTCGCGGGCATAGCGCACCCGGTCGATCGCGACCTGGCGCTCGCCCTCGAACGGCGCCGGCCCCCGCGGGCGCTCCCAACGATGATAGACGATCAACCACTTGCCGCCCGGCGTCCGCACGAAGCTGTGGTGCCCCGGCCCCTTGTGCCGCGCATCGCTGGTCAGGATCGCGCCGCGATACGTCCACGGCCCGGTCGGCGACGTCCCGGTCGCATAATGCACGGAATAATCGGGGCCGTTGAAGCGCCCATGGCTGTAGGAGAGATAATAGACGCCGTTGCGCTGGTGCATGAACGCGCCCTCGGTAAAATTGCGCGGCGTCGCCACCGGCACTTCGCGCGCCAGCCCGACCATGTCGGGGGTGAGTTCCCATACCCGCAGCTTCGCGCCCGCGCTGCCGCCGGCGTAGAGATACGCCTTGTCGCTGCGCGGATCGACATAGACCATCGGGTCGATCGCCTCGAAGCCGCTGCCACCCACCACCAGCGGGCGCCCGCTATCGCGATACGGCCCGCCGGGGCGATCCGCGACCGCCACGCCGATCCGGCTCGGTGTCGGGTTCTGCGGCCCGACCGAGTAATAGAGATACCATTTGCCCCCGCGCGTCACCGCCCCGGGTGCCCACAGGAAATGCTCCGGCGCGCCGTCCGCACCGATCCACGCGATCTGGTCACGCCGGATCAGTTCGCCGCGCGGTCGCCACGTCTTCAGATCGCGCGACGAGAAGGCGCCGAACCGATCCGCCGCCCAGCTGCCGCCCGGTCCGCCGGTCGGGAATACCCACATCTCGCCATCGACCATCATCGCGTGCGGGTCGGCGCCCTGGAACTGCGGATTGTCGGCCAGCGCCGGTACGGTGCCGACGGCGAGCAGCAGGGCGGCGGAAAGGAAGCGGAAGCGGATCATACGGGAATGATACGACAATTTCTTCATTTTGCCGAGAGTTGAGTTTGCAAAGCATGCCGCGGTGGCCATAATCCGCCGCAACGAACACGGAGGATGGGATGAACAAGCGGCTACTGGCGGCGCTCGCCGCGGCGACGGCGATGACCGCGCTGCCCGCCGATGCGCGGGCACGCTGGAGCGAGGCACAGGCGAAGGCATGGTATCGCGCGCAGCCGTGGCTGGTCGGCGCGAACTACGCGCCCGCCTCGGCGATCAACCAGCTGGAGATGTGGCAGGCCGAAAGCTGGGACCCGCAGCGCATCGATCGCGAGCTCGGCTGGGCACAGGGCATCGGCATGAACACGATGCGCGTCTTCCTGCACGACCAGTTATGGCAGCAGGACCCGGCGGGCTTCCGCCGCCGCATCGACGAATTCCTGACGATCGCCGCGCGCCACAGGATCAAGCCGCTGTTCGTGCTGTTCGACAGCTGCTGGGATCCGGACCCGAAGCTCGGACCACAGCACCCGCCGATCCCCGGCGTCCACAATTCCGGCTGGGTGCAGGGGCCAGGCCTCCCCGGCCTGCGCGACAAGCGCCGCTACCCCGCCTACAAGGCGTATGTGCAAGGCGTCGTGGGCGCCTTCAAGGACGATCCGCGCGTGCTCGGCTGGGACGTATGGAACGAACCCGACAATGGCGCAGACCAATATAGGGGTCAGGAAGGCAAGGAGCCGCTCGTCCGCGCGCTGCTGACTCAGGTCTTCACTTGGGCACGCGACGCGGACCCGTCGCAGCCGCTGACGTCGGGCGTGTGGCAGCATGACGACTGGACGCCGACCGGCGGCAAGCTGACCGCAATGGAGACGCTGCAGTTGCGCCAGTCGGACGTGATCTCGTTCCACGACTATAGCTGGCCGGAGACGTTCGAGGCGCGCGTGAAGCAGTTGCTGCCTTATGGTCGCCCGATCCTGTGCACCGAATATATGGCGCGCGGCAACGGATCGACCTTCGACGGATCGCTGCCGATCGGCAAGCGCTACGACGTCGCGATGATCAACTGGGGCTTCGTCGACGGCAAGACGCAGACGCGGCTGCCATGGGACAGCTGGAAGAAGCCGTATGTGCTCGAGGAGCCGACGATCTGGTTCCACGAGGTCTTCCGCGGTGACGGCACGCCGTATCGCCCCGCGGAGACCGACCTGATACGTCGGCTCGCCGCCGCGCCGCGCGGCGCCGTCCCTGCCGCGCGATAAGACAGGTCAGCCCGCCAGCATTCAGGCGAAACCACCGCCGCGCCCTTTTGCCGAGCGCGCTCCTCGTCCCAGGTCGGGTCCGGGAAGGCGATCGACGACGCGGTGCCGCGGCGCGTCGGAGCCGTGCGATCAGGGGTCGAGCGGGTCGGCGGGATCGATGCGCAGCGAGTCACGCGACGGCCGCGCCGCGATCGCGGTGGGCGCCACGCGCGTGCCGACGGTCGCAGGCTGGTAGCCCAGCTCGCGGGCGTTGCGCTGCACGAACGCCGCGCTCGCCACCGCGTCGATATGGCCGGGATTGCTGACAACGAGCATGTCGCGCTCCAGCGGCGCGCCCAGCGCGATCAACCGCCGCGTCGCGTTGCGCAGGTTGGTGGTCGTATGCCGCGCATACGGCTCGACGACGATCGCCTCGGCGGGCACCGCGAAACGCTCGATCAGCGCGCGCCGCATCTCGATCGCTTCGACATGCGGCGTATCGCGCGGGTGCACCGCGCTGCCGCTGACGATGATGAACGGCGCAAGACCTTGCGCATAAAGCTCGGCCGCCCGCCGCACGTTCACCTTCCCACGCGGGCTGAGCGGCGTCGCCAAGTCGTCGGGCCCGACGCCCAGCGCGAGGATCGCCGTGTAGCGAAATCGCGTCCAGTCCAGCCGTCGCGCCCGCGCGACCGCCGCGGCGTTATAGCGTGCGTCGAGCGGCTCGAACGCGACCGCCGCGTCCTTGTCGTTGACGTCGAGCAAGGCAAGCGCGAGCGACAGGCTGGCGTCACCGCCGATCGCGGGATCGTCCCGCTGCGCGGTGGCCAGCATCACCGCATCCGCGACCTTCGCGGCGAAACCATCGCTGCCGAACGCATCGTCCGATCCGTCGATCAACGGGTAACGCGGCAGCTTGCCGACGCCGTAGACGCGCAGCACTTCGTTCAGCCCGTCGACCTCGCGGCGCACGTCCGCGGCCCGCGCGCCCGCTGCCTGCACCAGCGCCTCGCGCTCATCGTCGCGCAGGATCGCGGCTTCCGCGATGCACGCTGCCGCCTGCGCGCACGCCGCGATCCGCTGCACCCGCGCCGGCCCGGCCAGCCCGCGCCCGTGCAGTGTCGGAAACAGTCGCGCCGCCATTGCCGCGACCCGCGCATCGCGCACCGGCGCGGCGGCCGCCGGCGAGGCGGCGAGCACCACCGCCGCCGCGACCGCCCACGCCGCGTGCGTCACCACGCCTTGCTCACGATAAAGCGAACGCTGCGTCCGAAGACAGGGCGACCGTAGATCGCGTCCGCCGAGGTCTGCCCATCGAGCTGGTCGGTGCGCGGATTGCCTTCGGTCAGCCCCTTGTTGTTGAAGATGTTGTCGCCGACCACCTGGAACTGGAACCCGTTATGGGTCAGCGTGCCGCCCAGCCCGAAGGTGTTGTAGGACGGCAGTCGCGTGTTGTTGAACAGATCGACATAGCGCCGGCCGGTATACTCATAGCGGCCGTACACCTCGACCTGGTCACCGCCCGCATCGAACGAGAAGGTTGGCCGGACGTTGCCGAACACCTTGGGCTCGCGGATGATCTGGTTGCCGTTCACCCTCGACGGATCGGCACCCGAGCTGTTCTGCAGGTTCTTGTACTGCGGATCCTGATAGGTGAACGACCCGGAGACGAAGAACCAGCGCACCGGCGCCAGCGTCCCGTCCACCTCGACGCCCTTCACCTCGGCCTGCCCGATGAAGGGTACTGGCTGGTCGTTGCGGCCGGTTTCCGGGTTGAACGCGACGAACGAGGCGTTGAACGGATCGAACTTCGTGTAAAAGCCAGTCAGATACAGGTAATTGCGCCCGAACGACGCCTTCAGCCCGGCCTCGTACTGGTCGGCCTGCGTCTTCACCAGCACCGGATTGATGTTGTAATAGCTGCTCGACTGCGGCGGCACTTCGAGGTGCGACGCGCGCACATAGCCGCCGAAATGCTCGCTGGCATCGTAGTTCGCACCGATCGTCCAGTTGGTCGCGGTCGGGCTGTCCTTCCGGCTCTGCCGCGCTCCGTCGAAGCTGCGCACGCTATTGTCGGCCAGCGTCGTGGCGTCACCGAGATTGACCGAGGTCGAGGTCAGGCCATAACCGTCGATGTGGTACCATTCGTGGCGGATGCCGCCGTCGATGCGCAGGCCGGGCACCACTTCCCAGGTGTCGTTGGCGTAGAGCGAGTAGACCGTCGAATCGACGTCGCCCTGGTTCAGCGTCGTGCCGTAGCGCAGCACGCCCTTGTCGGTGACGGAGCCCAACACCTTGCCGGCCGCATCATAGGCGACGAGGTCCAGCGTACGCGGCTGTCCTCGCACTTCCATCAGATAGTCCTGGTAGACCGCCTTGTTGGTCAACCCGTAGGCCGAAGCGTAACCGCCGATGCGCAGGTCGTGCGTGCCGATGCCGGTTTCGAACTTGCGTGTGACACTGACGTCGCCCTGCCCCGAATAGAAGCTGGAACCGACGCCGCGGTATTGCGCCTGCACCACCAGCCCGGACGCACCGTACGGATCGTAGGCGGTCGCGCCGTTGGTACCCGACAGCGCATAGCCGAGCCGCGCGACCGGCGTCGCCGTCGTACCGAACGCGGTATTGGCGGCGCTGCGGAACCCGCTGGCGAAGACGTTGGCGTCGACCGGGTTCGACGTCGAATACAGTGCGTCGAAGTTCAGCCGTCCTTTGGTGTAGCCGGCGCGCACCGCCAGCTGCCAGCCGCCGAACTCGCCGTCATATTGCAGGCCGACGTTGCCGTATTCCATGTGCCGCCCGTCGGCGAGATCGCGCGTCTCGCTCTGCGTCACGCCAGCCGCGTCGCGGTACTTCAGGGTCACGCCGCGGAACGCCGGCGAGTTGAGCGTGCCATGGAAGAAGTCGATGAACGGGTCGAGCGACACCGACGGGTTGCGCGGGTCGGCAACCGGGATCGGCAGGTAGAAGGTGTTGTGGTCGTTGAGGTAGTTGACGCTCAACCGCACCGATCCATTGTCCAGGTCATGCTTGATGTTGGCGCGGATCTGTCCGCCGCGATCGTTGGGGAAGCCGTTGTCGCGCTGTCCGCCGTCGCGGCGCAGGAACCCGCCGATCGCATAATAGGTACGCTCGCCCAGCGGGCCGGACTGCATGGCGTCGATGCGGTACAGGTCGGTCGTGCCCGCGGTCAGCTGCACCTTGCCGCGCGTCGTCTCCGTGCCGGTGACGGTGATGTTGTTGACGATCGCCGCCGCCTGGCTCGCGAAGATCGGCGCCGGGCCGCCGCGCACCACCTCGACCCGCTCGGTCATCAGGTCGAAACGGTTGAGACTGTCGCCGCGGAAGAAGTTGCCGTTGATGTCGTGGAACAGCGGCAGGCCGTCCTGCTGGAACACCGCATAGCCGTCATCGGTCGGAATACCGCGGATACGGGTCACGTTCTGCACCTCGCCGCCGGTCGCCTCGACCTGGATGCCGGGCAGCTTGCCGAGCAGGTCGGCGAAGTTGAGCGGGGCCAGGCGCTTGACGTCGTCCTGCCCCAGCGAGTTGATCGCGTAAGACACGTCGAAGCGCCGTTGCCGCCGCGCGCTGCCGGTGACGATGATGTCGGACGGCGTCTCATCCGCGACGGGAGCCGCGGTCGCCGACGCTTCGGCCGTCGCCTCGGTCGCGGGTGCCGGTGCGGTCTGCGCCGAAGCGGCCGGCGCGACGATGCTCGCCAGCAGCGTCAGGTACGTGGCGCGCAGCAGCGTGCTCTTGGTGCAAGCGTTCATTTTGTCCCCGATAGGCTTGGTTTGAGGAGGCCGTTGCGCAGGAAAGACGACAGATTTGTGAAAACTGAAGCACTTATTAACTTCGTGCTACCGAAAGGCCGCGGGGTGTTGCCGATCGGCCGCGCTGTCGGAAGGGAACGAAACCCCCGCCCACCCCTTCTCCGGGGCTAAGGAGTCCCGCATGTCGCATGACGATTACGACCACGATCTGGAACAGGCGCAACTGGCGCTCGTCGAGGCGCAGCTGGCCGCCGCCGCGTCGGGCGAGCGCGTCGTCATCGTCCTCGAGGGTCGCGACAGCGCCGGCAAGGACGGCGCGATCAAGCGGATCGTCGAACATCTCTCGGTACGGCTGACGCGCGTCGTCGCGCTGCCCAAGCCGTCGGACCGCGAGCGGACGCAATGGTATTTCCAGCGCTATGTCGCGCATCTCCCCGCGGCGGGCGAGATCGTGATCTTCAACCGATCCTGGTACAACCGCGCGGGCGTCGAGGTCGTGATGGGCTTCTCGACCGAGGCGGAACAGGCCGAGTTCCTGCGCGATGCCCCGGATTTCGAGCGGATGCTGGTCGAAAGCGGCATCCGCCTGATCAAGCTTTGGCTCGACATCGACAAGGATGAGCAGGCCAAGCGGCTGAAGGCGCGCGAGACCAATCCGCTCAAGCAACTCAAGGTCTCTGACATGGACGCCGTCGCGCAGGGGCGCTGGTCCGATTATTCGAGCGCGCGCGACACGATGCTGATGCGCACGCACATACCGCTCGCACCGTGGTATTGCGTCCGCGCGGACCACAAGAAGGTCGCGCGCCTCGCGATCATCCGTCACCTCGTGCACCGCATCGCCCCCGCTGCGGTCGCGCAGGAGGTGCCGGTGGCCGATCCGGACGTGATCTTCTCGTTCGAGTCCGCCGCCATCGACGACGGCCGGCTGGCACCGTGATGCCGCGCGGCTGAACCGCCCCGCCAACGCTCCTGCCGGCGATCGACCGGAGCGTTTGCCGGCGCGTGACGTTCAGCGGCTAGCGCGGTTTCCGATCATGTTGCGCCATCACCCCGCCGCGTAGCGGGCGCCCAAGGGGCGCCGACGGTGGTGCAACGTGGTCGGAAGCCGCTCTGGCGCGATGGGAGATGCCATGTCTGGGATGTGGGCGGCCGGCTTCTGGGGTCTGGTGGGCGGATCGGCGCTGGTCCTCGGTGCCGCCGTCGCGTGGTTCGCGACGTTGCCGCAGCGCCTGATCGCCTCGATCATGGCGATCGGTGCCGGTGTGCTGATCTCCGCAGTCGCCTTCGATCTGATGGACGAAGCCTTCCACCGGGGCGGCTTCGACTCCACCGCGACCGGGTTCCTCGGTGGCGCGATCGTCTACACCGCGGCGAACATCATCGTGTCGCGCCGCGGTGCGCGTCACCGCAAGCGATCGGGATCCAACCCGCACGAAAGCCAGCCACCTGCGCAGGGCGATTCCGGTGCGGCGATCGCGATCGGCGCGTTGCTCGACGGCATACCGGAATCGGTCGTGATCGGGGTCAGCCTGCTGAGCGGAACCGGCGTAAGCGCGGTGACGGTCGCTGCCGTCTTCCTGTCGAACGTGCCCGAAGGCCTGTCGAGTGCAGCAGGCATGAAGGCGGCCGGTCGATCGCCGGCCTATGTGTTCGGCGTATGGGGCGGGATCGCTGGCGCATCGGCGATCGCGGCGATGATCGGCAACGTGGCTCTGGCGGGCAGCAGCCCGGACCTTATCGCAGGTGTCACCGCAGTCGCCGCCGGGGCGATCCTCGCCATGCTGGTCGACACGATGATTCCGGAGGCGACCGAAGCCACCCACGATTATTCCGGGCTGATCGCCGTCGTCGGCTTCCTCATCGCGTTCGTGCTGACGAAAAGCGGGTGACGCGACATCCGGTACGCCGGCGCAGCCGGAGAAATCGGCGACGACTTCTTGTCTCCATTAGGGCTGCGAGTCTTACCGAGCGCTTCGACCGCCACTTGGGCGTTCTGAATGGGCTGGTTCCTCGTTGCGATTGCCAGGGCAACCGCAACGAGGAGGCAAGTATAGGACAATAGACAGGATTTAAGAGGGCTGCCATCGCCCGGCAAAGGCTGAAGCTTGCTTCGGAAATCCCTCCGGCCGCCGTCGATGCCGATTGGAGTCCCGGGCCTCTCATCGGCTTCGAGAAAGACGGCGCACCACAGCGGCAGGACGTGCGATCGGATCGCGGAAGGATTGCAATCGGTCACCGCCGGCAGACGCATGGATCCTGGCAACCAAGCGTCTCTTACACTTCACGCCCCGGCCCTGCCGTTAAGCTCTCGCATCCCGCAACGCCTCCAGTTCGGCCAGCTTGACGGGATCATCGCCTGCCAAAGTCTCTTCGAGATACAGGTCGGACGCTATGTTGCGCACCGTCTCCCGTACCTCGTCGCCGGTATAGTTCTCTGCAACTACCGCAAACGCATCTACCAGCTCTCGAAGAAATGCGTGATCCATCTCCCCGAGATGATAGGCAAGCGACTCCGTCATCTTCACGGCGGTGTCGGGATCGAGGTCGTCATCTCCAGTAAGTTCAAGAAAAAGATAAAAGTCCGCGATGAGTCCGGCAACCTGCAAAGCAATCATGGCTTTACTATCCCCACATGAATATTGGAAGCATTCACCCTCTTGAACATCTTCAGGGCCGCAGCCTTCTGAACAGAAGAAGGCACCTCCCACAACCCGATCAGGCGGTGTTCCGACAACGCTTGTGACTGCCGCAAAACCTGCGCCCGTCCACGCGCGGAATTGACCACTTTCAATTTGCGATCGATTACGTAGTCGCCGCGGATGCCGTCGAACTTGACCGGCCGCTTCGAACCGTTCGGCATCGTCCGCGTCAACGTCGGCGCCTGACCGGGACGCGCGCCCGCAGCCGAATCGTTATACGCTTGCCAGTGCTTTCCGGGCCTCTGCGCCTCCTTTACCCAGACGATCTGTGGCGGATCGAAAGTCGTGCGTGGCGTCGCCTTGCGAAGTCGGCGCAACGTCGCAACCCTGGAGAGCGCTGCGCCTGGCGCCGTCGCCAGCGCGACATTCCCGACGACCGTTCCCGTACCTCGACCGATATCGCGCGCGGAGGCATTGGCGACGGCGCTCGCCGCGCGCGAAACCTGGATCCGGGCAGGCGTATCCTCGGCTGCGATCGCGGCATCGATCATGCCGGCTATTCCGCGACCGGCGTTGCTGATGGTGGTCGCCGGGTTTGACGTCAGCGCGGCACGGACACCTGCCACGCCATCTTTCCCGACATCGTACAGCCCTTCGCCGACACCACCGAAGAATTCGCTTACAGGATCCGGCGCGTCGACAGGCCGGGTTCCCGCAGCGTGACTGGGTTTCGCCCTCGATGGCCGATTGCTCCCCGCATTCTGCCCGTCTCCCGCCGGAAGTCCACCTCGCGACGCTTCCACCCTCGCCGACGTCGCGATCCGCGACCTGCCAGGATCGCCCGGTGCATGCGGACGATCGCCGGGACTCGGCGGGCTACTGCCGGCGCCGTAATGCTGACCGGCGCCGGCAAAGGTGAAGCGACCGTCCGCCGGATCGTGCCATGGATTGAACTTGAGTTCGAGACCGGCGGGACCGAGCACCGGTGGCAGCCGACCTTTTCGAAGCCACGATGAAAAAGCGCTGGAATCCCTATCGCCAGATGTTCTCGCCATACAGCCCCCGCTAGAAGTTACGACTAGAACGTATGAGGAACATGCCTTGCAGAGTCAAGTATAGAAGCCGGAATTTGCGACAGGAAGGCAACGATCGCGCGATCGGCAAGAGCGTGAAAATGACCGGTCACTGTCGATGACGCTGCTTAACCTCTTGATTGTGGCTACTATGAGCGCTCTATCGATTAAGGTATTGCGTGCGACTTTACATCGATATGCCGCATCCATCGGCACGCCCCGTTGCGTCTAGGCGAGCCGTGGAGGGTCGCTACCGGAACCGCTCTTCTGCGCCGTCTCCCGCAGGAGCCGCGCGACCGGAGCGAAAATCCGGCGGCAGCACCCGCAGCAGCGCCACGAGCGTCAGGCGCGCGAGCCGAGCTGGCTGGCTGGCTGGCTGGCTGCTGGCAAATTCAGGACAGGCGCGCCGCCGCACATACAGTCACGCAGCCGGAACAATTCGTTGCGGCCCGCACTTTTACCCGCCTGAGGTGTAACCTCCAACGAAGGGGATTATCATGAAGAAGTTTTTTGCGATCGCGCTGTTGGCCGGCGTGGCGTCTCTGAGCGCCTGCAACTCGAGCCCGCGCGAACAGGCGGCGGACAACATCGAAGCGAATGCGGATGCGGTCGCAGACAATCTCGAGGATGCGGCGGACAACGTCGATAACGACACGGCCGAAGATCGGCTCGAGAACAAGGCCGACGCGGTTCGCGACACAGGCGACAAGAAGGCGGACGACATGCGGACGCATGATGCGGACACCAACCTCGGCAACGGCATCTAGGCCACAGCGGACAGAACGGGCTGCTCCCAAGCGCGGTTCGGACTGGAGGGGCGTCCCATTATGGGCGCCCCTTTTGCGTTCCACTTTCCCCGTTCGCGGCATACGCGGTCGCAATGACCGACGCGCTCCCGCTTACTCCCGACCTTCTGGCGACCTGGACGAACCAGGAGCTTATCACCGAATGGTCGAGGACGACGTGGGACGAGGGCGAGCCACAGCTCGGCGCCTTGGCCGCCGAGATGGAGCGCCGCGGGCTGGACTCCTGAGACCGCAGGGCGCGCCGCGCGCAGATGGAACGCTTTTGCGCCGAGATTCTTTTCTGAATGTGTCTGCCAAGCCCGGCGGCCCCATTGAGAGGAAAGCAGTCATGCTCTGGACCATCGCGGTGATTTTGCTGGTGTTGTGGCTGCTCGGCTTCTCGTTGCATGTGGCAGGCGGCCTGATCCACATCCTGTTGGTGATCGCCGTCGTCGTCGGGTTGATCCAGCTGTTTTCCGGGCGTCGCTCGGTTTAGCATCACGCCGACGTGATGTAGCGGCGTGATCGGACGTGTGGGCGGCAATGATGCCGCGCGGTCGCGCCGCCGTATCTACCCCTGAAATGATCCACGCGGCGGACGATCGCGGCGCCAGTGAAACGTCGCGTCGCCGCTGCTGTCTGTTACCGCCTCTTCCGGGTGTCATCGTCCAGATTTAGCGACAACCCGCTTGCCTTCGCCAACGCGGCCTGATGTTCGGCTTCCCGGATGTGGATGGCGCGCACCTCTTCGATGGGAGAAGCGACAGCGAGCGCAATCTGCTGCCGCATCACCTCGCGAGGATCGTCGATGAAGGGGCTCTTCGACATAAGGCTATCCTCTTCCTGCAAGCTGAATCAGCAGCCGCCGGAGAGTCAACGCTGGATGAGGGTGTTCGGTCCTGCGCAATGTTGGCGAGGATGTTAGCCACGATGTGGTAGCGGCAGCTCTACCCATGCGGTCGCCGATCTCTGCCTCGAATGACGGCCCTACGTCTTCACGCGGGCACATTTCGCCTCACGTGCACCGTCGTATCTACCGGTAGGTACCGGCCAATTCATTTAGCTTCCCAAACGCATCGCGAGCGACGACCAGATCGTGCCTCAGAACGGCACAGCTGCGGAACTGTAAAAAAGCCCGTCATGGCTCCGCCCGGAATGGTTTGATATGGCCGCCCATAGAATTGGGGGGCACAATGAAGAAATTCCTTTTCGTGGCAGCACTTGCTGTCGCATCGGCAATGACGTCGGCTTCGGCCGACGCCGCCGTGACGTATCGCTTCGACGATCCGAGCCTTGGCGGCTTCACCTTGACCACCTCCGACTTTGCGACTGACTGGCTCACCGCGCAGGATGCGATACTGTCCGACTGCAACGCAGATGCGGGCGGAGGCACCTGTTCCGACGCGACGCTTTGGCCAGGCTTTAGCAGCTCGTTGGGCTCGCACGATCGCGTGGATTTCGGCATCAGGCGGGTGGAATGCGGCGGTAGTTGCTCATCCACGACGTCGCACGGCGTGATCTTCGAAGCTGGCGCATTCGCGAAGGAAGGGACGTACAAAGGTTCCTTCAGCAACGCTGTGCTGACCGTGAGCCGCGTCGCGGCCGTTCCGGAGCCCGCCACGTGGGCGATGATGATGTTCGGCTTCGGTATCGTGGGATATTCGTTGCGGCGGAAAACGGCCCTGCGCTTCGTCTGACGATCTCGCCCCGACTCGACGAAGGCCGCGGGGGCAAGCCCGCGGCCTTTGTGCAGGCCGGCAAAGCCGACCTCCGTTATGCAAAGCAGCCGCGGATGCCGTCTACCTGACGCACGACACCGGCAGTCTGGCACATGCCGTTGGGCTCATGCGCGCCGGGCGTGCGCGCGCGATGAGCGGATCCCCGCCGATGCACTATGGTCGCCGGTCGTGGCCCCGGGGAATGGCACGACTGCATCCTTGGCGAGCCGGAAGCGCCGGGCCTCCGCGGACATCCGATCGGTCTGTTCGGTCAGGCTCGCCGTCGCCGCCATCGTCTCTTCCACCATCGCGGCGTTCTGCTGGGTTACGCTGTCCATTTCTGCCACAGCCAGGTTTACCTGCTGGAGGCCGGTTGCCTGCTGGTCCGCTGCCGAGGCGATGCCAGAGACGAGCGTGCTGATGTTGCCGATCCGGCTGGAGATGCGGTCCAGCGAAGCGCCCGCTTCGGCGACCAGCTTCACCCCCACTTCGACTTGCTGGCCCGAGGCGTTGATCTTGGCTTTCACGTCCTTCGCGGCATCTGCGGAGCGCTGCGCCAGCGCGCGCACTTCGCTCGCCACCACGGCAAAGCCCTTGCCGGCATCTCCCGCGCGCGCGGCTTCGACACCGGCGTTGAGCGCGAGCAGGTTGGTCTGGAAAGCGATGCCGTCGATCACTGCGATGATATCGCTGATTTCGACGGACGATCGCTCGATCCCGTTCATCGCCTCCACCGCGCGCAGCACGACTTCGCCGGACTGACCCGCGTCCTCCCGCGCCTGATTAACGGCATCGTTCGCACGGGCGGCGCTGACCGCGGTCTCCTGCACCGTCGTGGTAATCTGATGCATGGCTGCGGCAGCCTGCTCCAGCGACGCGGCCTGCTGTTCGGTCCGCCGAGAGAGATCGTCGGCGGCCTGGTGGATGTCGTGCGCTCCGCTCGCGATACCCGCTGCGCTGGAGTTTACCACGGACAACGCCGCCGACAGGGCGTCCGCCGCCGTGTTGAAGTCCTCCTTCAGCGCAGCAAACGGCCCGCTGAGCTCCTCGGTGATGCGATGCGACAGGTTTCCGCCGGCGATCTCGTTCAGCCCGGTCCCCATCGCCAACGCCATCGCCCGCTGCGTATTGCACTCTGCCGCCGCCAGGGAGCTTTCGCGGAAACTCTCCATGGCCTTCGTCATGCGGCCGACACAGTCGCGGTGCTGCGTGTACGCCACCGGACTGTCCAGATCTCCCGCGGCAAGCGCCTCCATGCGCAGGACCGTGCTCACGTACGGCGTGCAGATCAGGTGGGACGCCATCAACGTGACGGCGACGACCGCGGCGAACAGCGTCACCGCGGCACCGATGAGCGGCGTGGATTGAGTAGCGGGGGCGTGAGCCGCGGCATAGCAAGCGATCACCGCCAGCGCGCCCGACAGGCCTCCATACACAAACAGCAGCACCTTGAATTTAAGGCGGATCGGCGCGATCTCTTTGAACCATTTCAGCATGGCATGCTCAGCTTCCGGCATAGCGACAGGATGCCAAATGATTGACGCCACTCGGTAAAAGACCGCTTAAGATGAACTGCCGAGCCGTTCGGGCTCGACTAAAGTCTAAGGGTAAGGGGCACCGCCCGCCGGATTATTGCGCATCGGCGCACGCGCGACACGATGGAAATGGACGATCCAGCCCGCTTGTCCGCGCGGCCGGCGCCGTTCCTGTGTCAGCCGACCAGCCCGGCTCCGGCAGCGATCGACACGCTCACCACGGCCACGATCACGAGATAGGCGGCGCCGGCGAGCCTGTTGACGCGGCGGGTGCTTACGACGGTGCGAGCGTACATGGTTTCTCCTCGCCCGGATGAGGCGTGCCTGCCCATAACCATGCATTGCGATCATCGATCCGCCCGTTCGCCCGATAAGTATCGGAGCGCCCTGCCCTTTTATGGAAACCGGCCGGCTTGGCAGGTATCAGCGGCAATATGTGCGGGTCTGTTGCGCGAGATTGATGTCCCCGCCGTTCAGCGCCACGTCCGCCGCTTCGCTGCACCGGCCCGCGGCGGATAGATCCTCGACCCGCCTCGGCAGTGCACGTGTTGCTTCCGCCTGGCTGTTCGACGCGGCGCGCACGCTGGCCGCCTGCCGATCGATCAGCGCGCGCTCGGCTTCCAGGCGCTGGGCAGCCATCCGGCCCGGTTCCTGCTCGCTGTACGTGGGCGAGCGCCCCAGGGTGCAGAGGTAATCCGCCGGTGTGCACTGCATCGGCGCGGCGGCCGCAATCAAGTAGGCCAGGATCATGGCGGCTCCATTGGTGAGCGAGGCGAGCGATCGCGCGCGCCTGATCTAAAAATGGGAGGCCGGGCTGGCGATCCAAGTCCCCGCCAGCCGACGAACAGAAGCCATCCCGAGCGAGTCAGCGTGCTCGCGTGCCAGCAAACCAGCATCAACGAACCACAAGTACCGTGGCATGCCCGTGGTGACGCACGCTGCGCAGACCAGCATGGATCTTACGCCACCCCGGTCGTTGAACGCCGCGACCTCCCCGGATCAACCGGGCGCGCTATCCTTGATCCTTGTAGGCAAGCTGGAGGACGCCCCAGTGCGCGCCGTTGACGTTGATCGAGGCAATGACCTGCTTCAGCAACACGACGCCACCATCCGCCAGGGGCCTGCGATACGCTTTAAGGCAGAAGGGTTTGGTGATCTTTACCTGCTCGGCAGTCTCCGGGAGGTGGAAGAACAGGCCGGCACGCGAATGTTCTTCGTTCCAGGCCTTGTCGCCGGCGCGCTGCGGCAAGGATCGCTCCGGCATGGCGACCGCCCCGAAGCACCTCCGGTCGGTGAAGCTCATGCCGAAGAAGCCGGCAAGCTCCCGGGCGGCTTCCTGATGCGGGCGCGCCAATGCCGTGATCGCCGCCATCGCGGGGTGGGTGAAGAGCGGCGGGTCCGAGCCCTGCACCGGGCTGTAAGCCTCGCGCAGGATCGTCGCTTGATCCAATTGCCCGTCGCGAACCACATCCGCCAGTCCGGCAGACACTTGCCGCGCCGCTTCGACCGCGAAGCGGATGTACGGCCGGTCCGGCGTGTCCGCGTCGCTCTCCGCCAGCATCTGCAGCAGGTCGTTGGTATCGTCGCTCACCGAGGTGACCCGCTTGGACAAACGCTGCAGGCCGCCCGCGTTGTCCGCCGAGGTTTCCGCCAGGCGGCTGAGGCCTGTCCTCACCTCGCCCACGGCGGACACCATCGAGGCGGTGCGATTGGCGACGGTCCCGCTATTGTACTCCAGGCCATCCATGAGGCTTCGGATCTGCGCGACCAGTGCCTTCACGTCCTGCGTGCCTTGATGGGTGGACCTCGCCTTGGAGACGCCAAGGTCCACGCGGCCCAGCATCGCTTCCGCCTGGGCGGTGAGCGTGCCGATGGACATGTTGATCCGCGACGTCGCCGACGCCGTTTCCGATGCCAGCTTCTTCACCTCGCCCGCCACCACGGCGAAGCCGCGGCCGGCGTTGCCGGCCCGCGCCGCCTCGATCGTGGCATTGAGGGCAAGGAGATTGGTCTGCTTGGCGATGGCATCGATCAGGGCTGTCACCCGCCCGACGTCCTCCAGGGCCGCGGTGAAGGCGTCCAGGCTGCCGTGGATCAGGCTGACCTGGTCGATCAGATCGACGACGTTGCCCATCGCCGTTTCGATCTGAACTTGAGAACTGGCCAGCAAGCCGCGAGCGCCGGTCGTGGCCCCGAGCGCCTCCTGCGCCGCATCCGCCACGTTCCCGGCATCGTTCGCCAGCCCGTTCGTCTGCAGGCCGACATTCTCGATCGTATTCGCCTGCGCAGTAACGCGGCTGGCCAGCTCCGAGATGTCGGCTTGCAGATCGAGCGTCCTGATCCCGAGCTCACCCGACCGGCGCGCTGCTTCGGTGATCGTTCGATCGAGTTCCACGGCGTCTCCTTTCGGAAACGTCGGTACGCCCTCATGATTAATGAAGCGCTATCAATGCCGTAGCGCATCGGCCGATACCATTCCCACCCATCCGCCCAGGCGCGCCACCAGCCGCGGGGAAACGAGCGAACGCCCGTGCGCTACGACAAGCGCACATGCCGGCCAACGCGGCGGGCGTGCCTGCTTTTATCTGGAAAAAAGGTGGTGCCGCTTACAGGACTCGAACCTGTGACCCCCGCATTACGAAGGCTAGTTACGGTCGCGCGAAAGCCAAGGAAAACCGTACCTTTATGCGCGCAATGACAAGGGTGAAGCCCACGACCCACGGACTACCCAAACCGGCTCGTGGCGCGGACAACCCCACTCCCTTGTGAAAGCGCTTTGGCTAGGCCAGATCTCGATTTGCGACCTGCGCTATACCTATTCTCGTCGCCTGTGCTGACAGAGCAATTTGGGACAGGAACTGTGTCCGGCGAACGATGCCCCACGGCACCGGCCAGTCAAACCTCGCCCCTGCGCGGATGTCCGCAATTGCCCCAAATCCGTACGCTACGGTCAGGACCCATTGATGTGAGCGCCGCGATCTGATTCAGGCCCCGTGAGGAGAGCGTGGATGAGCGACCTGTACTGGTTGACGGATGAGCAGATGGCGCGCCTGCAGCCGTACTTCCCCAAGAGCCATGGCAAGCCGCGGGTCGATGACCGACGGGTGCTGAGTGGCATCGTCTTCGTCAATCGCAACGGACTGCGCTGGTGTGATGCACCGAGCGCGTATGGTCCGCACAAGACGCTGTACAACCGGTGGAAGCGCTGGGGTGAACGGGGCGTTTTCCTGCGCATGATGGAGGGTCTGGCGTCAGCGGAGGCCGTGCCGAAAACAGTCATGATCGACGCGACTTACCTGAAGGCACACCGCACGGCATCGAGCCTGCGGGTTAAAAAGGGGATCTCGGCCGCCTGATCGGCCGCACGAAAGGCGGTATGAACACCAAGTTGCATGCCGTCAGCGATGCGGATGGGCGGCCCTTGAGCTTCTTCATGACCGCCGGGCAGGTCAGCGACTACACCGGCGCGGCAGCTCTGCTCGACGATCTGCCAAAGGCGCAATGGCTGCTTGGTGATCGCGGTTATGATGCGGATTGGTTCAGGGACGCCCTGGAAGCCAAGGGCATCCAGCCCTGCATCCCGGGCCGTAGATCGCGCAACGAGCCGGTCAGGTACGACAAGCGGCGCTACCGGCGCCGCAGCCGCATCGAGATCATGTTCGGCCGCCTGAAAGATTGGCGCCGCGTCGCCACACGCTACGACCGATGCCCAACGGTCTTCCTCTCCGCCGTCGCCCTCGCGGCCACAGTCATCTTCTGGCTATGACCAATGAGTCCTGACCCTAGATCCTGCCTGTGGGTCCGGCACGTTCCTCGTAAAGGCGATTGCGCGTATTCGCCAGAACTTTGCGCAAAAGCCGGAGGCGTTTCCGGGGGCGGAAAAAGGCCTCATCGAGGCGATTCTGAGGAACGTCGTAGGATTCGATATCAATCCGCTCGCCGTCCTCGCGAGTCGTACCAATTTCCTCATCGCTATACGCGACCTTATCCGTCACGTCGGCGAGATTGAGCTTCCTATCTACCTTGCCGACTCTGTGTCCACTCCGTCCGAGTACGAGGACCTCTTCACAAGCGCGTCGCCGGTTGCGCGAGTACCATGTGCAGCGACGAAGCCGCCTTTTTTGCTCGTTCCGCGGGAGGTTGGCGCTAGTGCAGCGACAGTTAACGAATTTACCCAGCTCATCGAGCACGCTCTGAAAGTGGGCCTCTCGGCCGACGAGTTTCTGACTGACCTGTCGCAAACAAGCGTAAGCATTAGGGATCGGAAACATTACGTCGAACTTTACGAGACGATGGCGAATCTTCGAGATGAGGGGCGGGACAGTATATGGGCTCGAATAATCAAAAACTCCTTTGCGCCACTGTTTGTTGGGCAGTTCGACATCGTGGTTGGCAATCCCCCTTGGGTAAACTGGGAAAGCTTGGCTCCTGAATATAGAAAGGTAAGTGCTGCCGCTTGGGAGCATTACGCGCTCACCGGGCCATTGCCGGGAAAGCGCCGCCAAAGCAGCTCCGCCTCTAAAACCGACGTTTGCATTCTTATGACGTACGTCGCTGCGGATAAGTATCTCAGCAAAGGTGGGCGCGTTGGGTTTGTCCTGCCAAGGACTATCTTCCAGTCGGAGACCGGCGGATGGCATTTCCGCAGGTTCGTTCTGCCGGGCGGAAAGAAACTCGCTGTAGAGCTTGTCGAGGATATCGACGCCCTGAAGCCGTTCAGGGGGCAGGCCACCAACACGTCTTGCGTGGCCGTATTCAAAAGCGGCGGTACGAACAAATACCCTGTTGAATGGAGGCAATGGCGTCCCCGGCAAGCTAGACAAGCTCAGGAGCTGACGCTGGAACGTGTCAAAAAGGCGAGCACGATCCGAAAGCTGCTGGCTGAGCCGATCAGTGCTACTGAACTGCAATCACCTTGGATCGTCGGCACGAAGGCAACGCTCTCGCTCCTGAGAGATGCGCTCGGTAAATCACCATACGCCGCGGTCGTCCGCGAGGGTCTCAACACGCGCGGTGCGAATGGTGTCTATTTCTTGCAAGCTAGCCTGTTAGCCGGTCGTCTCATGGTCACCAACTTGGCGCGCGAGGGAAGGAATGAACGCGTTCAGGAGACAACGCTGCCGATAGAAGACAGTTACATCTATCCGCTACTGCGCGGAGAAGATGTCTCGCGCTTCAAAGCTTCACCTAAGGAATACGTTCTTATACCACATTCGGCGTCCAGCCCAACATCGCCAGTTGTTTTTGCAGATCTTCCGAAGCTAACTCGCGAGTTCCTGTCTGAGTTCAAGCCCATTCTAAGTAATCGGAAGAAGTTCAGGAACTTCGATCCGGCGGGAAATGAGTGGCATGGTTTGTACAGCGTCCTCACGGCGACGTTTAGCCCCTATAAGGTTGTTTGGCGCGAGATGGCTGCTGGCTCGGGCGTGATAGCAGCCGCCGTCGCTTCACATCGATTGCCGCTTGGAGCAGAGAAGGTCGTCATGCCTGATCACAAGCTCGCGATTATCCCTTGCGATTCCGAGGCGGAAGCGGACTACCTTGCGGGTTTTCTAAACTCGAACGTCACCAACTTAATCGTGAGGTCCTACGCTGTTGCGACAGGTATTTCGACGCATATCTTGGATCGAGTAGCAGTCCCACGGTTTTCTGCCCGGAATAAGTTGCACAAGCAGCTTGCATTGCTTGGGAAAAGAGCTCGGTTAGGGAACTTGACGGTTGAGGAAGAGAACGAACTATCCTTTATAGCTGCAGAACTGCTAGGACTGTCGGCAGATGAGGCCGGAACTGTAGTCAAAGAGCTCGCAAAAATGTAATGTTAGGAGCCCATATCGGCCTTTATTTACGGGAGCTACGGTCGCTTGTCTCGAGTGACGTTTGATCATCGAGGTGAGCGTACCGGGCTGTGGTAACGGTCTTGCTTGTGAACCGGTTCGAGGAAGAAGCCCGAATCGGCAAGGCCCGGACCCTGGCTGCCCAGCTCTCTCGGCTCGACGTCGTGGTACTCGACGAGCTCGGCTATCTGCCGTTCGCCCGCTCTGGCGGGCAACTGCTGTTCCATCTCGTCAGCAAGCTCTACGAGCGCACTTCGGTCATCATCACCACCAACCTCGCGTTTGGAGAGTGGCCGAGCGTGTTCGGTGACCCAAAGATGACGACTGCCATTCTCGACCGGCTGACGCACCACTGCGACATCGTCGAGACCGGTAACGACAGCTGGCGCCTCAAGCACCGCCGCTGACGCCGGGGGATACCCGATGAAGGACACCTCGCGCTGGTTGCGCCTCCGGACGGGCTACGCCCGCCCTACGCCACAACCAGCGTGAACGGAGTGCCCGCCGCCATCGTAACGCTTCTCGAAGGGGTCCCTGTTCGACGCCGATAAGGGGTCCCGGTTGGACGCCTATTTACACTTGTGTCCGCTGTCGCGGACGCGAAGGCCGAAGCCGGTTAGTTTCTGGTCTCAGTAGACGCCCGGTGCTAAGTTGCTGCGCCGGGCAAGGTTGCCGTCCACGGTCGCGCGCTCGCCCGTCCCGCAGGCCAGCGAACACGCTCCGAACGGGTCCGGTAAGCCGCCTTTCGGGGCTACCGTGCAGCATTCCGCAGGCGTCAACGGTGGGCTGTCCGGTGTCTGGAAGATGGCTGATTTCTGCGGTCTGTTCCTCATTTTCTGCGGTTACACCGGGTAGGGTGTGCCTCCTTTTCGCAGCCGATGAACGAGCGTCCGACTGCGGGAAGCGGCTGAGCGGCGCTGAACGGCGGATTATGGGTCTCCTCAGCCCCGGAGCGGCTGACGGCCGCATGGCCCATTGTGGCCTTTCCCAGTGCTGTCGCTTTCCCGAAACTTGCTGCTTTGGGAAGCTCGGGGCTTTCCCATTTCTCCGTCTCCACCGAGCCGTTCCGGGAAAGTGCAATCGGGAACAGATTTCGGGAAAGTGGGTGTCTCGAACGCCTGTGGGTACGATCGGCGCGGCCTCTTTCCCACGTCCCGTTCCCCAATCGAGAAAGCCTGACCTCGACGCCGCAATGAGGCCTCGATTATGATCTGGTATTGAAGGGAAGCGAGCGATGAAGCGAGAATGGCTACGGCGTGATCTGTTGAAAACAGTGCCCGCGTTGGCTTTCTCTACGACGTCCATGGGGCTTCGCGCCGCAGTGCCGGCCGACCCGATCGCCCCCCTGCTTGCCTCGTTCCTGAATGATGCGAAAGCTGATGGCATCTCCGTCGCGATCGTGCGCGATGGGGTGACGCAATATCACGATGCGGGTTTCGCGGTACGCGACGGCGCGCTCGCCAGTAGAGATAGCGTCTATGAAATCGGGTCGATCACCAAGACCTTTACCGGACTGATCCTGGCGCACGCGATCCAGGAGAAGCGTGTCGGGCTGAACGACGATATCCGCCGTTATCTGCCGTCCAGCTTCGACAATCTGGCCAAGGACGGGCGTCCGATCACCTTTGCCGACATCGTCACCACCACATCTGCCCTGCCGAACAATATCCCCGATTGGGGTGGGGGGCTGGGCAACTCGACGCCTGCCGAACTCCCGCTACGCGTCACGCAATTCTATCAGAATTACACGCCGTCGGACTTCCTCCGCGATCTCGCCAAGGTGGAGCTGATCGATACGCCTGCCCGGGAGACGCGCCATTCCAACACCGCGTCCGAACTGCTCGGCATCCTGTTGTCGCGGATCTACGGCCAGCCCTATCCGACCCTGGTCGCCCGCTATATCGAGAAGCCGCTCGGCATGCGTGGCGGCACCGGGCCGATCCCGCCCACGCGGCTCGCAATCGGCTATGATGAGAAGGCGATGCCGGCGCTGTCGCTGCCGATCATCCTGCCGGCGGGTGGTCTGCGTTATGGTACGGCGGATATGGCCCGCTATCTCCAAGCGCAAATTGCCGCGCGTGATGCTGCCGTCGCACGGACGCAGCAGCCGTTGTGGGGAACAACGGACCATCAGGCGATCGGCTTCCACTGGATCATCGCCAAGGCTGCCGACAGCCAGCTCTATTATCGCCATAGCGGTGGCAGCTTCGGCTGCTCCAGCTATTGCGATTTTTATCCGGCTTCGCGCTACGGCATCGTCCTGCTGAGCAATCGGGGCGGCGGCGATGTCCAGTATCAGTTGGAACAACTCGCCGGCGTGATCCGTGCTGCCTTGCTGGGGCCATTTGTCGGGTTTGCCTCGCTGGAACGCACGCTGGAGGCGAGCGACTATACCGATGTGCCGGGCAGCGTCGCAGCTGCGAGGCGCCAGCACCCCGAATTGCACCTGAACGAGGACCGGTTGAACGAATGGGGCTATCGCCTGCTCTTCGCCAAACGTGCGCCGGCGGCCGCCGCGATCTTCGCCTATAACGCCACGGCGAACCCGGACAGCGCGAACGCCCATGACAGCTATGCCGATGCGCTGGCAGCGATCGAGGACAAGACCCGGGCGATCGCGGAATATGAGCGCGCGCTAAAGCTGAACCCGGGCAATGACCATAGTGCCGAGATGCTGACAAAACTGCGTAAAGGCACGTAGCGCGGCGGGCTGCGCATCCGGCTCAGGCTCGCCCAAGCCGGCGTAGCAAATTCCCGAAATTCGATCATTTTTGAGAAAGCTGGCGGGGCAGCGAGCAAGGCTGAGGCTCAGCACCTACTCCGCTACCAACATGAATGAATGGCAGAAGGCGGGGAGCCGAAAAGCGCCCGCGAATGACCGCAACTGGGTCCTTCTCGCTACCCTATCGAACGCCCTGTCCGCCTTGCCAGCAGATTGCGCCCAACGCTCACGCCCTTGAACCAGCCGGCTCACCGCATCCAAGCCAGAGCCGTTCCCACAAGGAACCCACGACGCACCCACGCCAAAGCGCGTTTACCATGGCCGCCGCCGTCTAGCTTGTGGAAGGGGTGGTGCCGCTTACAGGACTCGAACCTGTGACCCCCGCATTACGAATGCGATGCTCTACCAGCTGAGCTAAAGCGGCCTACGCGCATCCCGCAGGAAGCGTCGTGGAGGCGCCGCCTAGCACCGTGAAACGACGCTGGCAAGCGCTTCGCGGCTTTACCGTGCGTTTACCATCCACGGCGCAAAAGCACTCTTGCGATTCGGCCCAATGACAGGCCGCTCGCCGGGACGATGAGCATGGACACCGCGCGCGGCTACGACGATCTTCGCCAGGACGACGACCCCACCGAGGGCGGGGTGGGCGAACCGCATGCGCCGATCGGCCCCGACGAGCGCCGGATGCACGTCCGCGCCTACAATCACTGGGTATCCCTGCTGCGCGACCGTCCGTATCCCGCGATCGGCGATCTGGAGCCGGAGGGCATCGCCGACTTCGGCCCGCATAGCGTGCTGCTGGATTTCTCCGCCGGGATCGAGAACCCGTCGATCCAGTTCATCGGCCGCGCGCTGCGTGACGAATGCGCGATGGACCAGTCGATCGCGCGCATCGCCGACGTGCCGTCGCGCTCGCTGCTGTCGCGGCTGACCGATCATTATCTGCAGATCATCGCCAATCGCGCGCCGATCGGCTTCGAGGCCGAATTCACCGGCGCGCGCGGCCACGCCACGATGTACCGCGGCATCCTGATGCCGTTCTCGTCGAATGCGCAGACGATCGACTATATCTACGGCGTCATCAACTGGAAGGAACTGGTCGCCGTGGCCGACCAGCGCGGGCTCGACGCAGAGCTGGCCGCGGTCCTGCCCACGCCGCGCCACGATCCGCTGCCCGGCGGCGTCTGGGCGGACGGCCCGTGCGCCGCCGGCGGCGAAGAAGCGGCTCCGCTGACGCTCGACGATCGCCTCGCCGCCGCGCGCGAAAGCGCCGCCTCGGCACGCGCCGCGCGTACCCGCAGCCACGCCGCGCTCTACCGCGCGCTGGGCCGTGCACATGATGTCGCGCTCGCTGCCGCTGCCGATCCCGACCGGCTGGAGACGCTGCTCGTCGAGGCCGGCATCCGCCCGCAGGCGCGCGCGCCGATGACGGCGATCGCCAAGCTCGTCTTCGGCATCGACCATGACAAGACCCGCCTGACCGAGGCGGCGACCGTGCTCGCCTGGGCACAGCGCAGCGGTATCGGCGAAGGGGCGCTGGCGCACGCGCTGGAGCGCGCCGAAGGCGGCGTGAAGGGCATCGTCGCCGCCGAACGCGCCGCGCGCCAGCCCGACGCGGGCGATCGCCCCCTGGCGCTGCCGCTCGCCGACCGTGCGGTGCTCGCCGAACTCGCGATCGACAGCGGGCTGGACGAAGGCGCGCCGGTCGTGCTGCTCGGCCGCGCCACCGCAAACGGCATCGTCGTCGTCGGCACGGTCGGCGACGACACCCGCCTTGTCGAACAGGTGCTGCGCCGCCTGTCGTGATCGCGCGATGACGCAGTGCGGCAAGCCTTGAGATAGCCGCCGGGGGGGCGCATAGCAGCGCCTATGGCCGAAAAGTCTCTTCAGATACTGTCTGCGGCGCTGGCGGCGCGGCTCACCTATCGCGCGCTGCCCGGCGAGCTCGCCGGGTTCGGCGAGGAGAAGCAGGCGGAGGCTGCGGCCTTCCTGGCGCAAACCGCAGCGGTGCGCCCCGCCGGCACCCCGGCACTCGCGCTGGAACAGCTTCCCGGCGATGGCGCACGGCGGCGGATGCGGCTCGCGATCGTCAACGATGACATGCCCTTCCTGGTCGATTCGGTCGCCGCGGCGATCGGCGACCGTGACATCGCGGTCGATCGCGTCATCCACCCCGTCGTCCGCGTCACGCGCGATGCCGAGGGCCGGCTGACCGGGATCGAGGATCCCGACGGCCGCCCCGAATCGATGATCTACGTCGAGCTGGAGCGGGTCGATGCGCGCGATCGCCGCGCGCTGACCGACGAGATCGAGCGGCTGCTCGCCGACGTCCGCGTCGCGGTACGCGATTGGCGCGCGATGCAGGGCACGCTCGCGGCCGATGCCGGGGTGATCGACGATGTCGGCGGCGATCCCGAGGGTGCGGCGCTGCTGCGCTGGTTCCTCGACCGCCACTTCACGCTGCTCGGGCACGAGCGCTGGCACGCCGATGGCCATGCCGACACCATTGCCCCGCGCGGCATCATCGCCAACGAGCATGAGGTGCCGATCCTCGCCGACCGGTCGCGGCGGCTGGCGATCGACTATTTCGGCGCCGGCAACGCCGCGCCGCTGCTGCTCAAGTCCAGCCTGATCTCGCCGGTTCATCGCCGCGTCCCGCTGGACCTGCTGGTGGTGCCGATCCACACCGGCGGACGTGTCACCGGCCTGTCGATCCACGCCGGGCTGTGGACCTCGGCGGCGCTCAACGCACCGCCGCGCAGCGTGCCGGTGCTCCGCCAGCGCCTGGCCGCCAGCGAGGCGAAGTTCGGCTTCGATCCCGCCGGTCACACCGGCAAGGCGCTGACGCATGCCATCGCCACGCTGCCGCACGATCTGATGATCGCGGTCGATGCCGCGTCGATGGAGGAACTGGCGCTCACCGCGATGAGCCTCGCGGATCGTCCGCGGCCCAAGCTGGTGCTGGTCCCCTCCCCGCTCGGTCGTCATCTCTATGCGTTCGTCTGGCTGCCGCGCGACGAGTTGACCACCGCGCGCCGCGTCGCGATCGGCGAGATGCTGGCCGAGGCCGCGAATGGTCAGGTGCTCAACTGGTCGACCAGCGTCGAGGACGGCCGTGTCGCGTTGCTGCGCTACACCGTCGACCTGCGCAGTTCGGGCGTGCTGCCCGACGCGCTGACGCTGGATGCCGAGCTGGAGAAGATGGTCCGCGGCTGGGCGCCGTCGATCGAGGCCGCGCTCGCGGACGAGGTCGGGCCGGCGCGTGCCGCGCGCCTCGCGCTGCGTCACGCCGCCGCCTTCCCGCCGCGTTATCGCACCGGCGCGACCGCCGACGAAGCGGCGCGCGACATCGTCTCGATCGCCAACCTGGTCGACGATGCCGACCGCGAGGTGCGCTTCACCGCCAGCGGCGACGGCATCCTCCACCTCAAGGTCTATCGCCAGGGTGGACCGCTGGCGTTGTCGGACGCGGTTCCGGCGCTGGAGCATTTCGGCTTCCGCGTGATCGAGGAGATGCCGACCGCGCTGACCGACGAGGAACGCAGCTCGATCCACGACTTCACGCTGGAGACCAAGGCAGACATTCCCGCGGTCCTCGCGGCGGCCGACACGCTCCAGGAAGCGCTCGCACAGGTGCTCGAGGGCCACGCCGAGGACGACGGCTTCAACCGCCTGATGCTGGAGGCCGGGCTGTCGCCATCGGCGGTGGTCCTCTTCCGCGCCTGGTATCGCTACTTGCGGCAGGCCGGCATGAGCTACGGCCCCGCCAACGTCGTCGATACGCTCACCCGCGTGCGCGACGTGACGCATGCGCTGGTGGCGCGCTTCACCGCGATCCACGATCCTGCGGCGACCGGCGGTGCCGAGGCGGCGCAGGCGGTGATCGACGCCGGGCTCGATGCGGTGACCGGGATCGACGACGACCGTATCCTGCGCGCCTTCCGCGCCGTGATCGACGCGACGTTGCGCACGAATGCCTTTACCGAGGCCGCGAACGAGGCGCTCGCCTTCAAGCTCGACAGCGCGTTGATCCCCGGCCTTCCCGCCCCGCTGCCGTGGCGCGAGGTGTGGGTCTATTCCCCGCGTGTCGAGGGCATCCACCTGCGCGCCGGCCCGGTCGCACGCGGCGGGCTGCGCTGGTCCGATCGCCGCGACGATTTCCGCACCGAGATCCTCGGGCTGATGAAGGCGCAGCGCGTCAAGAACGCCGTCATCGTGCCGACCGGCGCGAAGGGCGGTTTCTACGCCAAGCAACTCCCCGCTCCGTCGAACCGCGACGCGTGGCTGGCGGAAGGCACCGAGGCGTATCGCATCTTCATCCGCACGTTGCTGTCGATCACCGACAACATCGTCGGCACCTCGGTCGTCCATCCCGAGGGCGTGACGATCCTCGACGGCGAGGATCCCTATTTCGTGGTCGCCGCCGACAAGGGCACCGCGACGTTCAGCGACGTCGCGAATCGGCTCGCGCTCGATCGTGACTTCTGGCTGGGCGATGCGTTCGCCAGCGGCGGGTCGCAGGGCTACGACCACAAGGCGATGGGGATCACCGCCAAGGGGGCGTGGGTCTCGGTCCAGCGCCACTTCGCCGAACGCGGGCTGGACGTGCAGTCGGAATCGATCCGCGTCGTCGGCTGCGGCGACATGTCGGGCGACGTGTTCGGCAACGGCCTGCTACTGTCGAAGGCGGTCAAGCTGGTCGCGGCGTTCGACCACCGCCACATCTTCCTCGATCCCGATCCCGATCCCGCGAAAAGCTGGGACGAACGCGCACGGATGTTCGCCCTGCCGCGCTCCAGTTGGGCCGATTACGACACCAGCGTGATTTCGACGGGCGGCGGCGTGTTCCCACGCGACACCAAATCGATCCCGCTCACCCCGCAGGTGCAGGCCGCGCTCGGCATCGTCGCCGACCGGCTGGAGCCGACCGCGCTGATCTCGGCGATCCTGAAGAGCCCGGCCGACCTGATTTGGTTCGGTGGTATCGGCACTTACGTGAAAGCCGCGGCCGAGAACAACGCCACGGTCGGCGATCCCGCCAACGACCGCCTCCGCGTGGATGCCGAGGAACTGCGCGCCATCGCGATCGGCGAAGGCGCGAACCTCGGCGTCACCCAGGCCGCCCGCATCGCGTTCGCCGCGCGCGGCGGGCGGATCAATACTGATTTCATTGATAATTCCGCGGGCGTCGACTGCTCGGACAACGAGGTCAACATCAAGATCGCGCTCAACCGCGAGATGATCGAGGGCCGCCTGTCGTTCGAGGACCGCAACACGCTGCTCGGCAGCATGACCGACGACGTCGCGCACCTCGTGCTGGAGGACAACCGCCTCCAGACGCTCGGACTTTCGATCGCCGAGGGCGGCGGCGCGCAGGCGCTGCCCAGCTACGTCCGCCTGATCGAGGTGTTCGAGGAAGCCGGGCGGCTCGACCGGCAGGTCGAGGGACTGGCCGGTAACACCGATCTGCTGCGCCGCACCGGCGAGGGCCGCGGGCTGACCCGTCCCGAACTCGCGGTGCTGCTCGCCACGGCCAAGCTGTCGCTGCAGGACGCGATCGAGCATTCGCCGCTCGGCGACGATACGGCCTTGCTCCCCGACCTCCACGCCGCTTTCCCGCGCGCGATGCAGGAGCGGTTCGCCACCGCGATCGACGCGCACCGCCTGCGTGGCGAGATCATCGCGACCAAGCTTGCCAACCGCATCATCAACCGCATCGGCATCCTCCACCCGTTCGAGCTCGCCGAGGAGGAAGGCGCGACATTGTCGGACATCGCGGCGATGTTCGTCGTCGTCGAACGCCAGTTCGATCTTGCCGCCTTGTGGCACGCCATCGAGACCACCGCGATGCCGGAGAGCGGACGGCTTGCGCTTTTCGACGAGGTCGCGGTCGCGGTACGCTCGCAGATCGCCGACCTGTTGCGCGCCACCGCACCTGGAACAATGCCTTCGACCGTGCTCGCGCGCCTGTCGGGCGGGATCGATCGGCTTGAGGCAGCGACTCCCGAGCTACTGCTCGACGAGACCCGTGCTCATTCGCGCCGCATCGCCGACACGCTCGAAGCCGCCGGCGCCCCGCACGACCTCGCGATCCGCGTCGTACGCCTGTTCGAGCTGGATGGCGCCGTCGGTCTCGCCGACCTCGGGGAGCGCGCGAAGATCGACGAGACGCAATTGGCACGCGCCTTCACCCGGCTCGGCGAAGGCCTCGGCCTCGACTGGGCGCAGGGGACCGCGACGCGCATCAGCCCCAGCGATCCGTGGGAACGGCTGCTGATCGCCGGCCTAGCCCGCGATTTCCAACAGCTCCGTCTCGACTTCCTGGGCCGCGGCGGCGGCGGCGATCCCGTCACGCTCGTCGACGAATGGCTCGCGCGCAATGCGGCACGTGTCGGGCAGTTCCGCGCAGTCATCGATCGTGCGCGCAACGCGCAGGCGCCCAACGCCGCGATGCTGGCGCAGATCGCCGGCCAAGCGCGCGTGCTGCTCGGCCGCTGATGCGGAGCGTGGCGGCGCATAACGCCTGCCGCCACGCTCCGCCTCCCGCACGCGCGACAATCGGGGGTTAAGATACCTTGAGTGCTGACCGACAAGACGTCGGCGGTCCCGGTATAGAGCCGCTTCGGCCGTGACCATTGGCGAACTTCTGCGCACTCAGCGCGCCTCGGCTCGCAACGCCGTAGGCGGTGAGAAGGCCCCTCCCGGGTATCGACAAGGATATGGCGCGAACCGGTTCGTCCGGACGCCGGCGCCATCCACCGGATTGTACGACGCGATCTATCGGATGCTGGTGTCTAGACTAGAACCGGCGAGGCTGCTGGTGGCCGGGTTGCAGATGCTCCGAAAGCTGTAGCGGGACAGGCCTTGCACCATGATCCGGCCACTGACTGCGACGGTCGACCATGACCTTGGGCTTGTTGAGGCTGCCGAGGCGGTATGTAGTACGGAATGCTGATCACTGGCGAGCCGCTCAAGGAGGCACACGCCACAGCCTGGTACCGAGCTGTCGGCGTTGCAGGGCGCAGCGAGACGTCCTGCCGGGACGTAGGCCCACCCACTCCGCGACGCTCGTTGCATCCGACACCCACACGGGAATGGAATACGTCCTGAACCTTGGAGAGGTCGCCCCGCGAAGCACAATCGTGCGGCGGCACATGCCGACCGCGACGACGACCATGCTCCCGGTGACGCCATTTATCAGCGGCCTGAAAATGGAAAGCACGTCAATAAGTTGGCAGGCTTGGCAAACCGCTGAACGACGAGACTGTCCGCGGCCGAGCCGCAGGGTTCCTGTCGACGCTCATCGCGACCGTGACGATCTACCCGAACGGTGATCACGGCCCCGAGGCGGAGGTGGTGGCGAAGGTGTCGGACTTGTTGGTCTGAGCCACAAACGACAATGCCGCCCCGAAGGGCGGCGTGGCGAGTTCTATAGCGTTGGTTGCGGGGACAGGATTTGAACCTGTGACCTTCAGGTTATGAGCCTGACGAGCTACCGGGCTGCTCCACCCCGCGCCGGGTGTTTTGGAGATTGTGATGGGTTCTTTGCGTGTGCTGGCTTCAATGCCTGGCGGCGACCTACTCTTCCATCGCTTGAGCGATAGTACCATTGGCGCGGTCGGGTTTCACGTCCGAGTTCGGGATGGGATCGGGTGGGACACCGACGCTATGGCCACCAGGCAATGGGGCCAGCATACGGGGGTTTTCCCTGGTTGTTGAGGCCAGGGAGGTTCAAAATCGATGCACATTATGATTTGTCTGGAAGTCACCCACATCCAACGTTGATGTTGGGGGTGTGTGCTCTCAAGCGCGAATAGGACGATTAGTATCGGTTAGCTTCACGCGTTACCGCGCTTCCACATCCGATCTATCAAGGTCGTGGTCTCCGACCGTCCTGAGAAATCTTATCTCGAGGGAGGCTTCCCGCTTAGATGCTTTCAGCGGTTATCCCGTCCGTACATAGCTACCCTGCTGCGCCGTTGGCACGACGACAGGTACACCAGAGGTACGTTCAACCCGGTCCTCTCGTACTAGGGTCAACTCCTCTCAAATTTCGACGCCCACGGCAGATAGGGACCAAACTGTCTCGCGACGTTCTGAACCCAGCTCACGTACCACTTTAATTGGCGAACAGCCAAACCCTTGGGACCTGCTCCAGCCCCAGGATGTGATGAGCCGACATCGAGGTGCCAAACAACCCCGTCGATATGAGCTCTTGGGGGTTATCAGCCTGTTATCCCCGGCGTACCTTTTATCCGTTGAGCGATGGCCCTTCCACGAGGGACCACCGGATCACTATGACCGACTTTCGTCTCTGCTCGACTTGTCAGTCTCGCAGTCAGGCGGGCTTATGCCATTGCACTCTAACAGCCGGTTTCCAACCGGCCTGAGCCCACCTTCGCGCGCCTCCGTTACTCTTTAGGAGGCGACCGCCCCAGTCAAACTACCCGCCACAGAGGGTCCCTGTACCGGTTTCACGGTACGAGGTTAGACAATAGACAACAACAGGGTGGTATTTCACCTTTGGCTCCACACCGGCTGGCGCCGATGCTTCAAAGCCTCCCACCTATGCTACACAGTTCTTGTCCACTGCCACTCTGAAGCTGCAGTAAAGGTGCACGGGGTCTTTCCGTCTAACCGCGGGTACTCCGCATCTTCACGGAGAATTCAATTTCGCTGAGCATGTCCTGGAGACAGTGGGGAAGTCGTTACGCCATTCGTGCAGGTCGGAACTTACCCGACAAGGAATTTCGCTACCTTAGGACCGTTATAGTTACGGCCGCCGTTTACCTGGGCTTCATTTCAGAGCTTGCACCCCTCCACTTAACCTTCAGGCACCGGGCAGGCGTCAGGCCCTATACGTCGTCTTGAAGCCGACTTAGCAGAGCCCTGTGTTTTTGCTAAACAGTCGCTACCCCCTGGCCTGTGCCCCCCATGATGGCTTGCGCCTACATGGGGCCTCCTTCTTCCGAAGGTACGGAGGCAATTTGCCGAGTTCCTTCAGGACACTTCTCTCAAGCGCCTTGGTATACTCTACCTGACCACCTGTGTCGGTTTCGGGTACGGTCTATACGGTGGGGCTATTTCCCGGGACAGTTTCGAAGCACGTCCAATCCGTTAAGGACGTACAACACACACCATCCGTCACACACCACCAGGCCCACGAATATTAACGTGGTTCCCATCGACTACCCCCTTCGGGCTCGTCTTAGGGGCCGGCTCACCCTGCGCGGATTAGCCTTGCGCAGGAACCCTTGGTCTTTCGGCGAGAGGGCATCTCACCCTCTTTATCGCTACTCATGTCTGCATTCGCACTTCCGATACCTCCACGACCCATTACCAGATCGCTTCGCAGGCTTACGGAACGCTCCGCTACCGCGTGATCAATGATCACACCCTAAGCTTCGGTGCACGTCTTGAGCCCCGTTACATCTTCGCCGCAGGAACCCTTATTTAGACCAGTGAGCTGTTACGCTTTCTTTAAAGGATGGCTGCTTCTAAGCCAACCTCCTGGTTGTTTTGGGATTCCCACATGCTTTCCCACTTAGACGTGACTTGGGGACCTTAGCTGTAGGTCAGGGCTGTTTCCCTTTTGACGACGGACCTTAGCACCCGCCGTCTGTCTCCCGAGTAGTACTCATGGGTATTCGGAGTTTGGTTAGGTTTGGTAGATCTCGCGACCCCCTAGCCCATCCAGTGCTCTACCCCCCACGGTATTCGCTCGAGGCACTACCTCAATAGTTTTCGCGGAGAACCAGCTATTTCCCGGCTTGATTGGCCTTTCACCCCTAAACACAACTCATCCGGTAACTTTT